>CAZYYM010000117.1:0-3728 GCA_964651385.1 uncultured Gammaproteobacteria bacterium | reverse complement strand
GGTATTATTGTGATGGTAAAAACGCTGGATTAAAACAAAAAGGCTCATTATACTCGCTGCCCGTATCATCTAATTGATTAAAAAAATGGCCAAATTAACCACGGTATACTGGCGCGACATTCCGGCTCAGGTAATCGCCAAAGAGCGCCGCGAGAATGCCAAAATGGTGCTTAGCGAACGATTTGCCGAGGCCATAGACAAGGCCGCGATGCGCGCCAAAATGGCAGGGACAGACGCCTACCTGGAGCAGTGGCGACGAGAAGAATCTAAATGCGGAAAGGACTTGCAGGCGGCAGTAGATGAGGCTGCAGCAAAACTGGAACAGACTTTCACCGATGATCGCCTTGATAGCCTCGTTCGCAACGGTGGACTCGAGGTCGAATAAACCATTTACGATGCCAGCGGCTGTATCAAGTCCCTGCCTTCGTTACGCGCATTGTTGACGGCTGTACTCACTGCATAATATTGATATTGCGGACGACTTTCCCGGATCAATTCATCGGCAATATCCGTTTTTTCACTGTGACAATCGAGCCAGTTTTGATAATTTTCAGAATCGATAGTGAGCGGCATTCGTAGGTGGATATCACTCATATGCCCCTTTGCCTCAGTCGTTATCACGGCGCAGCTTTGTAACTGGTTACCCTCGGCATCCTGCCACAGTTCCCAGATACCCGCCATCGAAAACAAACCGTGATTTATGTGGCAGCAATAGGGTTGTTTGCGCCCGTTTTCCAGGCGCCACTCATAAAAGCCATTCGCCGGAATCAGACAGCGTCGACGTCGATATGCCTGCCGAAACGATGGTTTTTCGGCGACTGTTTCAGCTCGCGCATTGAACATACGATTGCCCATCGATAAATCTTTTGCCCAGGACGGGACTAATCCCCAGCGGAACAAAGTTAAGGCTTTATCGGTGCGAGCCAGCACGGGCGAAGTCGGCGCTATATTAAATCGGGCGGTGAATATATCCGGTGGGGGGGCATTGTAATGTTCTACAATTTCGCCGATGTTACTATCCAGGAAGAAGCGCCCACACATATCTATATTTTAAAAAATTGTGTTGCCATGTTTAACAATAATTCATTAATCATCGCTATACAACCATTCACGGCCCGCTGGAAATCCGGTTCGTTGAGGTTGGTTTAGAATTTTCCATTGCTGTTCTTCCATTCGTCTTCAGGCGGTATAGCTTCAGTCGTGTCCCAGTGCTCGACAATTTTCCCAGCCTCCAGGCGGTAAAGATCAAAGTAAGAAAATGGAATCAGATCAGTATGACCTTCGCAAACCGACAAAACAAAATTACCCTCGGCCAAAAGACGATGACACTGCTCATAATTAATCTGATTCGAACCAGCCGTTGTAGGCCTGGGAAGCTTCGCTTGTAATCCGAATAGTTCATCGCAAAAGTGCGGATTATGCTCTGTATAATTTCCCTTACTGAAGTACTCATCAATTTTGTCGTGACGGCCCTCGATAAGTACATTTTCCACAAATAATTCAATCACCTTGCGGTTACTCTCTGTCACATCATGATCTGCAACTTCTATTGCCCCGTCGACCATGGAGTGACCCGAGCCGTTTGGCCCTAGTCTTTTCTGAATATTATCCCAATGTTCAACAGCCTGATCTTCCTCAAAGCGGAAAATTTCAAACCCAATATTTCGAGTAGCAAAATCGTACTCTGTATGTGCGAAAACAAAGTTCCCATCTTCGAAAATTCGAACAATATTCACCGTCGGAGAGGTTTTAGACAGGCGCCTAAATAGCTCAGCCAGCCCTTCGCTACCTTCATGGGTTTGTGGATTGTGCTGGATGTACTTGTCTTCATTTACAACAGAAACGGAATTCGGATCGCCCGTTTCGATACCTTTCAACAAGGTGTAAATACTTTCTTTTCTATTAGAGGTCATGGCGAGTCAATATTTTGGAACCTGATTCGTCGAGCGGTAGCGGAAACGTATTGAGCCCGGTTATGCAATTTATTCACAATGGCACACAGCTTCTATATTGTGACCATCAGGATCAAGGACAAAGGCACCATAATAATTTGAATGATAGATTTCTCTTACGCCAGGTATGCCGTTATCTACAGCCCCTGACGCAATAGCCACCTCGTAAAATCGATTTACTTTTTCCCGGCTTTCAGCAACAAATGCGATATGCATGGGTGTTTGTATTATTTTGTCAGGGCCAAACCAAAATTCAGCTTTCCCATCTTTTCCGAACCCCGCCCAGCCTTGCACCTCCGTCACCAATTCAATATTTAATGGTTCCAACACCCTCGAGTAAAATGCTTTACTTATATCGAAGTCGGATACCGCAATTCCTATATGATCAATGAGCATGTGTGTTTCGTTTTTGCTTTGTTAGAGGTTAAAGTGTCGGTATTTTTATAGGTATATTATCAATGTTTAACCCCAATTCCCTTCAATTCCCAATTCCCAATTTATCGATAAGCCATCAAAAAATACCCGTAATCTTTAATGGCTGCGTGCCTCGTTATAAATAACAAAAGCGGAAACGACCATAATGACGACCCCGAGGACAACATTGGTCAAGCCCATTTTAGCAATGCCGCTCTGTAGCAAAGCGATGCAGCCTGCCAGCACGATCACCACACCTGCCGCAATTTGCCAACAGTCACCGGTAATTAAATCGTGCGGATTTCCAAGCAAGCCTTTTAGCAAGTTCATCTACTAGCCTCCTTTATACAGCCGCGACATCATTGGTACCACGGGCATGAAAATTATAACCAGGGATTTTTACTCGAGCACGAATAAAAAGACATTGCGTAGTAGCGCGACCTGATCAGCTTTTTCGACTTCGTAACCTGTTTTCCAGAGAGCCGATACCGGCAATTTCACAACGTACGATATCACCATGCTTCATGTATTTCGGAGGATCGAAACCCAGCCCTACACCTGCTGGTGTGCCGGTGGCGATAACATCGCCAGGCAATAGGGTGATTCCCTCGGCGATAGTCGCGATAATCGTCGGCACATCAAATATCAAAAGCCGGGTGTTCGAATCCTGTC
Source organism: uncultured Gammaproteobacteria bacterium (assembly GCA_964651385.1). Lineage (GTDB taxonomy): Bacteria > Pseudomonadota > Gammaproteobacteria. The sequence continues at coordinate 690 of CAZYYM010000117.1, read as the reverse complement.
GCAACTCGTTATTAACCCAGCTTCTCAGGCGAGTATCGGCGAGGTCGATTTCATCACGGGTTACCGCGATCGGACCCATTGGGCAAAAAGTATCCTGGGATTTTCCAATCAGCCACTGACTGTAACGCCCCTGTAAATCCCGGGCGGTAATATCGTTTATCACGGTATAACCCCAGACATGATCTAATGCATGTTCCTTGCTGATATTACGCCCGGGCTTACCGATGATGACAGCCAATTCCACTTCGTAATCAATCGACTCGGAAACCGCCGGGTCGTAATCGATGCAATCATCAGGGCCAATAACCGACTCCGGCACCTTAGAAAACACTATTGGGAAGCTGGGCACTACTCCGCTTGCGGCGCTGGAATCATATCCGCTTTTTGAAAATTCATGCGCGTGATCATAGTAGTTCTTGCCGACACAAAATACGTTGCGACGCGGTCGGGGAACAGGCGCCTCTAACTTGACTCGGTCTAGTTCGATCGGCTCACTGGTAGCTGGCAGGTTTTGCCCCGAAACTTCGCGTTCGATTAACCACTTAATTCCGAGGGAAGCCTGATTGACACTAACCTCAAATGGAGAAACTGTCGATGCAGCCTCGTCGAGGATACCCGTCATGCGCTGATTGTCGAAAAAGAATGTCGCTATTTTCAAGAAACTGGTCCACTGTGTCTGGGCTAGCTATT
>CAZYYM010000116.1:0-10452 GCA_964651385.1 uncultured Gammaproteobacteria bacterium | reverse complement strand
GGACTGGCGCAATTGCATCAGATTCGTGGCCGGGTCGGCCGCTCGCATCATCGCGCCTACGCCTATCTTATCGTACCGACAGAACGATCAATGACCGCCGATGCTAAAAAACGTCTGGAAGCCATAGAATCACTGGAAGACCTGGGTGTTGGATTTACCCTGGCCACGCACGATCTGGAAATTCGCGGGGCCGGTGAATTACTCGGAGATGAGCAAAGCGGCCAGATCACTGAAATTGGTTTCACCCTGTATTCGGAACTACTCGAGCGTGCCGTAAAATCACTCAGATCAAATTTACCGATGGATCTCGATGCGCCGTTGATGCGACCCTCCGAAGTCGATTTCCATGTGCCGGCACTGATACCTGAATCCTTCCTTCCTGACATACATCATCGATTAATCGAGTACAAACGTATTGCATCTGCCGCTGACAATAATGAACTGCGAGAGCTGCAAATGGAATTAATTGATCGCTTCGGCCTACTACCGGATCCGTTAAAACATCTGTTTCGTATCACACGAATCAAGTTACAGACGACAGAACTGGGCATTGAAAAGATCGATATCGGCGAACAGTCTGGTAAAATCGTCTTTAATATAAAGCCCAATATTGATCCAATGAAAATTGTCGGTTTGATTCAGTCAAATCCTGCACAATATCGCTTTGACGGCAAACAAACCTTGCGCATTATCTGTCAAAATGATGAACTTGAACTCCGTTTCCAGGAGATAGAAACCTTGTTAAAAGAACTGGCTACTCCCTTAGATATTTAGTTGAAGGAGAAATATTTATGATTATTCGGCTACTATTACTGTTCAGTTTATCTCTGGTGATCGTCGATGCCGGCTTCGCTCAAACAAACGAAGCTGAAATACGTTACTACGATGTTGAAGTTATTATCTTTAAGAACCTCCGGGGGCCCAAAGGCAAGGAATTAATCCTTCCCTTGAGTTCTCCCCTTAAGGATAAGACAATTCTCGATTTATCCTCGCCCGAAAGTATTACGGCAGCAGCCGAAAAATCCTATCAATTATTGGCATCGGAACAATTGCAATTGCATGACCAGGTTGAAAAAATTGAAAAGTCGCCTTATTACGAGTTGCTAGCACACCTGGGCTGGCGTCAGCCCGGGCTCGAAAAGGGAAAGGCCATGCCTGTATGGATTCGCGCCGGACGAGAATTTGGTAACGAATACATATCCATGGATTCTCACGTGGAGAATCTGGCAAATAGCGACGCTAACGAATTTTCCGATAATAGCAGTGGCACCGATAATACGATCGAAACGGCCTTACCCGTTTCCGTCCAGCAAACCATTTACGAACTGGAAGGCAAAATTACAATCACGCTGTCGCGCTATCTGCATACCTATGCCGATCTTGTATTACGTCGCCCGAGGTTGTCGTTAGAGCAAACCCTTGAAAATCCCGAACAGGCGCAATGGCCCCAAACGAATATCGCTGACACCCGTATACTCAATAATCACAGCCTGAAAGAACATCGCCGTATGCGCAGCAAAAGTCTGCACTATCTCGATAACCCTGAATTTTCTCTGTTAATCCTGATCACGCCTTTTATCCCGGATGAGAACGGTTCAGCAATGGTTCAGTGATCACTTTCACCGAGTTGCTCGTTTAAAAGCATGACCCTGGCCGCAAGCTGGTGTGTGATTTCGGAGTGAGATTTATTGAAATCGTCACTCGGCGTGAAATAAATAATTTCATCGCACATTGCCGCAAAACGCAGTTGGCTAAATCCTTTGATCTCGCCTTCTGACGTTACACCGATAATATACTGCTCCTTCGCTCTTGCATAACCGCACTCGAAGCCGGTCCAGGCCTTGTTTTCCACACCCTCAAGGAGAAGAATCAAAACATCAGATTTATCCAGTTCTCTTTCGTAGCAAGCCTGTATTTCTCGTGGCGACATTGATTCTGGATCAACCTCAAGATCGACCTGAGGAATCAAAACCTCCATATAGGGATTGACATCGGTAATGGCTTCGCGCAGAGCGATATTCCAAACCCGACTCGCCTGAGAGCTGTTATAGGCCGCCAGATAGGCCCGAATACTTTTGTGCATACCCATTTCGACATTCCGTGTTATCGAATCAGGTTCTACTAATTTGTCTTTTTGAGACGCTAATTTGAGAGCATCCTCAAGGTTAAAAACACCTGTAACCAGGGCATGACTGATAATGGCGCCATTTATATTTGGCAAAAAGTGTAATCTGGCCAGATCATCGAGATTTTTCACTGTGCCGCTTGAGTATACGGGAATTGAAACCTCGTGACTGAGTTGTTCCGTCAAAGCCAGCGTTTCAGAAAATTCATAGTCAGAGTGTTCGGTATCTTTGTGGATAATACCGGCGATACCGGTCATCTGCAGATCAACGATAATGTCCTGAGGCCTGAAAGCGGTCTGAGTTTTCCATCCGTCGATAGTGACATAACCATCTTTAGTCGGCAGGTGCACGATGATTCCTCCCGGATGCCGGTTTGCCGCTTCCAGAACCAGGTTGGTATCGGTGATCGCAACTGTACCCAGAACAACCCGTGCCGCCCCTGACTCGAACCATTCGTTTATTTGGAATAAGGTCCGAATCCCGCCAGCAACCTGAACCGGGATGTCACTTTCGTTAATTAACTGTTTAATTAAAAGTTCATTATTTTCAGGTTCTGATCTAGCCGCGTCAACATCAACAACTTGCACCATTTTCGCACCGGCCGACTGGTATTGTTGAAGTAATTCCAGGGGTGAAATGTCATGTTTTATTCCACCACCGTCTGCATTGGAAAGTGTGATGACACCTCCCTGTTGAATTTCAATTTCTGGAATGATTAACATATAGTGAATTCTCGCTAGACTCAAAAATTAATTGCAATTGTACCAGACCAGACAGGATTCAAAAATGGGGGATCACTCCTCGCTGCACCCGCGGTCAAAATATCGGGCAAAAATCAATTAATATCAATTATAGTTGTACCCTGCTCCCCCGAAGGGTGTTTTCCGACCAACCAGTGATTCGATTAAATTTAATTCTTTATCGGTATGATCAACAACCGGTGCCGGGATAATCAGATTATTCTGCAAAGCCGACGGCAATACATATACCGGCTTATCGTGATGTGTGGTAACAATGTCTCTCACGGTATTACGGTCTGCATTCGCACTAATTCGGGTATGCCCATAACAGGTGCAGACATAGGTTTTATCGGGTGCAGAATCGACATAAATACCTGTGCCGCGAATTCCGATAGTCGCGGTCAACGTCACTACCTGATGCGCCGCCTTACGTTCGCCAAATACGCCCAAAACCGCGCCGGATATAATTCGCATGCCCTGAACCAGCAAACCACGGGCGCCAAGCTCCAGTTTACTATTGCTGCGCAGAATAAATGCATCCGAAGCCACCACAAAAATAATCTCACCGTTTTTACCAGTCTCTATATTTGAATCCGGACCGATCAGCGTTTTAATGTTCGCCACTTTGCCATCGACCTTGACGTCACCTTCCAACCTATATATCGAACGCCCTTGAGGCATTCGCCCCGGCAATCTACCCAAAGCATTAACCGGTTGGACAAAACCCGCAGTATTGATACCGCTAAAAAGACCCAGCGTTAAAGCATTGATTAAAAAATCTCTTCTGCCATCTTGATTATTACCCATCGATTTCTTTCCGGTTGATCGGTTACAGAAATACTGTAGTAACTCCCCTGTACCTTGTAAAGCACAGTTTCCCGTTTCCATTGATACTATCCACCCGGGAATATTTCACATTGATCGCACACATTCGGTTCGAATCAGAACAAATAACCTGCTTTAATGTTGAAACTGCGGTAAATGCCGTCAATAATGCTGTCCTGCCAGCCGTAATCGGTAGAATTTTTTGAACAATATTATGCGTGTACTCCAAATGAACCTAATGCCTCCATTTACGCGATCAATGATATCACTCGTTGTATCGACACTTTTGCTGGTATCAGTGTCGGCATTCGGGGCAGTTAATAAATATATTACCGATCAGTTCGAGGTAACCATGCGCAGCGGTACGAGCACCGCTAACAGCATCGTCAAGGTTTTGAAAAGCGGTCAGGTCGTCAATGTTTTGGAAGAAGACCTGGCCACACAATACTCGCTGGTTGAATCTGACGATGGAAAAAAGGGTTATGTGCTCAGCCGTTTTCTCGATGATATTCCATCGGCGCGTACCCGTCTCGAACGACTCCGGCTAAAAAGTAATGACCAAAAACAATCCTTAGAAATTCTGGGTGAAGAAATTACCCAATTGAAAGCCGATTTAGAAAGTGAAAAATCGGATAACGAATCGCTTAAAACAACACTACTCGCATCGGAGAGTGAACTCGATAAAGTCAGAGCTGCTTCAGAAAACACATTAAATATACTTAAAGATAATGATCGCCTGGAAGCTATTGTTAATACTTTGCGTGAGGAGAAACTTGCACTCAGCGATGAAAATGACGGCCTCAAAGATTCCACTCAGATGGACTGGTTTATTCGAGGTGCTGCTGTCTCGCTCGTTGCTTTTTTACTCGGTATAGTCGTCACCCGTATTCGCTGGCGAAAAAAGGATTCCTGGGGTTCTTATTAAGCGGAAATTATGCTGTTCGGTACAAACCGGCTATAGATTCAGCGGATTTTGAATGTCTACCGAATCCATGAATGGAATTCTACGGTTCTTGTGGGTGATTTGATAAATCAATCCCATCCAGTTGCCGACTACCGAACAGGCTGTATCATGCCAGGTATTGTCAATATTCCTGAGAATTAGCGATTCAGGGAATTCCGGAATTTCTCGATCCCGCGAAATCGCGTTTTCCGCCCGGTACTGATACTCACGCAAAATAGCGGATTCGAACTCGCCAAAATAATAATCCGGTAAAGGTGGGTAAGCGGTCGACTGGCCATTTACAAAGTTCATAATTTCCCGTTTATATTCCTTCAAAAGCGAAACGGTATCGTACTCCGGATGACCCTGGAAAAATACGGTACGGAACCCGTCAGCACTGGTTGCCAGGTGTACGCAACCATCGTCACCGGTAACCAGAACGTGCAAACCGGCCTCCACAAACTGATGCGGGTAAACGCTGTTCCAGCGAGAATGCGGGACACTGAATCGCGTGTTAATATCGGTTACTAACGGGTGTAACAAATCAACCACCTGATGCTCAAACACACCCCATTTTTTTTGTGGTTGCTGTTCGCGCTTTTTACCATAGCGAAACTCCAAAACAGCATGCGTCGCCAGGCAGGAGCATAAAGTCGATGTTACATTCTCATGCGCCCAGTTGGCCACTTCGATCAACGAATCCCAGAATAACTCCAACGATAGATCGGCTTGAGTAACATTAGCGCCGGTGATGATCAGTGCATCGAGCCCCTGCTTTCGAAGGTCATCGAATTTTTCATAATAGTAATCGATATAGGCGCGCGCTTTAGCGCTACGGGGTAACGTATCAAGCGTAAACGGATGGACATAAAATTGAGCGATAGGATTACTTTCGCCGATTAATCGTAAAAACTGCCGTTCGGTGGCCCCCAGCGCAGCATCGGGCATCATATTGAGTAATCCTATATGCAGTTCCCGTATATCCTGCTGGGAAGCCACATCCGGTTGCAGAATCCTGACACCTTCTGCGGCCAGTTTGTCGAAGGCCGGTAATTCGCTATGCGCAACCAGTGGCATTAGTGCTGTCTCCCAATCGCGGTTTCCAACAAGGCGAGGAAATCATCTTCATTACGTACCAGCGCCACTTCATCCGAGGTCACCGTATAGCCATGTTGGGCTATCGCGTCGTAACGTGGAATCCTTGAACAGAACAAATGTGGAAATATCCAGCGAGCGAAATCATCCGGGTCGATCTGGGCCGCGTATTCAAGCCCGCTTTCGTTAAAATAAATCTGTAAATATTTGGTTAGAAATTCCGGTCGATAGTACAATGGTTTAGGCGATGTTTGCGCACGTTCAATTAGCGTATCCTGCTGTCGTTGATTGGTCACCTGGATATAAAGAATCAGACTGCAATCAATCAAGGATTCGATAACACCTGCCTCGTCGAGTTCGCAAAGGCTACCGCCGACATCATTAACAAAATGGGGGTAGCCGTAAATTTCCTGGGCTTTTTTGATGAACATCGGTACATCGAGCATGGCATCGATTTCAGCCTGTCGGTAGATAGCCTGCCGTTCGATAAATTCTTCCAGTTCGACACCTCCCCTGGACGGGTTACCCAGTTTGCCCACAAAACTCAACACAGGCCCCAGATCATTGACCTTTATATTATTTCGAATATGTATCCAGTCATTTCGAAACAGTTCTTTTAAAAAGGGTACCTTCATCGCCTGCTGCTTAATCATATCCAGAATCGGTTCATCAAGATATCGCGTGCCGATACGATAATCTCCTGAATAATGGAACCAGCGTTTACCCCGTAGCATAGTCGAAAGATAAGACTTTCCCACTCCGGACATACCGAGCAGGGTTACCTTTTTATTTTTCCAGGCACGAAATTCTTCGGCAGTGAACTTCAAATGTGGCTCCAGTAATTGCAAAGCAATGATTATGCAATAACTGGTAAATTGACGAAACCATTTAGTTATTTACTCGGTAATTCCTCCAGCTATAATCCGCTCCTAAATCCAGCTGAGACGACGCTTTGAATTCTCAATTTGACTACATTATCGTCGGTGCCGGTTCTGCCGGGTGTGTGCTCGCTAACCGTCTTACCCAAAATGGCAAATATTCGGTGCTGATACTCGAGGCCGGTGGTAGCGACAATCGATTCTGGATACAGACCCCGATAGGCTACGGTAAGACATTTTATGACCCTTCGGTTAACTGGATGTATATGACCGAACCCGATCCCGGCATTAACAACCAATGCAGTTACTGGCCACGCGGCAAAGTGCTCGGTGGCTCGAGTTCAATAAACGCAATGGTCTACATTCGTGGACAGGCAGCAGATTTCGATGACTGGCGCGATATGGGTAATCCCGGTTGGGGCTGGCAGGACGTATTACCGTATTTTAAAAAATCTGAAACCAGTTCCGAAGGCGGTAGTGACTTTCGAGGTGATAGCGGTCCGCTTTATGTCAACAATGTCAGCCGTGACTATCATCCGCTTTGCCACCGGTTTTTCGAAGCGGCAAAACAGCATGGCTTTTGCTATAACCCGGACTTCAACGGTGAAAATCAGGAAGGCGTTGGCTTCTACCAGATCAATACAAAAGACGGCAAGCGCATGTCAGCTGCACGAGCCTATTTGCGACCTGCCTGGAATCGTAGCAACTGCCAGGTCGAAATTCACGCTCAGGTCACGCGTATATTATTTGAAAATCGCTGCGCTACCGGCGTCGAATATATACAACGGGGTAAAACACTGGTTGCAATGGCAAACCGAGAAGTGATTCTGAGTGCAGGTTCGATCAATTCTCCGCAACTATTACAACTTTCAGGCATCGGTCCCCAGGCGCTTCTATTTGATTTCAATATCCCGCTTATCCACCATTCACCTGGGGTCGGTAGCAATATGCAGGACCACTTGTCCTACACGCATTTTTACAAATCGAATGTTCCGACATTGAACAATCAACTATCGCCCTGGTGGGGAAAATTGCTCGCGGGCATGCAATATTTACTCACCCGACGTGGTATTTTATCTTTAAGCGTCAATCAGGCCGGCGGTTTTGTAAAGAGTAAACCCGACCGGCCAAGACCCAACTTGCAATTCTATTTTGCCGCGATCACCTACACCACGGCGCTGCCGGGCGAGCGTGCATTAATGGCGCCCGATCCTTATCCCGGTTTGCTCAATTGCATTAGTCAATTACGGCCGAAGAGTCGAGGCCACTTGAAAATAAATTCAACCAATCCCTTTAAAGCACCGTCTATTATACCGAATTATTTATCCGAAGAAGAGGACGTTGCGGAAATGCTTGAAGGCGCCCAGTTACTACGGCAGATGGCCAGGACTCCGGCCTTAAGACAGGTTGTCAAAGAGGAGATAACGCCGGGACTAAATGTCGAATCAGACGATGAATTAATCGATGATATCCGCCAACGTAGCGGTACCGTGTTCCACCCTACCAGTACCTGTATGATGGGGCCCGATGCCAAAAAAGCGGTCGTCGATGCGGAATGCAAGGTATACGGCGTGAGGCATTTACGGGTCATAGATGCGTCAGTTTTCCCGACTGTAACTTCCGGCAATACCAATGCGCCAACAATGATGCTTGCCGAAAAGGCAGCCGATTTGATTTTGAGTAGTCAATATATCAATCAGTAAACAGCCATGCGATACTTGCATCAGCCTGTCTAACGCTTCCGGTATTACATTCTTGACCAACCGTTCTATTGCTTCGCGAGATTTCAGCCAATTGTCCGCTTACTGGGTTCTCGGCGATGGGCCTGGCATTTTACACTTTTCCCCTGATGCGCCTGGCAGATACTATCTCGATCCCACAAACGACAGTTGGCATTTTAATTATCGCATCGGCAGGCATCTACACCCCGCATCGCGAAGTTTTACACACTCGAAAAAATCGCTATGAACCACACCGCTAGCGCGGTCAGCTCTGTTGCTGACAACCGACGCGCTTACCTGTTCCTAATAATTACCACTTGGTGCTGGGGCTGTAATGCAATCCTCGGAAAGATCGCGGTCGGCGAAATTTCACCAATGACGCTGGTAACCCTTCGCTGGCTCGGCGCAGTATTGTTTCTTATCAGCTTTGCCCGCAAATATGTTATCTACGACTGGCAAATTTTAAGACGGCATCTAGGCTATACCTTTTTTATGGGGGCAATCGGTTTTACCGGATTTAATACATTGTTCTATATCGCAGCACATACTACCAGCGCAGTGAATATCGGTATTATTCAGGGCGCTATCCCGGTTTTTGTTGTGCTCGGAAGTTTATTATTTCTCAAGGCCAAAATCAGTCGGATTCAAATGGTAGGTATCGCCATCACATTGCTGGGTGTCTGTGTCATTGCTTCATCAGGTGATCCCGACCAGCTACTCAATCTGTCGATAAACACAGGCGACCTATTTATGTTGCTGGCCTGTTTCCTGTACGCGGCTTATTCAGTTGGTTTGAGCCGACGCCCGGCCGTTTCGTCGCTGAGTCTGTTTACGCTGATTGCGACGGCAGCCTTAATATCCTCTTTACCTATGCTCGCCTTGGAATCTTATCAACAGGGATTACAACTGCCAACTAAAACTGGATGGATAGTTGCTTTGGTTGCGGTCCTGCTACCTTCATTAGTGGCCCAGGTATTATTTATTCAAAGCGTTACCCTGATCGGACCCGGTCGTGCGGGTGTATTCGTCAATCTGGTTCCAGTATTCGCTTCGATCATGGCAGTATTTTTTCTTGGTGAAAGTTTCGAATTGTTTCATGCTGCTGCACTCACCCTGGTATTGGGAGGCATTGGTTTGTCAGAGTTGGGTAAACAGAAATAGGCTGACATTCGAAAACGGTCAAACTATCAATTAACCTGCCGACAATTCCATATTAATCATCCCCAGTGATTCCATGACATCGAACATCTGTTCTTCTGATAACTGGCAGGCAAAGCAAATTTGCTCGGGCGGAATTCCCAATAATTGCCAGTTTTGGATTTCATCAAGCTGTTCGAGCACCTCTCCCTCGTCTATTGGCGGTATATTTCGGCTAAGCAGGTTAGCGACATAAATAATACGATTGGCACTGGCGTAACTGAGCGCATATTCGCTATCGTGGTGATACCGGGTGCAGGTTACCAACAACTCAGGTAAATCCCACTGTGTCATCAATGCCCCGGCCAGTTCTGTATGATCAAAACCAAGCACCTGCTGCTCCGCTCCAATTAAACCCAGTTTACGCTTATTAATATCAATTTGGGCAAACAGAATCGGTAATTTGCTCGCCAGGACCAGGCGACCCAGATCATGCAATAAGCCGGCTATAAACAGTGCATCAGGTTCACTGACGTCATCGTGTTGAATAGCCAGTTGCTTGGCGATAATCGCGGTTTTGATACTGTGTTGCCAGAAGTCCTGCAAGGAAAACGAATCCAGTTCAGGGTCTTTGAATACATTTACCAGAACCGAACCAATAATAATCTGCTTGAGGCGGTCGCGACCCAGCAACGCTACCGCCTGTGAAATCGTTGAAATCCTGTTTGTCACGCCGTAGTATGCGCTATTAACCATTTTCAGTATTCGGGTCGAAATAGCCGGGTCAGTTTGCACTGTTTCACCGATATCCTGGGCGGTGAAACGGTCGTCGTCGAGTTGCTCGTTCACTCTCAAATAAACCTCAGGTAAGGAACTGAGTTCCGGCCCCTGTGCGAGTAAGCTGCTCAGCGTTACATCATCGTTGTGCATTGGATTTCCTATTGATCAGCCTGACTTTTACTACAGCTTAGCATAGCAAAGAAACAC
>CAZYYM010000115.1:0-10539 GCA_964651385.1 uncultured Gammaproteobacteria bacterium | reverse complement strand
AGCACAATGAACAGCAGAACACACGCCAAAGTGTAAATTTCGGTCGTGTTGGAGATGATAAATTTCTGCAGTTTCCAGCCGATCATCTCGACCAGGGCCGGGAACAAAGTGGCGACGAATCCCAGGAATAACGGCAGAATCGGCGAGCAACACAACAACGGTGTCAAAACGCCGATCGTCACGCCGCCCGCCACCGCGAATTTCGTTATCCCGCGGCCTCGACGCAACAGGAAAAGCATAACGGGAAGCAACAGGGCAAGCAGGCAGGCCATGATTAGCGAAAAAATGATCATTTCGGCGTTGAGATATTTGAGCGCTGCGGGCGAAATGACGCCACCGGTTAATTCGGACGCTAGCGTCATCAGGTAGAGCGGCAGAACCAACATGAAAATCAGTCCACCGATGAGACGATTCCCACGGCTTGAAAACACCGTTCCCAAGCCAATTATCAGGTCATTCATTCTAACCTGCGCAACAGGACAACTGGGTGACATCCTTGCCAAAAGTCTGGGCACAGAGTTTCAATCCCTCCGACATGGTCAGGTACGGGAACAGCTGGTCGGCAAGATCCTCCACCGTCATGCGGTTGCGGATCGCGAGCGCGGCATTCTGGATCACTTCACCGCCTTCGTGCGCGATCACCTGCGCACCCAGTATCCGGTGACTTTGCGCATCGATGACGAGCTTGATAAAACCGTCTGTATCGAAATTGGCGAGCGCCCTCGGCACGTGTTCGAGATTCAGCACCCGGTTATCGGTTTCGATATCCTGTTCTTTCGCCTGTACTTCGCTCATCCCGACGGTCGCAACCTGCGGATCGGTGAAGATTACCGCGGGCATCGCCGAAAGATCGAGTGAGGCATCCCCGCCGGTCAGGTTGATCGCAGCCCGGGTACCAGCTGCCGCAGCCACATAAACGAGCTGCGGCTGCGTGGTGCAATCTCCAACTGCATAGATATTCGCAGTGCTGGTTCTCATATGATCATCGATAATAATCGAACCGTTGCCTTCGGTTTCGACGCCAACAGCATCCAGGTTCAGGCTTGCCGTATTGGCCCCGCGACCGGTGCTGATCAGGAGTTTATCTCCTTCCAGATTGCCCGCCGAGGTTAGTAGTGAGAACTTGTTCTGACTGAATTCGACGTGACTGGCCTGGGTATCTTCCATTACTCGGATTCCCTCATTTTCAAAGGCCCGTTTCAGTTCCTGCCCCAGTAACGGGTCTTCACGATACAAAAGTGTATGTCTCGCCAGAACGGTGACCTCGGAGCCCAGTCGGCGAAACGCCTGCGCCAGCTCTAATGCAACAACGGACGAACCGATGACCAGAAGGTGCCTCGGCAATTGTTCGGCGAACAGGGATTCGGTGGATGTCCAGTACGGCGTGTCGCGCAGACCTTCTATCGGCGGAACGCTGGGCTTCGAACCGGTTGCAATCACGAATCGATCCGCGCCGACCTCAATCTCTTGCCCGTCATTTTTGACGACGGTCAGGGTGGAGCCGTCCTTGAAGCGCGCGCGGCCGCGAATCAGGTTCAAGTCGGGATTGCTTTCGAGAATGCTTTCGTATTTGGCCACACGCAATTCATCCACCCGGGCCTGTTGCTGCCGCACTAGCAGGGCTCGGTCGATTTCAGGGGCGTGGTCCGCCAGGCCGTCGAAAGGATTGCTTCGTTGCTGCTGGGCCAGTTGGGCTGCCCGGATCATGATCTTCGACGGCACGCAACCGACGTTGACGCAGCAACCGCCGATGACATCCGCGTCCTCGATCAGGGTTACCCGGGCGCCATTCTCGGCTACCCTGATCGCGCAGGCGAAAGCCCCCGATCCGGTACCGATAATGGCGACATGCAGGTTACTACCGACTTTGCCCTGCTGGTCTCTGGTGGCGGTGGAGTCGCAGCACCCCGCAGATTTGTCAACACCGGCCTTAAAGCCTTTCGCCTCGACGGCCCTGGTCATGACGTCACCTTCCGCGTACCCGCACTTCCAGATCCGCTATCTTCCGCGACCTCACAGTGGCGATTCGCCGGCCAGAAGATATCCCAGATCGAAACCAACACCATCAACCCGAGCGCCGAATAGATCGCATCGGTGCGCCAGTAGGTGGCGAACCAGAAGTTCAGAATTAGCAAAATGGCGACAGGTCCAATCACGCCCAGTAAAGTGCGATACCACTGGCGATGATGAAAATAACCGAGAATATTGACCGCGAGGACCAGGATTACCGCAGCAGGCAGCACTTTGGTCAGCATGATCCCCTCGTATTCCGCCAGGAAACCGAGCCCGATAGCGGCGCCGAAACTGGCGATTGCGGGAAAACAGAAGGAGCAACCCATAGCGGCGATTACCGCACCGAAGGAGCCGGTCTTGTCGCCAAACCGGGTTAAGATATTGAGTACTTTAGGCATGGTAATCTCCGAAATTTACTATGCCTGAAGTATAAATGCCGTACCTCAGTACGGAGTCAAGTAAAAACTAGTCGATTTCACCTGGCAACAGCGCCTCGACAATCGGGCAACCGGCCTTGTCAGCTCTCGCCCGGCATTGTTTGACCAGGTCTGTCAGTACGCTCTCGAGCTGTCCCAGATCCCGTATTTTTTGCTGAACATGCTCGAGTTTCTCCTCCGCAATCGACTGGATTTCGGTGCAATGGCCGACAGAAAGCTCCAACAGAGTCCTGATTTCGTCCAGCCTGAATCCGAGGGTCTGGGCCTTTTTGATAAAAAGGATTCGCTCGAGAATCGCGCTGTCGTAATGACGAAAACCACCTGGGGGTTTGTCGGGCTGCACGATTAAACCGGTCCGCTCGTAATAACGAATCGTTTCGAGGTTTACACCCGCCCGGGTTGCTAGTTTTCCGATCGTAAGGTTCATACCATCAACTTTTAAATATAATCGCAAAAACTTATTAACCTATTATTCGAAATTTTCGGTAAATTTTTATCGAAACAATTCATCCTCCAGCCCTTCCATAATTGGGCAGCCGTCTTCGATGCCGGCGCATAAATTAACCACTAGCTGTATTTCGTTGCGTAAGGTTTACAAATCCTCCTAATGGATTTGATATCCGCCAGTTTCGCGTTGGCCAGTAGTCGAATTTCGGGTTTTGCCTGTTGCGGCTGCTCTCTGGAGACAAGCAATCGTGAAATGTCCTCCAGGCTGAATCCCATGCACTGCGCGTTTGATAAACCTGATGCGGGAAATATTCTGGTCGTTATAGAAACGTATTCCCGCCACATTGCGCTAAACTCTGAGTATCAGCTAGATCTTTTCGAAGTAGCGTAAGATATCGGCACTGATGCCCAGTTCCGCGACGGCCTCACCGATTTTCGTCATCATTTAATACCAGAAACAATATCCGTTAAGCAGGTAAACACCAACCGCCATCAGGGTGATAACACCCATTATCTCAGATCCGCGTCGCCAGCGCTCCACTCTAAAAAAGGTTAGATTACCAGATACTGGTATTTTAGTTTAGGCTAATATACAAAATTTTATTACTGCGAGCTGCCAAGATTAATATCCACGCCTTCTGCCAATAACGCTTCGGTGCGTCGTATCGAGTAATTACGATAATCGGACTCTCGGTAAAATCCACCGGCAACAAAGCGCAGGCTTTCCTTGAAATGATGGGGAAAAATCAGGCTATCGTGGCGCCGCAACAGGTTACCGTCATCAAATATCAAGATTCCTGGACGGAAAGTCATTTGGAAACTTCTGGCCAGTTTGGCTGGCGTGGTCTTCTTGCTTTGAAAGTCCAACATATCCTCATTGGAATCTGCGTCAAGGCGGACCACGGTAAACGGCTCCAGTTCTTTTTGCACCAGGGGGTGCGCCAGAATGGCCTCGTGAAATTCCTTGCAGTCGTAGCAGCTACCGTCCTCGAATATCAGCACTAACGGCCCATCGACACTGGACAGATCGCGAATATTGCGAAACAGCGGATTCGCGCGTAGCTGGTACGCATTTTTATCCAACCTGGCCTGCAGATAATCGTCGAGCGTTGTACTGCGATAGGACCGGCTGGCAACGAACTCTAGTATCTGCCTGAATCTCTCAGGCGCACGATAGCCGTTGACCCGCACAACGGTTTTATTGTCCTGGTTGAGAAACAGAATCGCCGGTGTCGCAGCAACTTTGAGAATATCCGACAGTTGCTTTTCGGTGACCGACACTTCTTCGTTAAACGCGATTTCGCGATCACCGCGCACGTTAATCGCGATGGTATCGAAATGCTTCTGGATATAACTGGACATCGGTTCTGCTTCGAAGCATTCAGACAGCATACGATCACAATAGGGGCAGTCGTTGAGCTGGAAGAACAGCAATACCTGCTTGTCAGCCTCGGCCGCTTCCTCGACATCCTCTACAATTTCAAGAAAGCTTTCTTTGAACCAGGCCGGAGATTCGTGCGTGACACCGCCGGTAATACTGCCGCGCGTCGGAGTGTCTGCAGCGCCCGAGGGCAGCACAACCGTCATCAGCGCGATCATCATCAGCGTTTTAATGCAGCTCCTGACCCGTTTCAAATTTGTCGTCCTCGTTTACGGCATAAGTCTTTTCAAAACAGAATATAACCCAGACGCCGGTCACTGAATATAACCCCATTGGTAATAGACGATGTGCCCGGTATCCAGTCTCGGAGAAATCACTTATTACCAGCGGGTACTGGTCAACATTCCAAAATTTACTTCCCATCGTGTTACTCCGTTGCGCAATCAATTCACAATAATAAGGGGATAAACCAGGGGCCCGACTTGATAATAAAGTAAAAAAATAATGACCTGTGGTAATTTCACAGGATAAAATGAATTATGGGTAGGGAAAGGTAAAGCATTATGAAACTGATTAAGCCTTCTATAGCCACATTGATTATTCTGACAATTTCATCGGTATTTGCCGCCGATGAAGTCAAAACCGTCAGTATTGGTGACGCTGACGTGTTCTACAATTTTCAGCCAATCGAATCGGGCGGGGCAATTTTGACGCTGAATGCGCTGATTTCTGAAACCAACAATTCATTGCGGGGATTGAAAAATACTGATCAACGCCGCCTCAGTAAACTTGGCCAATTAATCTACCAGTGTAAGCTGATGCTTTACAAGGTTGACAAAGGCAGTCCTACTGTTGACGCGAAGGACCTTGTCCTGATATCTAAAAACTACAGCCTGTTTACCGGCGTGGATTTACCCCTCGCTGCCAATCAGCGTGTGGCAATCCAGGTCGATGCGCTACAAATCGTCGATGAGGTTAGCCTGTTCGGTCCCACTCTGGGCAGCAAAGATACTCCAAAAAAGATGTGGGGAACTTTGGGAAAAGATTCAGGGATTAACCTGAAACAGATTAATGTCAATATTTTGAATCAACCCAAATTAATCGAAGCCTCTGAAAGCGTCGATATCACGGCCCGTTTCCCGGTATTTCAGGTCGAAAAACCGGTATCCCAATGGAGTTATAATTTTAAACTGAAAGACTTTAAACAAGCGATTCATCATATTGATGAAAACTGTACGCCGATCAAGTTTTTGGAATTGATCCGACAGAAAACATAGCGGTACTGATGGACCGCCCCCTTTATAATCAAAAAATAGGTTTCCCTGCAATACGGGCAAACAATTTCAGATAAAAAATAACGTCTTCAGGCTTCAATGCCCGGTGGATCGGTAAAAACTCACCGACATCCTTGCCTGTTTCCATTCCCGTCATTCCATTGCCTCTGACCCAGATCGATTTCTCGACGAATATTGCGGCGTCACCGTGGCAACCTCCACACTCAGCCTCGAATCGTACCGGCGAATTGGCCCGATCCAGCAGCATATCGCGGATCGATTCGATAGCATGATCGGGAATAAAGTGATTACGCATGAACAGGCTCAAATTGTTTATGTGATGCTGCCCTTGCAACTGCCCTGCTATGTTCCAGAGATATTTACCCGCAAACTCGACGTAATCCCCGTGGCATTCTTCACAGCGATCGTCCCAGGTAGCTTGAGGTTCGCGTGCGCCGGCATCGAGCGGGATTAGTACCAACAACAGCATGATCAGCCTTATTGGGGTAAAACACATTAATCGTTTGTTATTCGGTCAGCATTAATTGAGCAGCAGCTTAACATCCTATAACAATTGTCGACAGAACAAATACCTTTCCGATGCGTAACGGCAATCAACCCGGAACAGCCGCGCTAGCCAGGTATGCAATCCGCACGATTTTTATCGCCTTAATATGCGTGCAGATCAGTCAGTGCATCGAAATTGACCTGAAGATTCGGCAGCGCCTACCCCGGAGCTAAAGTAGCTCGGTAGTAAAAAGATTCTAAGGTACCCGGCGGTTTAACAATAGGGCGAACGTTGCGGTAAAATCGTGATCTCCGTCGGGCAGGCAGTATCCGGCATTGACAACACGTATAACACCGTTTGCGCTATGTCGGCTGGCTGAATCATCAGGGCCGGGTCTATGTTTTCGGACCTTACCAGGGGTGTATTAACCCATCCCGGCTTAATCGTGCAAACCCTGGTACCGAATTCGCGTACATCTTCAAACATGGCCTCGGCAAGTCCTTCACCCCCGAGGTTTGCCGCGAGATAGGTATTCACCCCCGAATAAGGATGATTGACTGCGCCAATTTTAATGACTGCACCTCCGCTCTGTTTGTTGATTTCCGGGAGAGCAAAGCGTGAGAAGTACAGATGTGCCCTCAGGTTGGTATCCAGTATGGCCTCGCTACTGGCAAGGTCAGTGTCATACAATTTATTGCTTGCTGATATCCCCGCGCAATTAATCAGGTAGTTCAATCCTTCAAGTTGTTCGATCGCTTTATAAACTGTGGATTTTATCGTGTCAGTCTTCGAAATATCGCAAACTAATGGAATTGCTTTACTACCAGCCTGAATACAATTTTCAGCTATCGTAGTTATCGCCACTTCATTTCTACCGACGAGCGCCAGATCAATTCCATTTCGCGCCAGTTCAATTGCGATGGCGGAACCCATGCCGCCATTTGCACCGATAACCATTGCCTTTTTTGACATTAGTTTGGCACCATTTTCGGTACTCATGCCTAGCCGGGGATTAATGGTGAGGATTGTAACCAGTCCAGCTCTGAACTATGAACGCTTCATTGAAACCACCACAGTCCAGTCTGTCATCGGCAGTCTCCCATTTGCTATAGTCTTCGTGGCCATTTTTAGCCGAATCCTGATCCTGCGACAAAGCAAAAAACCTGACTATTCGTGAAATACCGGAAATTGCGCTGTGAGTATCTTGCTGCTGCATAGTTATTCCCCTCTTTGGTATTATCGACCCAGTTGTGTATATTGTGAATCTTGTTTTCCGACTTGTACACGCAGAATTTCGGATAGGCCTATTAGATTTTATTGCGAGGCATCATGAAATTACCGCCAATGAACGCACTAAGGGATTTTGAAGTCGTGTCCCGACTTGGTAGTGTAAGCAAAGCTGCCGAAGAACTCTGTGTCAGTCAGGGAGCGGTCAGTCAACAAATACGCAATCTGGAGGATTACTTCGACAAGAAGCTGTTCATTCGCAGTGCCAATTCATTCACTCTGACAGAAGAAGGCAAAGCCTTTGCTACAGTGGTACAACAATCCCTGACACAAATTGCTGTAGCAGCAACTGATATTGGCAGAGAAAGTTCTCCACAGATTCTAAAAATATCGGCTCCACCCACTCTTACCGTCAAATGGCTGATGCCAAAACTCGGTTATTTCTATGAAGCCCATCCCGGTATTTCCGTCATCCTGGATGAGAGTTTGCAACTGGTTAGTTTCAACAACGATGGATTTGACGGTGCGATTCGATTTGCCGACGGCGCTTTTGACAATTTGAATTCGAATCTACTAATCAAATTAAAAATTTACGCCGTGGCCAGCCCCTCTTATATCGAGAAACACGGACCACTGGAATCGATAGCAAAACCGCGCGACCATCACCTGATTGACTATTACTATGATTCGAAGAGCATTAGTTCGCAGCATGTTCACTGGCGCGATATCGTTAGTGGAAATCTGGATGATATGAATATCAAACACCTGGTGTACCCGGACGGATTGCAGTCACTCAACGCCGCCGTACATGGTCAGGGAATCGCATTGGTACCGATGTATTTGTGTGAAGATGAAGTGAAATCCGGGAAGCTGAAAGTCATCAGCGAACAAATTTACGAATACCGTAACCAGTACTACTTCGTAACACCCATTGCTGCTCGGTCAAATCAGGCTCTCGAAGATTTTCGTGAGTGGCTGGTAGAGATATCCAAAGTCTACCGGGCCGAATAGCTGCCAGATTTTGCCCAGGCTCTATTCTTCCTGACTACATCACCGGTGGCTCAGCCCGGAGCCGGGCTTTAATGAATACCGAATGTGGCAGGTACAACAATTCGGCGACCTGTCGAATCAGGTGCTCTTCGTAGCGATCCAGATTACCATCGGCAAATACCACTTCCCACATCATTTCGATCACGCGTATTTTTTCCAGCTCGCTGAATTGTTCGTTAAGCTGGCGGGTTATATGCTGCAGCGACACCAGCCGGTCGGCATTCTCGCCGGCCTCACTGATCATTTGTTCCAGCTCGCGAGAATTCAGATTGAACTGTCGAACTAACAATTGTCGAATTTTGTCCAGTTCACTTTGCTGCACTTCAAAATCCGCTCGAACGACTTCGAGTAACAAAGTGGCTGTCGCAAGCTGTAAAACATGCTCGGAATCCTGGGCCTGCTCGGTTCCTTTTTCAGCTTTAAACAAAGCGTCGATTAAAAATTTCATTCTCGAGTCATCCCGATTTTTAACAATGTGTCTTAACACCTGGCAGTTTAAGGTTTTGCTACAATCAGGTCATGCTTTTATAGTAATTTTTTGCTTCATTCCCAATTTTTGATCTTCGTGGCTTCTGCATCGAGCCCCTTTTCCACCGAAAGCTGGACATTCGCGCTCAATTTTAAGGTCGAAACTCTGGTGGCGACTCGTGTCCAAAGCAATATAGCCAGTGTTAGAGGCGAAGTGATTACTTGCAACTACCAATTTGAGAGCTTGCAGCAAAGTAGCAACAATAAATCCACCAATATTTCGTGATGGGTTCATTCCATGTCGCAAATTGAACTGAAAATATTTAACGACCGATGGTAAATCTTATCGCCTTATATCAGGCAGGTTCATTCAGGGTTCATATATTTTTGCTAATCTGCTACTCGTGTTGATAGGGATATTAAATTCCTGAATATTAGCTATTGATTTTAGTGATCAAGATGATATGGTTCCCGAGTCGAACGCGCTCGCCCGGCTGAGGAGGCTAAGGGGAAACTTTCCCCAATTAAAAAAGCGGCGCTAATAATTATTATGTCCAAAAATGTGAGATATACCCCCTATGTCGAGTGATAAGCCTCTTGTACGCTTCGTTGATATCCAGAAAAGTTATGACGGAGAATCGTTGGTTGTTAAAGGCCTGAATCTTGATGTTGCGGAAGGTGAGTTTCTCACCATGCTAGGACCATCGGGCTCGGGTAAAACCACCTGCCTGATGATGCTCGCAGGCTTCGAACCGGCCACACACGGCGAAATTTACCTTAAGGATGACCCGATAAATAGAGTACCACCGCATAAGCGTGGCATCGGCATGGTTTTCCAGAATTACGCTCTGTTTCCACATATGACGGTCGCTGAAAATCTGGCTTTCCCGCTTGAAGTTCGCAAAATGGACAAGACTGAACGAGAGTCACGCGTTAAACGCGCGCTCGACATGGTACAACTCGGTGCCTTCGGTGATCGCCGCCCCGCGCAGTTATCCGGAGGTCAACAGCAACGCGTCGCAGTCGCACGTTCACTGGTGTTCGATCCTGACCTCGTATTAATGGATGAGCCACTGGGAGCACTGGATAAAAATCTACGCGAGCAAATGCAGTATGAAATCAAGCATATTCATGAAAATCTGGGGCTGACCGTGGTTTATGTAACCCATGATCAAAGCGAGGCTCTGACCATGTCGAACCGCATTGCGGTATTCGACGATGGCGTTATTCAGCAATGCGCGCCACCGGCAGATTTATACGAAAAACCGGAAAATGCCTTTTGTGCCAATTTTATCGGTGAAAACAACCGCTTGCTCGGTAATGTTATCGAGGATCTGGGCGACAGCGTAAAGGTCGAAATAGACAATAATGCAGGCGTTGTTACCGCTAATAAAGTCAATGTAGGGGGGGTTGGTGATAGATCAACCCTGTCGCTACGACCAGAACGTGTTACCGTCAACCCAGAACCGGGTTCAGTACCCAATATCTTTTCCGGCATTGCCGAAGAGCTAATTTACCTGGGCGACCATATAAGAACCCGTTTCACTGTTTGTGGTCACGACGATTTTATTGTAAAGATTCCCAATTCAGGCGCTCATGCTCACCTTACAAAAGGTGACACGGTCAAAATCGGCTGGAATGTGGAAGACTGTCGGGCCCTCTATGCATCTGAGAAAAGACCAGGAAATTTTTTTCTCTTTTATGTAATTGAATATGAAGGAAAGAAGTAGTAGT
>CAZYYM010000114.1:0-10605 GCA_964651385.1 uncultured Gammaproteobacteria bacterium | reverse complement strand
CCCCATGTTTAGTGCCACTTGGAAAAATAAGCTACTGTAAACTGTTGATTATAAGGAAGTTGAAAATGTGGGTGTTAAATATGGGTTAAGGATAGCCCAGAAATGTATCAACAAAATGATCGAGCAAAGTGGTGAAAAAACATCCCCGTGGTAAAATTGCCCTAACCTTTAATAGTTTTTTATCCGCGTCATAATCAAAGGTAAATTCTTTAACATCAACGCGTATAGCGCGCATTTGCCGGCTAACATTCTGTTCCGACAGGTACCGGCAAATTTCCGGATTATCCCGATACACTTGTTTCTCTATTTCGAGTGCTCTATCGCCGTGCATATTGGCGCCTATGCCGTATAAACTCGCAGTACTCGAAATATCAAATTCCCGGTAGCGGGTAAAAATTTCTTCATCGAGCGTTTCCTGAAATACAGACCGGCTGCCAGCCAGCATGAAACAATCGCCTTCGACCGGTTCCTGCCAGATGTTCGCCTCAATGCGTTTAGATAATATTTGATTGAACAATTCGCTGCGCAAAGCAGACAGATAAAGACTCTTCCTGTTCCGACTTAGTTTTCTGGCTTTGCGGGCATTTGCGAATACCCGTAGCGCCTGTCGAACATTGTCAGAGCCTGAACCAAACCGTTGCTGCCCAAAATAATTGGCCATACCGAGCCTTCTGATCGATTCAATCTGTCGACACGTCACATCGTTCATTCCACTGACATCTCGAAGCAAAACCTCGAAGCGGTTGCTACTATGACTTCCGGGTCTTAGCTTTTTGTTATGCCAAACCTGATTTAAAATAATATAACCATCAGGGATGGGCATAGAGATCACATTAACCTGACCCGGCAAATGTAAACTTAACCACTGCCGGCTAACCGCTATTTTGTCTTTGAGGCCACTATAGCCGATATCTCTGGCGTTGATAGAAAAATCAGTGGCAACTCTTTCAATCAATTCCCGAGTTGTCAGTCCGACTTTTTCAATTTGAAGAAAGAGGTGCTCGCCCTCCCCCGTCGGCTCAAAACCCAGTTCTTCGTCGACGGTGAAATCTGCCGCAAAGGTTTTCAGCCTTCCTGTAACTTCCGCCTTGCCATAGGGATAACAAAGTGACGACGTCATACCTTTTTTGATTTTTCTGCAATCCGGTTACGAATATAATTAATACTGATTTCTTCAGCATCATATACCTGATCATTTAGAACAGCATGCTCGGCAAGTTTGAGCAGGGATTGGGCATTAGGCAGCATTTCTGTATCGATAACTATAGGTTGAGCAGGTTGCCATACATCCTTTCCAACCAGCCAGCCATGTCCTGCTCCGTACCCGAATGATATATCGAAATCTACCTCACTTACCTTGTTTAACCTTTCCGATCCCACCAGGCGAGCAAGACCGTTGCTATCACGCCGATATAGAGCCCAATAGACCTCTCCCATACGCGCATCAAGCGCGACCAAAGTCGAATCCCCTCCTTGCTCGTCGAGACTTACCTGCGCTAATGTTGCAAGCGTGGAAATCGGTATCAGTGGAATTTTTAGTGCGATGCCTATTCCCTGAGCAGTCGAAGCGGCAATGCGAATACCGGTAAAAGCCCCGGGACCATTTGCAAATGCGCAATAGCTAATTGCCGATTTGGAACAGCCGGCCGATGCGAGTACAGTATCCATCATTTTAGGCAGGAGACGTGTATGCCGCCTCGGTGCGATCTCGAACCTGGAGAACACCCGCCCATCTTCACGCAATAAAGCTGCAGAGCAGGCCTCAGTAGAGGTATCTATGGCGAGAATATTCAATATTTTTGCGCCAAATGCGTGGTAGAAAAGAAATGATCCGACTAGTGGAAATTATCGGGCTATGCCCCGTTTACTGTTTTTTATAAAATTGACAAAAACGTCGACTTCGGGGAATTGGTCGCATAACGGTTGCAGCTTTATATATCCGGCGTCTTTATTAGCCGTTGATTTAAGCAGTTCACGAAACGATAAATGCAATGCTCTGATCAGCTCTGCCGAAAAACCGCTGCGTCTTAATCCTTCCTTGTTAATTCCGATGGTCCTGGCACGATTGCCTGCGGCTGTCGAAAAAGGTGGTATGTCCTGAGTAATGACCGAACCAAGACCACAAAAGGCCTTTTCGCCAATATTGGTAAACTGATGTACCGAAGTAAATCCGCCGAGAACCGCGTAATCACCAATTTCGACGTGCCCCGACAGAGAAGCGGCGTTAGCGAACACCGTATAATCGCCCACAATACAATCGTGTGCAACATGGCTATAAGCCATAAACATATTTCCATTGCCGATAACTGTTTCGCCGATACCGGTCGCCGTACCCCGGTTAAGCGTTACGTATTCTCGAATTATATTGCGATCACCGATTTCCAGGCGTGTCGGTTGACCATTGTATTTCTTATCCTGCGGCGCATCACCAATGGAAGCGAACTGGTATATCCTGTTTTGACGACCGATTTTTGTTGGTCCACTGATAACCACATGGGACTTTATTTCTGTGCCCTCGGCAATTTCAACATTAGATCCGATAATGCTGTAAGGCCCGACAATGACATCATCGGCTAGCTTTGCTCCGGGGTCGACAATTGCTGTTGGGTGAATCATGTTGATCTATCCTGTGCCGAACACATCATTTCGGCCTCGGCTACCAGATTATCACCCACATGCGCCTGGCAATGATATATGCCTATGCCACGCATATTACGTTTCAGACGAACATCTAATTTGAGCTGATCTCCTGGCACAACCTGTCCGCGAAAACGGGATTTATCGATGCCAACGAGCATATAGAGCTTGGATCGATGATCTTCCGTCATCGCCGAGAATTCGAGTAAACCGGTCGCCTGGGCCATTGCTTCCAGAATTAAGACACCGGGCATAATTGGTTGTTCCGGAAAATGTCCCTGGAAAAAGGGTTCATTGACTGATACATTTTTCAATGCAATCAGATAGTCACTTTTATTGGTTTCAAGCACTCTGTCTACCATTAAAAACGGAAAACGGTGCGGCAGAAATTCCATTATTTTACTAATATCAAGCTCTGACATATTACCTCAACACCGATCAATTCGTTTAAAGACTCAATTTCCCGGACTATTTATCCAGACGTTTTATTGTTCTTGCTAATTTATCGAGAGATTTGTAGCGAACATTAACCTTATGCCACTCACTATTTTGCATCAATGGCGTGCCCGACGAATAAATCCCGGATTTTCTGATATCCTTGGTCACAAGCGACATCGCGGTTATCATGACATTGTCTGCAATGCTGAGATGACCAAGCACCACGGCAGCACCACCTATCTTGCAATTCCGCCCGATCACTGCACTCCCGGCGATTCCGACACAGGCAGCGATTGCAGTGTTTGCTCCAATGCGCACATTGTGCGCCACCTGAATCAGGTTATCGAGCTTGCAACCGTTTTCAATCACCGTATCATCAAGTGCGCCGCGATCTACCGTCGAATTGGCACCTATTTCGACCTCATCGCCGATAATGACCGCGCCAATTTGTGGCACCTTAATCCACCGCTGATTGGATTCGATCAGGCCAAATCCATCGGAGCCGAGTACCACGCCCGAATGCATAATGCAGCCATCGCCCAGTTCGACACGATTACCAACGGTTACACGACTGTGTAGCAAACAACGATTGCCCAGCCTCGCATCGTCATCGATAATACAACCTGCACCTACCCGACTTTCTGAGCCGATTTCTACTCGCTCACCTACGACTGACAAGGCACCTATAGAAACAGCTTTACCCAGAATTGCGGTCTCATGCACCTGAGCGGTCGGGTGAATTTCTCCCGATTGGGGGTTTATACACTCCGAAGATAATAATTCGATGGCTTTAACAAAACTCAATTGCGGGTTCGGCGAGTAAATGAACGCTTTTCCGACTGTACCGAATTGAGATTTTTCGGGCACGATGATAGCGGCGCAATTACTGTTCGCAACTACCTGTAAATTTTTGCTGTTATGCAAAAAACATAAATCACTCGATCGTGCACTTGTTAAAGATGCGACACCTGAGATAGTAAGATCCGGGTCACCTGAGAATCTAAAGCCAAGCTGTTTGGCTAGTTGTTGAAGTGTTAAAGACATGGGCTCGATTCAATCCTCACATTTCGTATTGGCGGAGCCCTTCTCCCCGACGGTAATCTCTATTGCGTATCTTCTGAAGATTCCGGTAATTGTTTCAGCATTTCAATGATTTGCTCGGTGATATCGACCTGACCGGAGACATAACTCACTCCTTCGGTTAGAATTAAATCGTAATCACCGGTATCGCCCAGTTTTTCCAGTACGCCGGCTATGATTTGTTGTAATTCCCGAATACCCTCATTGCGCCTCAGGTTTTGATCTTCGCGAAACTCCTGCTCGAGAAATTTTAACTGACTGACTTTGAGTCGGATTTCGCGTTCGAGCTTGCGCCTGTTAGTCGCACCCGTTGCATCAGATTTAATTTGATCTTCGAGGGCGATAATTTCCGCTCGCTTCTCTTTAAGCTGTGTTTCACGCGGTCCGAATTCCGCTTTCAGCCGGTCTTCCACCTTACGTGCCTGCGGCGCCTGCTTTAATACTCGTGAAGTATTGACGAACCCAATCTTGTAAAATTGATTATCCGCCGCTGTAACCGTGGAACTGTTTATCAGCAAGGCTATAACGATAAATAATTGTATTAGTACGTTCAATGAATCCTCATTCGTAGATCACATTAGAAAGATGCGCCCAGCGCAAACTGGAATTTTCTTATATCGTCACCCGGCTTGTCATTGATTGGAAAAGCGTAACTAAATTCCAGTGGTCCAATCGCCGAAAACCATTTTGCGGATAGACCGACCGATTGTCTCAACTCATTTGCCTCAAAGGTATCAACATCCGCGAATACACTACCGGTATCCCAGTATAACCCAAGCCGAAACGTTTCTGAACTGCCCAGAGATTCAATCGGTATCAACAATTCGTTTACCATAATAAACTGTAAATTACCACCAAAGGGATCATTATTGCTATCTAAAGGCCCAAGACTGTTACGATCATAGCCGCGTACCGAGCGTACGCCACCAGCAGTAAATTTTTCAAAAAACGGTAAATCACTGGTTTCGCCGAAACTTTCACCATATCCGATTCGTGATTGGAAATTGAAAATAACTTCATCACTAACAGGAAACGCTGACTGATGCCGATAACGCAGCTTATAAAAATCGAGGTCACCAGTAAATATTTGCAAACTAATGCTATTCAAATGGCCGGTATCCGCAAATATTCGCCGATTGCGAGTATCTTTGGAAAAACTTACCGAGCCAAAAGCACTGGCATAATCGACTTTTCTTATAGTAGCAGTATCGGTACTGGCATCGAATTCCTCACTATTATTTATAATGAAATCGAACACTTCATCGGCGGTACCCGATGACAATGTCAATTCATTTTTAATGGCGCCGAATTCCACTCGCAACCGATTGAATTCCGACAAGGGGATACCATAATTCATCGACAGGCTAAGCCGATCAATCAAATAGTTACTGATGTTATTCTCCGCGGCATCGGTCTGCGTAATATTTAAATTAAAACCGCGACTCACACCGTCTGCCGTATAAAACGGATTGTTATAACTTAAATTATAACGTTGGGAAGCGGCGGAGTTATCAAATGTTATACCCAACTTATTACCCGAACCGAAAATATTATCGTGAGTTAACCCTAAATTCAGCGTTGCGCCCTGTACCTGAGAAAAGCCCAGACCAATTGAAAAATTCCCGGAGAATCGCTCGGTCACCGCTACCTCAATATCAATCTTGTCATCGTGACCTTCGACGCGTACGGTTCTTAAATCAACTGAACCGAGGTAATTCAACCGTTGCAATCGCGTTCGTGATCTATCTACCCTGCTAGTTCGATATAATTCGCCTTCCATTTGGCGCATTTCCCGACGCAGCACAATTTCCTGGGTTCGTTCGTTACCGGAAAATCGGATAAACCGAACCATGATTTTCTTGCCCGGTCTAACCAATAACTTCAGGCTTACCGTGTGATCTTCTTCATTCAATTCCGGTAAAGCCCGTACCTCGGCAAAGGCATAACCTTCTTCACCCAGTCGCCGTTGAATCAGACTCACCGTACGAGTCACTTTTTTACGTGAAAATACTTCGCCTTCACGGAACAACACCAATGCCATCAACTCCGCCTTATCAACGACTAGTTCACCCGTGATATCGATATCTTTAAGCGTGAATTGCTCGCCTTCGGTGACATTAACCGAAATATTAATATCCTTTCGGTCCGGACTGATAGAAACCTGTTTAGAATCGATTCCAAACTTTACATATCCCTCGTCGAGGTAATGAGAGCGCAGGTTTTCAAGATCCCCTGTCAATTTGGAACTGGCATATTGGTCTGATGCAAACCAGCCACTATCGGTCGTTTCAAGTTGAAATATATTGAGCAAATCTTCTTCTTTGAAAGCGTGATTACCGGTAATATTGATCGAACGGATGAGCGCTGCCTCACCTTCGGATATGTCTATATCGATTGCCACACGGTCTTCATCGAGACTGCGTGAATCGGCCTTTAATTTGACTGCGTATTTCCCCAGCGAATAATAAAGTTGCTGTAGCTCCAACTCGAGCTTGGATAGTTGTAATTCATTAAATATACGTCCGCGCGACATACCGATTTGGTCCAGAGCCTGATCAAGTACCTTGTCGTCAATCTCATCGTTGCCTTCGATATTAATTTCAGCTATTGAGGGCCTCTCCCGCACCTTAACGATCAGTGTATTGTTATCGCGCAATAATTCGATGGTTTCGAAAAATCCGGTGGAATAAAGTTCTCGAATAACTTGCGGAGAGTTTACTTCGTCAAAACTTTCACCAACGTTGATCGGTAGATAATTGAACACGGTCCCTACCGAAATCTTTTTCGCACCAATCACTTCGATGTGATCCACAATAAAACTATCCGCCCGAACGCTGACCGCAGAAACCAGCAGTGCCAAAGCACTGAATAACAGGATACCCTTCAAGACTATTCCACCAGGCGTAGTAAATCGTTATAAATAGCAAGCGACATCAGACAAAACAACAGCGCCATACCGATTTTCTGTCCTGCTACTTCAACGGTTTCGGAAACAGGACTACCCTTTATTATTTCGATGAGATAATAAAATAAATGTCCTCCATCGAGTAGCGGCACCGGTAACAAGTTTAACACACCGAGACTTATACTGATTATTGCCAAAAAACTGAGGAATTGCTCAAGTCCAATTCTGGCGGAAATACCCGCATATCTGGCAATGGTGATGGGACCACTCAGATTTTTTATGCTGGCTTCACCGATGGCCAATTTACCTAATACACGAAACGTTAACCAGGACATGCGCCAGGTTTTGTCGAGAGATTCGAGCATTGCAGACAACGGCCCATATTGTTCGGTAACACTCATTTCTTCGCGAATGGCTTCTGGGATTTTAACCAGATTCTGTACCCCGATGAATCCGAAAACTTCACCATCCGCCTGCTTCTGTCTTGGCGTCACAGCCAAAGTAACGGGCGCTCCATTTCGATTTACTACCAGGCTCATTGGTTTCAGAGGATTCGCACGAATCAGCTTAACCCATTGATTCACATTACTAATCAACTGTCCATCGAGCGATAAAACCCGATCACCCGCCTGAACTCCGGCTGCTTCTGCGGCTCCTCCACTAATAACCTCATCAATGACCGGGGGAATATCGGGATGCCAGCTGCTGATACCCAACTCACCCATTAGATCAATCTGTTCATTCTGTAACAAAGCCAGTTTACTGATGTCAATCATTTTGTCGCGTATTTGCAAATCATCGCCTTGAACCTGAAGTATTAGTTGTGTCTGGCCAACCGATTCCTCGAGCATGATAAATCGTGCCTTTTCCCAGGTAGGTGTTTCAGTACCGTTAACCGACAAAATTCGGTCTCGCTTTAATATACCCGCAGTATGAGCCGGACTAGGAACACTGACCTCACCAATCACTGGTTTGATACCTGCTACCCCCGTAAGATAAATCAGATAATAAGCAACTATTGCAAATAAAAAATTAAAAACCGGGCCTGCAGCAACAATCGCAAATCGTCGATATACGCTTTTCCGATTAAAGCTTCGTTCGAGCTCTGAAGCATCGACTTCGCCCTCACGTTCGTCCAGCATTTTTACAAAGCCGCCGAGCGGGATACTGGCGAGTACATATTCAGTCTGATCCGGGCCCATTCGTTTTATCAATAGCGGTTTACCAAAACCCACCGAAAAACGAAGCACTTTAACCCCCATTTTTCGTGCGACCCAAAAGTGCCCGAATTCATGAATAGTTACCAGCACGCCGATGGCAACTACAAATGCGGCGATATTGTATAAAATAGAAATGATATCCACGATATTGGTCTTCAGGTCATGTGATTGAGTTGTGACAGGACAAAGCTACGGGCGCGCTGGTCGTCCTGCAATATGGTCTGCAAATCATCCGCTGGTTGCGATGTCACTTTTTCTAATGTTTTCTCGATCAACTGTGGTATCTCGGTAAATTTTATCCGTTCTGCCAAAAAGTATTCAACCGCAATTTCATTGGCGGCATTCAATATAGCCATGCTGGTACCGCCCTGTCGAAATGCAGCCCTGGCCAGTGCCAGACAAGGGAAACGATTATCGTCGGCTTTCTCAAAGTTCAATTGACTGACCTGAATCAAATCCAGAGGTTCCACCCCACTGTCGATGCGCTCGGGCCAGCTCAGTGCATTGGCTATCGGTGTACGCATATCGGGATTACCCATTTGCGCCAGCACAGAGCCGTCATTATAGGCTACTAGCGAATGGATGATACTCTGTTTATGTAACACGATGGTTACGTCGGATTCATCAACATTGAACAACCAACAGGCCTCGATCAATTCCAGTCCTTTATTCATCATGGTAGCCGAATCTACAGATATTTTGGGTCCCATATCCCAGTTTGGGTGCACAATAGCCTGCTGAGGCGTCACCTGATCAAACTCCGAGATTGGTAATTCGCGAAATGGACCACCCGATCCGGTTAACAGTATCCGTGTCACTCCAGCCGGCCTGAGGCCAACCGAATAGCCCGCCGGTAAGCATTGAAAAATAGCATTATGTTCGCTATCGACCGGTAATAACTCGGCGCCATTGGCAGCAACTTCATCCATAAACAAGGCGCCAGCCATGACTAGGGCTTCCTTGTTGGCCAATAAAACACGTTTACCGGCCCGCACTGCAGCGAGTGTTGGCATTAAGCCCACCGAACCGACAATTGCCGCTACCAGAATATCTACTTCGGGCTGCTCCGCTACTTCGCATAAGGCCTTTTCCCCCGACCGTATTCGGGTGGGGCCATCGCCCAATAATGAAACCAGCTTCTTGGCACTGTCAGCATCGGCCATTACCGCAATTTGTGGCTGGTATTGTCGACACAATGCCGCCATCTGTCCAACATTGGTATTCGCAGTCAAGGCATAAATTGAATACCGCTCGGGATGCCTGGATACCAGGTCGAGTGTACTGTTACCGATAGAACCGGTGGCACCCAATAGTGTAATACGCAGCATTTACGCCAACCCTGCAATAAAAATGCCTGTGACAAATACCGGTGCGGCAGCTATAACGCTATCAAAACGGTCGAGTACACCACCATGCCCCGGTAGTATTTTACCACTGTCTTTAACACCCGCTTCGCGTTTTAGAATACTTTCAAATAAATCACCGACTACCGAAATCGATGACGTCGCCAGTCCGATGCCAATAAACCAGAGTAAGCTCATTTCTAATAGATTTGTCAGCGAAAAAACTAACAGCATCCAGATCACATTGGCAAAAATGCCACCGATTACACCTTCCCAGGTCTTACCGGGACTAATGCCGGGAGCGAGTTTATTTTTACCGAAGCGACGTCCACTGAAATAGGCGCCAATATCGGCAACCCATACCAGGGTCATCAAATATAACAATATCCAGCCGCCCTGTTCAAAATGACCATGCAGGAAGACCAGGGCGATGGTGCAGATAAAAAGTAAAACAAAACCCAGAAGAAAATAGAACAAACGGACAATAATCGACCATTTACCCGAAAATCGATAAGCCAATAACAAAAAAATAATGCCAGTCCAGAGCAAAGCACCAGCTATCACCAGGAGTTTTATTGCCGCTACCGCCGCATCGTTGCCAAACCACCACAAACCCGCAGCTGCCAGAGCACCCAGAATAACCGAAGAGGCAATTCCTGGCTTTAGAGTTAAATTCGAAAGTTCATACAGGCAGACACCCAGCATAACCGCAAACATCAGCCGAACCCATTCATGGCTTGCCAGCAGGATAATACCAATAAATATAACAGCCAGTATCACGGCCGTAATTATACGTCGTTTTAACATGCCGATTGCCCCTCTATTTGATCGCCGGTTTTACCATAACGACGTTGGCGGGAGGCATACTCAGCGAGGGCTGTCTGCATTTCCTTTTCTGAAAAGTCCGGCCAGAGTACATCGGTAAAAAGCAGCTCGGTGTATGCTCACTGTCATATCAGGACACTACTGATATGTAGAGGAG
>CAZYYM010000113.1:0-10660 GCA_964651385.1 uncultured Gammaproteobacteria bacterium | reverse complement strand
TGATAACTCGTCGACAAATTGTTTCGCTTCCTGCAATGACATATCATATTTTTGTCTGACCAATTGGACTGCCTGTATCGCATCCCCTCTCTGGATCAATAGCAAGATACGATCCTCAAGCTGCTTTCCCGATAATTTAGTCAGCTCAGTTGACTTGATTTTCAACTCGGGCTCTATGGATACGATTGTTCGAAGACTTTCCATGATCTGATTGATGCGGGGATAAATCCCGTTCCATTCCAGCCTGACGATGCCATTGTCAGTTAGACGAACCGGATAGTGGCGATGCATGCCGGCTTGTCGCTTTTTCTGTGATTTGATCTCGTTACTACTGAGCTTATTATTAATGGCATCTATTTTTTCTGCAGGATCGTTGTTTTTTCTGGCTCGAAATAATTCGCGCCGTAACCGGGCTCTTTCCGAGATGGGTGCCTCGCGTTTGTGTTCCGCCTGGATTGCTCTTTGTAAAGCTTCTAAATCGACGGAACGCAGTTTTATATCGAGGTAAGTATGAAACGAGATTCGAGTTGTGTCGGCGTCGCTTCCGGGTGATGCGATTGATTGCCTGGTTTTTCTGCACCATCCTATTTCACGCATCGGAAGCTCGATAACAACCGGGTCGGCCTTTCCGAAATGGGCATTGAGGTAAGAGCGAAATTTTATTTGCAATTTATTGCCATAGGACTTCACCAACCAGTTTTGTTCCGACCGTGCTTTCTTCAAGTAGCTCAGGCAAAGTAAGCTGCCCAGTAGCAGAATGAAGCCCAGGTATTTGAGCAGAAGGGCAGGAACCGACCAGCCGTGTTGATAATAGCCACCTTGAATGCCTTGCCAGAAACATCCTGCTGACAGTCCGGCAAAAACCAAGAAGGCAAGCAGATTTTTCAATACCGAATACTGATATACCTGGGTTACGGGGCCGGTATCGGCCCTCATCTGCTCAAGACTCAGGAGCTTCATCCTGCCGCACCATTGGAATAATTTTCTGGGTTAGCCATGACCAGTAGGCTGAAGTACTGCCAATATCGTAGCCATCTTTAAGCTGTCCAAATACCCTCAAGGTAAGGACCGTGAATCCCACTCAGGATCATCAAAACTTTGTATCTCAATCCGGTACCCATGAGGGGTATAGAAGATATAAACCACCTTTTTACCCTTCCGGTGAAGCATTATACCCGAAATTCCCTCAACCGTTTGCTGTTCAAATCCCAATTTTCGCCGTCGGACCAGCTCAAATCGGTCTGATTTTTCTCGGCTTAACGACAAAGTCTCTGGCTAATGGTTCGCCGGATGTAAGTTGCTCCACCGGCTGCCGTGAAAACTGGCAGTGTAGGATTTGAGCTCGTTAATCAAGTAGACGAGTATGCGATGGGTCGAACGGACTGGGAACAAAG
This sequence comes from uncultured Gammaproteobacteria bacterium, assembly GCA_964651385.1. Taxonomy (GTDB): domain Bacteria; phylum Pseudomonadota; class Gammaproteobacteria. The sequence goes on along the minus strand of CAZYYM010000113.1, from coordinate 9,266 downwards.
GTGGTGCTGCAGCTTTGTTGTGGATAATGGCGTTTGGTTTGTTTGGGTTTATGCGCCGATTCTGTGCCATCCGCGTGCTGATGGGCGAACCGGTTAATTTACCATCGACTATTACCCACCCGCATGTCCCCAGTTTCCAGCTTGATCGGAAACATTTCACGAATAGCCACATCGGTTTTGGCACCGATATGAGTCGGATAATGCTTAGACAGCGTTTGTTTGACGCGTTGCTGCGCCCGCGACATGATATCGTGGCTACCTTCTTCCTCCCACACGCCGGTGGCCGAACGGTCGGCGAGCTCGGGATAGAGATAATCGGTTTCCATGAGTTCCAGCGTTTGTGGCTGCCCCAGATAATGGCCGGGTCCGAGCGCGACTTCTCGAATCACATCCAACGACAGGGTTTCGTCGTTCACCTCGGTGCCGGCAATGACGCGTTGCGCCATTCCGAGCATATCGTTGTCGATCATCAGCGCCTCGAAACTACAACCCATCAAGCTGCCTAGCATGCCCGCCGACTCCAAAATCCGATTTGCCCCGGCGAGTCCGGCAGTTACCGAGGTAATGCCTTTCTCGAACCCTGCCTGCGCATCCGGCAATTTGGAATCGGTCATGCTCGCAGCGACGCTGGTGGGTAAGTCGTAGAAGCGGCCGATTTGCGCACAGGCCGACATCGCCAGTGCTTCTTCTCCACTACCACCACTAAACGAGCCGGAGCGTAAATCGGAAATAAATGGCCAGGCGGCGAAAGTCATCGGACAACCCGGGTTAATGATGTTGACGATTGATAAACAGGCCAGCCCTTCGGCCGCAACCTGCGCGAGCGTACCGGCCATCGCCGCCGGTGACGTCGCACCCGCCTGTGGTGCGATGGCGATATCGTTGACCAGCCCCAATTTGCTGGTTTCGACCAGTAAATCCAGATTGTCCTCACCAAAACGAAGCGGCGATACGATGGGACATCCGCCGAAGGAAAGAAACGGCTTTTCGACAAATCGTCCCGCGCCACCGAGCACGCGATCGAACATCTCTATCGCCGGGCGCACATTGCTAGCATCGGTAAAGGCCATCTCGCAGGGTTTTTGCGTCGCCGCGCAAAGTGCATAAGCGACATTCAGGTCATGCTCCACCGCATCGGTCAATTCGGTGGGGATTACCATCTGACCAAATTGATGAATATTATCCAGCGTATCGACCAGCCGCCCGAGGTCGTAGAGGTCGACCAGGGTCGACGCACGAAAGCGATGCTCGGAAGGCTGATAAATCGATACCGCTTCGCCACTAGTAGAATAATTCACGTGATATCCGCCGACATGGACATCGGCGTGATCGGGACTGCGGCTGTAAATCGTGTATTCGCGTGCTGCACCGGCGATCTTATCTTCCACCAGGGATTTGGGGAAACATAAACGCCCTTCATCGCTCATCCAGCAACCGGCGTCGGTCGCAAACTCAATGACTTCGGGCGTTGGGCTGCCGATACCAATGGTTTCGAGCACATCAAGTGCGGTAGCGTGTATCTTTTCGAGATCGATCTGTCGCAGCGGTTTATAGGCACCGCCGATCAGTCCTGCCCGGACCGGCCGTTTGTGCGCCGCATCTTTGCGTAATTGCAGGCGTTGTTCTCGCGCATTGGTGTTGCGCCTTCTTCTCCTGGTTACCATGATATCGATCGCTCCGACTATGTTGCTGGCGTGAAAATTAAATTGAATGTTCATTCAAAATTAGTTGGACACTCTACAAGCTGGCTGTTAGTCTGTCAATTAATTTGAATATTCATTCATTTATTATAATCGGACCGGCGCGTGAAAAATATACCTCGACCTAAGGGAAGGGAAGCAATCAAGGCCTGGAATCGTCGCAAGATTATCGACGCCACCATCGATGTCATTACCCAGTACGGCATCGCCGGCACGACTATCGCCAAGGTAGTGGAACGAGCGGATGTATCCATGGGTCTCGTCAATGTGCATTTTAAAAATAAGGAAAATCTGCTCGAAGAAGTGCTGCGACAAATGGCGCAGGAATACAAATCACATTGGACAAACCAGCTGGCATCCGCACCCGAGGACCCAGTCTCTCAGCTGAAGGCTTTAGTACTATCGGATTTCGACAGAAAAGTGCTCAATTTGAAAACGCTGGGCGTCTGGTTTGCATTCAGGGCCCAGGCCCGAGCCTGCCCGCAATATATCGAGCTGGTCGGCTCGCGCGATCACACACTAATGCAAATTACAGTATCGTTGATTCATCAGGTCAACCAGATATCTGTGCGCGACCACGACCCTGACACGTTGGCGTTGGCGCTAACCGCGATGCTAGATGGCATGTGGACTGATTTTTTTCTTTATCCTGAAGCGTTCGATAAAGAGAAAGCGTTGGCTAGTGTTTTTCTGTTTTTAGCAGCGATGTATCCGGGTTTTTTCTAGAGGGTGCGTCGAGTTATGGTGTTAACTTCAACGATAAACGCGCGCATGAGGCAGTATGTGAATTTTCAAGGGGTCAGACTCCTTGAAAATACTTTAGGCCCCTGATATGCTTTGACCCTCGAACGACAGGGAAGAATAGTCTATGGCTAGACAGCCGCGTTTTGTCCTACCTGGGCAACCCCAACACGTGATTCAACGTGGCAATAATCGCCAACATATCTTTCGTGCAGAAAGTGATTATCTGTTTTACCTCGAAAAACTCAAGGATTCCTCGGTAATGCATCAGTGCGATATTCATGCATATGTGCTCATGACGAACCATGTGCATTTGCTGGCGACTCCGCAGCAAGAAATGAGTATAAGCAAAATGATGCAATCTCTTGGGCGTTATTATGTGCAGTACTTTAACTATCGTTACCACCGTACGGGCACGCTGTGGGAGGGACGATACAAGGCATCGTTAATTGATAGTGAGCGCTATTTGTTAACCTGTATGCGATACATTGAATTAAACCCGGTCCGGGCGACGAATTTGGCGGCGCATGCCTCGAAATACAGATGGTCGAGCTACGCTTGTAATGCCGCGGGTGTCGCAAATGTCCTTGTTAAGCCACATCGTGAATACATTCGTCTGGGTGAAACCGATACCGAGCGGCAAGGGGTCTACCGGTCGCTATTCGAAGCACAGTTCTCAGAGCAGACATTAAAGGAAATCCGAGACTCGATTAACAAGTCAAATACATTAGGGTCAGAGGTTTTTATCCGAACAATTGAGGAAGAACTAAATAGGCCCGCGAGGGTAGGGAGTCATGGAGGCGACCGTAGGTCAGATGCATTCAAGGAGTCTGACCCCTTGAAAAGATGAAATGTTCAATATCTTTACATTCGGACCAGATGGTCTGTAAATAATTTTTACACTACTTGGCAAAATGCTTCTGATGCTAACCGTCATATAAATGATTAATATAACGTTACTAGGGACGGCACTAATATTGCATGGTTTTCGTAATCATGATGATTATGGTGAATTTCCCTATGAAAAAGACAATGCCTGGTATTTTCGCAGCCATGCTCCTGACTGGTTTGATGGTTTTCCCTGTGGCAAGAGCAAGCGTAATTCACGAGGTTGAGGCAAATAACTCGCTGGCGTCTGCGCAAATTTTAAGTGAAAGCGACTTTACTACAGGAACCCAGGTCGGTATCGACAATTCCGCTATCGGATGGGAATGGGTGTCCATTCAATCCTATAACGATTCGGCGCAGGCTGCGTCCGTCGACTACTACCAATTTAACGTCAATGCCGGGCAACGGTTCATCTTCGATATCGATAGCGTCGACACTGATATCGACTCGGTCATTGATCTCTATTTCAATGGCTCGCAATTGGCGACCAACGATGATGCCCCCGACTCGACGGATGCAGGGGACACGACAAATTCATATCTCGACTTGACATTTGCTGACGCCGGAACTGGCGTCATCAGAGTTTCTGAATATCCATACGGTGTTATTACCCTTGGGGGCCCTAATGGCGTAGTTAGCACCACTATTAGCACCACTAGTATTGACATACTCCCTGCGGCAATATACACCCTGCAAATCTCCAGAGAGTCGACATCCGTTCCCGAACCCTCGATTTCTGCCCTGCTGGGCATCGGGTTTCTCGCCATCGGGTTGATTTCTGGATACTCGAGACGCGCAACTGGGAGTCCCTGCTAGTTTTTTGAAATTATTGAGTGCCAAAAATGATAATGCGGGGGTGTTCATCTCCCCAAAATCATTTGTGGGTGGATTCTTGGTTAAGAAATAACGCAAGCACGACCACTAAAGAAGCGTGCGCGAGACGCCGCTCGAACAGGGGACAAGTTACCCCAGTCATATAGTCCCATTTTTTCAGTACCTGTTTTCAGTACTTGATTGAATTTCCCGGCAAGCAGATTCTTGCTCTACTGGTCTAAGTCTGTTCAACGATTCCTGCTCTTTCAGTAAAAGCCTTCGCTTATCTAAGTTGACATAGGTCAATTTTTTCACACGCAGAAAACAACAATTTATTAAAATACGCTATTATCCACTGGTAGTGGTATTTTAAAACAAGTTAATTATGGAAAAACTGACTAATGGGTTCACGCTTCTGGAGGTGCTGCTAGGCATTGCCATATTGAGCTTGACGATGACGTTTGCCGTGCCTGGATTTGTTTCCATGATTTCCAACAATCGCATATCCGCGAATATCAACGACTTCGTGGGAGCGCTTCAATTCGCGAAAGCAGAGTCTGCATCTCGCTTGTTGCCAGTGACGATATGTAAAAGGAATGCCGCGGGGTCTGGCTGTCTAAGGAGTGGGAATTGGCAACTTGGCTGGATTGTATTTGCAGATGCCAACGGAAATGCCGGGGTCGACCAGCCTGAGGAAGTGCTTTTGATCCACGATGCACTGGATGATCGAATAACGTTCAAGGGTACTGTAGAGGTATCCAGTTTCATTACCTATCGTCCTTCAGGGTTTAGCAGCACTTCGGCCACTGCCGTGCTAGTGATGTGTGACAACCGCGGGTTCGCGAATAGCGCCAAAGCGGTACTTATAACCATCACCGGGAGGGGACAGGTTATGAAAGCAGCCGAGAGTGGGCAAACGACATGCTTATGACTTATACCCCCCCCGCTCAGCCCGGTGCGGCATTCACCCCGACCAGAAGCAGGTGCAAGGGGGAGACCATGATCGAAGTACTGGTCACGGTCATCATTTTGGCGATAGGCATCCTTGGTGCCGCATCAATGCAGGTCACAACGCTAAAAGACCTGAGCGGATCTCACAACCTGAGTATTGCACAAATTGCAGCCGCCAATCTGAGCGAAAGCATCCGTGCCAACCCGGCTGGCGCGCTAGCCAACGACTATGTGCATTCGTCTGCCCCGGCTGGCGGGTACCCGGACTGTACTCTAATAGCATGCTCTTCCTCTCAGCTTGCCGCTTACGATGTAGGCAGTTGGTGGAATACATTAAAGAGGGATCTGCCATCCGGTTCAGGCCAGGTAACGCGCCAAGCCGGTAGCAATACATTCGTACTGACGGTGCGCTGGGACGACGACCGTAGCGGTAGCGGGGGCAGAAATTGTCCCACGCTATCCGCCAGCGATCTCGAATGCTACCAGTTTAGTGTCACATTTTAGGAAACTGTTTTTTCGGGCGCTGTTGAGTCTCAATAATGGATAATACGGGAATAGTCAAAAAAGCACTGCCCAGGCGACAGGGATTCAGCATGGTGGAATTGCTAATCGCGATGCTGCTCGGGGTGTTTGTACTGGGAGCATTGATAGAGGTTTTACTAAGCGGTAAATCATCGTTTAATGCCGCAGACAAACTGTCCAGATTGCAGGAATCAGGGCGCATTACTTCGATGTTGCTGTCCGATGATTTAAAGCGTGCAGGATATATGGGCGGCAACTCCGATATACCAAAAATTTTCGGCACTGTCGGTAAATCCACAGTGGCCGTCAATTGTCCCACCACCGGTACCAGCTGGGGAAGAATGGTTTCACAACCTGTTGTGGGGCTGAACGACACCAATGCCGGTTACGCCTGCGTACCAAACACCAGTTATTTGCGGGGGGATATCTTGACTGTGCGCTATGCGTCGCCGTGGGTCGTCAATACTTTTTCGGCAGGCAGCCTTTACCTGCGCAGCAGTATCTTCGAGGGAAAAATTTTTTCCGGTGCAGAACAGGCTCAGGCAGCCAATGTCGTACTGGATCAGCCTCAAAGCGTACATGAACTTGTTGCTCACAGCTATTTTGTGGGTAAATCGGGGAGGAGTTGCAACGGTGCACCGGTACCATCGCTGTTTCGGGTTAGCCTCGACCCCAACGGACTGCCAGTGGTCAATGAGTTGCTACCAGGCGTCGAGAGATTTCAGGTCAAGTATGGCATTGGCGGGCAATATCAGGATGCAGATGTTGTTGCTGACTGGGCGCAGATCGTAGCGGTCAAGTTCTGGTTGCTGATTCGTAGTAGTTGCTCGGAAACCGGATTTGTCGACAACAAGACCTATATTCTCGGGACTCAAAACTACACGCCCGGTGACGGATTCCGTCGTTTGCTGGTTTCTCGAACCATCATGTTAAGAAACTAAACCGGGATATTTGATTGATGATAAACCTACTTCCCTTCAACACCGGATGCTCCTCGCAACGCGGGTTCTCGTTACTGGTCGCCCTCGTCATGCTCGTGGTTCTGACCCTGATCGGAATCAGTGCGATGGGGGTTTCGATACTCGAATTGAAGATGGCGGGGAGTTCTCAGCTACAGGGAGTGGCGGGTAACCGGGCCGACGAATCACTGCGAGTCGGGGAGTTGAATGTCGATGCTATTGTTGCCGACCCAACAGCTTTTGATTTTGCCGCCGCCGGCGATGGTTTTTACGTAACAGCGGACGCTATCGACGTTCACAACACAGCATGGGCGGGTCGATTAACATCAAACCAGGCCAACTCATCTCCTGACGATCTTTATGTAATCGAATATCTGGGAGCAAAGCCAATTCCCGGAGAATCAGTCAAAGTCGCGACAGATGGCCGGATCATAGGGGGTGCCGTCCACACCTTCCGGATAACCACACGAAGTTCTGCAGCAAAAGGTGCTCTCAGAATGGTTCAAAGCATTTATGTCAGCGAAGACCCTCCTTAATCAACCCGGCGTGGAATCACTATGAGAATCTATCTCAATCTAAGTAAATCACTGCTTATATCGGCAATATTGGTAGCAGGCACTGCCCAGGCAGCAGCAGTTTTTACTCCCTCCAGTCAGCCGCTGGGCTATATTGGTGCCATCGAATTGAGTAATGTTGATTTAAGTGTGGGAGGCGTAAAAGCATACCGCGGGTGGTTTGAAAATGGGGGCTGGCAGGGCGATCTGGTCGAGTATGATGTGAGCACCAGCGGAACGCTGTCCACCAGTGTTAACTTGAGCGGCACCCAGCCGCTGCAGGGTACCACAGTCACAAACTGGTCAGCCTATCTGCAATTTGCCAAGAATGAACTTACACCAGGTTATTGGGATAGCCGCCGCAAAGTTATTACCTCCAGAGGAGGAACACAAGCTGCATTTCGTTGGTCGAATCTCTCTGCGACCGAAAAACAGATGATTGACAATACAGCCTTCAGTGCTGCAGCGAATCGCAGCGATGTAGTCGATTTTCTACGAGGAGACCGCAGCCGGGAGTATCCTGCGGGTAATTTGCGTCTTCGCTTCAGCGTGATGGGTGACGTTATTCACTCAAACCCGGTGTATGTTGCCGTACCGAAAAGTAATATTCCTGACTCGACATACGTAACCTTTACCAACGCCAATAAAAATCGTGCTCCCCGGGTTTATGTCGGCGCCAATGACGGTATGCTACACGCATTCGATGCTCTGAACGGCAATGAGGTATGGGCTTACATTCCATCTCTGGTCTTGGGCGAGCTTTCAAAATTGGCAAGCCGACCATATGCGCACGCCTATTACGTGGATGGTGATTTAACAGTTCAGGACGCTTATTTTGCTAATTCCTGGCATTCTGTTCTGCTGGGAGGACTTGGTGGCGGTGGAAAGGGGCTCTTCGCCCTTGACGTAACCAACCCGGATCTGAGCTCAGAATCGTCTTCTACCGGAGGCGACAAAAAATTGCTGTGGGAGCTGAGCCCCAATGGCGATAACGATATCGGTTACATTTTTGGCGCCTCGACGGTAGCCCAATTGAATGATGGTAAGTGGTATGCCATTAATGGTAACGGCGTTAGCAGCGTCAATGGAATCGCCAAACTCGTGCTGATTGAGCTACAAACCGGCACCGTTACCAAAATTTCTACTGCCAGCGGCTCTGGCGGGGCTCCCAACGGATTGTCGTCTCCAGCCCTGGTGGATACTGATAACGATGGCAAGGCTGATATTGCTTATGCAGGAGATATCGATGGTGACCTGTGGAAGTTTGACTTGACGGGCAGTGCGCCGGCAGGCTGGAATTTGGCATACAAATTGTTTGACGGTATCGGTACCCAGCCCATTACGACGGCTCCTGATGTCGCGAACCATCCGCAATTTGGTCACCTGGTCATAACGGGAACAGGTCGCCTTTATACGGCGTCAGATATTGCCGATAACAGCGTCCAGGCCCTCTACGGTATTTGGGATACCGGTAGTGCCCCTGCCGCTGGTATACCGACACACCTGGCGCAAATATTATCGGCGGATACCAAATTTGTCAGTGGTACGACAACCGAAAACGTGCGCACGTTTACCACCACGGCTGCCATCGACTGGTCTGTTTACAAGGGCTGGAGGGTGGATCTTCCCGCCGGTGAGCGACTGGTGACAACGCCTCAATTACGCGCTAGTCGCGTGAAAACAACCATAACCAACCCGAATGGCAGCACTAACTGGTTACTTGAAGTCAGTTTCGACGAAGGGGGGGTCGCCACGGACACTATTTTTGACCTGGACCGAAATGGTATTTTGAACAACCAGGACAGAGTCGATAACAACCAGGACAACGACCTTCTCGATCTCGAAGATATCCCGATGGGATGGCAGCGAGCAGCTGGCAGTATGTCACACGTAACCATCGCCCGGGTAGCCAAGGGATTTGATACGCTTTTTATCAATTTTCTCAAACCTCCGCTGGTGCCTCCTCCCTGTAGCGGCATCTGCTCCGGGGGTCTTGCAGCCGGACATATGGACGTCGATACCGATAGCCCGGGCCTTGGTGATGGATTAGGAGGGAGCACCGATGGCCATTTCTGGCTGCGCAGAGAAAATCATCAAGCAAGAAGCGGCGGCCTGCAACGGCGACGGCGAAGTGACTC
>CAZYYM010000112.1:0-10735 GCA_964651385.1 uncultured Gammaproteobacteria bacterium | reverse complement strand
TGTCTGTCCTGGTTCGAAATACCGGCAGACACCCAACTCTACCACTACGAACGTGATTAATGCCAGGCCTGCGCTCCGGCAATCCCCCGCAGGTTTTTCAGGTCATTGAATATAACTGCACGGCGTTTGACGGTGATAAAACCACTTTCCTGAAATCGGGTCAATGTTCGACTCACAGTTTCCACCGCAAGGCCCAGATAGTTACCAATATCCTGCCTTGACATACTCAAATTGATCGCCAGAGATGAATAACCGCGAGCCTGATAACGGCGTGATAGGTCACAGAGAAAACTGGCGAGGCGACCATCTGCATCTTTCCTGGCGAGCATTAGTACCAGGTTGTGATCGCGCAACAACTGAGCGGAAGTTAAATTGAGCAATTGTTGACTAATACCCTGATTGTCCAAATCTTCAATCGGTAAGCGGCATAGTGTCGAATTTTCAAGCGTCACTGCAGAAGACATTCTGCCCAGCTCTTCCGAGCCATCGAGGCCGAATACGTCACCCGGCAAATAAAAGCCGAGCACCTGCTCTTCGCCATCATTCGAAATTAGATAAGATTTTACCGATCCACTACGTACAACACACAGGTAGTCGGATTCATCGCCCTCGCGAAAGACGTGCTCGCCGACCCTGATGCCTCGGTTGCTTTTCAACGACCTGTCAGGCTGGCGATGGCTCTCGAGCAATTGTTTCGATAGACATCCACCCATTGAGTTGCAAACCTGACAACTGACTGATTGCGGTGTTAAACGGGTAATGTTTGAAGTCTCATTTTCCACATGTGCAATGGTTTCAATGTTTACACTGGGCATGGCTGTCATGGCTATCTCCCGGCTGCTTTTACAGCGGCTGTCATTAATTCTTTTCAATGGTGATAGCATGGGTCGAAAACTGTGGTTAGACTATCGGGGAATTCCTGATGCTAGCATCAGGATGATTAGTTATACGAACAACAGGGTTTACCTGAACCAGTAAATACCAGTGAGCCAACATAAAACTTTTAAATTGCTGATACTGATAATGGCGTTCGCTAGTGTGACCGTCGGTGCCATATCAATATCCACGCTCTATAATACTGCCATTGACCAATACCGAATGCGACTCGCAGAAACGGTTAAAAGTCAGGCCAGGTTAATAGAGGCCATCGCCGGTTTTAACGCTTTCAAGAATGGCAGTAACACGGTCGATAGCTGGCGGGAGGTAACGCTGCAACAGATTAAAAATGCGCATAGCCAATTCAAAGGCTTCGGCAAAACCGGTGAATACGCGCTCGCCCGTCTATCTGGGGATAGTATTGAATTTATTCTCAGCCATCGGCACTCTGACCTCGTGACACCCCAATCCATACCCTATCAAGGGAACTGGGCGCAGCCAATGCGTCTGGCACTTAGTGGCAAATCTGGCAGTATTATCGGACTCGATTACCGTGGTCAACAGGTACTTGCGGCCTACGAACCAGTGGCTTTTTTAAATCTCGGCCTGGTCGCAAAGATTGATTTGTCTGAAATCAGAACGCCATTTATACAAACGGGACTGATTTCCCTCGGTGTTGGGATTATCATCATCTTCATCGCCAGTCGGTTTTTCTTTCGAGTTGCGCAACCAATCGCACAACAGATTGAGCAGCAGGCAGAAACGTTTCAAACCCTGGCAGAAACTTCCCATGAAGGTATTATACTGATCAATACTAAAGGCATTATCCAATATATTAATCCGTCGGCCGAAGTCATGTTTGGATACGCTAAGGACGCATTAGTAGGACAAAGCGTCAATCGTTTAATGTCCTGCAGCATGCGTAAATCGCACAACCAGTATATTAACAATTACCTGGAAACAGGCATTGGCAAAATAATAGGCACCGGTCGGCAACTGATCGGTCAACGTAAGAACGGTAGCCAGTTCCCCATGTATCTATCCATCGGTGATATCAACCTTAGTCATACCCGATTATTTGCAGGAGTTATAATGGATCTCAGTGAGCAACAACGGCTGCAACGCGAAATCATGGATGTCCCGGTACGCGAGCAGCGCAGAATCGGTCAGGAATTACACGACGGTATTGGACAGCAATTAACCGGTCTTGGAATGCTGGCTGCCAGTCTGGTGAACAAAGCATCTAAACCAGAGCATCAACTGGCAACACAACTGGCTTCCGGGATTCAGGAAACACTTTCGCAGGTACGTAAACTTTCCAAAGGCCTGGTACCTATCGAAATCGACGCCAAAGGTTTTAATCTCGCTATCCAGAATCTTGCCGACGAAATTCGGCGGCAAAGCCACATACCGGTTATCGTGGATATTATGAAAGAAATCGAACTTAACGATAATAACCTGGTAATACATCTTTACCGCATCATACAAGAAGCGCTTAACAACGCGGTGAAGCACGCAATGGCCAGTGAAATCAGGATTGTTATTGGTTTAGACGGTGAAAGCTGCCAGCTCGACATTATTGATAATGGGAAGGGCATCAGTGACGAACCTGATAACTATGAGGGCCTCGGCCTGAGCATTATGAAGTATCGTTGCAGCCTGTTTGATGGCAAACTGGAAGTGTCACTACTGGAATCGGGTGGTACTCGCGTTTGCTGCCGTTTCCCTCGAAACCTGGCAATGAGATTTTAATCGATGGCACGAATTCTTATCGTCGATGACCACCCTCTGGTCCGAACAGGATTCGCTCAGTTAATTGGTGATACTCACGACCTGGAAGTCTGTGGCGAAGCGAGTAACATGTCAGACGGGCTTAATCTCGCAACTAGCCTAAAACCCGATCTTGCGATTATCGACCTCTCGCTGGCGGGTGGTAGCGGTCTCGATTTAATCGAACATATCAAGGCCCACAGCCCCGATATTCTCATACTGGTTGCCTCTATGCACGATGAAGAATTGTACGCAGAGCGCGTGCTGGCTGTTGGCGCCAGAGGCTACATCAACAAGCAGGAGGCACAGGACAAGATAATTCAGGCGATTCGCCAGGTACTCAGTGGCAGGGTTTATTTAAGTCAGCGCATGACCGAACGTATGATTTCTGGAATGGTTGATGGAAAACACGAAAAGCGCGATATCGAATCTTTATCAAATCGGGAACTTCAGGTTTTCGAATTAATCGGCCAGGGTGTGTCAACCATTAAAATGGCCGAGCACCTGCACCTGAGTGCCAAAACCATAGAAACGCACCAGGCCCACATCAAGAAAAAACTTGGGCTTGCTTCATCGCATGAACTCACTCATCGTGCGGTTCGATGGGTGATTGAACAGGAATAAAAGACGAGTGATTTAAATGACTCCAGCAGTTGAAATATCGAGCTTAGGCCAACGCTATAAACGCACCTGAGATTACCCTCAAAAACCAAACCATAATCTCCCGCCAGGATTTAGTAATCATTTAAGCATTATTTAATATAAGGACTATATTCTAGCAGTAATCCCTTAATATCTATCATTTTATGTGAAGACAGGTCCGAAAGCATTTTGAAAGCATTTTTTTTTATTGTTAGCTTGCTGATTGTTCCATTTTCGGTGAGTGCTACAGTCACTAGCCTGTCCGCAGCATCTGAAACTAACTTAAAAGCGGCCGTAACCAATGCTGCTGACGGTGACACAATAATTATTCCTTCTGGGATCATTACCTTAACGTCAACCGTTATTATTAATAAGAATTTAATATTGCGTGGCAGTGGTGCCAGTCTAGTCGCACTAGATGGCGCTGATAACCATCGCATATTAGATTTTTCAGCTAGCAATTTAATAATCAGCAACCTACAAATTCAAAACGGATCAAGCGCAGATGGACTTGGTGGGGCCGGGTTACTAGTTCATAGTGGTAGCGTTACCATCAATAACAGCACCTTCACGAATAATCATGATTCAACCGAAGGAGGGGCAATAAAAAATAACGGCACGCTTACCATCAATCGTTCTACTTTTTTTAATAATAGCTCGCCTCAGGGTGCCGCAATTAGTAATGTCAGCCCTGGCAGGCTCAACATATTTTACAACAGTTTTGTATCAAATAATGTTTCAGGGACTGGTGCGATAGATAACAGTGGGACAGTTACTTCGGTAGGAACATTATATTTCAATACCATCGATTGCAGCGGCACGGGATCAAACACTTCTAATGGCTACAATGCATTTAATGCCAACTCGGCTACAGGCTCCTGTAGTTTTGTTAAGACCATTCTTGCACCCGACTTTTTTAATTTAGATATTTCTCCAGTAGCGACCAGCCTATCTGGCGCAGCTGAAACTGAAATACTTTTACCCGTTAGTTCGCAAACAGGCATTATCGATAAAGCCCCCAGCACCTGTATTGTCAATGACGTGAATAAAGATCAAGTCGGGACGATTGTTCCCCAAAACGGGCGCTGCGACATAGGAGCTGTCGAACACAGCAGTAATGCAGCGTTAACATCCGCAACAACCGCCACCGATACAAATTGTGGAGAATCTGATGATGATCACAGTACCTGTGAAGGTAGTGAGGGTGAAGAAAACGGAGTGGGCTCATTTGATTTGAATTTGTTATTCGCATTTATCCTGCTTCCGCTATTGAGAAAAGAAAGGTTTACAAAACCAATCAAACAATTATTAGCGCAATAATAAACATGAAAAAATTGATGACTTTAATAGCTGTATTGTTCCTGAGTGCCTGTACCTTACAAAAAGTAAATCCCTGGGATAGAGATATACTGGCGCGAGAAGATATGCAGCCAGCCAGTAATTCAATCAATGATGGTTTTGATGAACATGTTTATTTCAGTAAAGAGGCTTCAACAGGAGGCGCGGGGCTTGGAGGAGGTGGTTGCGGCTGCAATTAATCAAAATGAAGAAAAGTTTTAAAAAGCAGATATCAATGGCTACCTGTTCCCTGTTGTCTATAACACCTTCTGCACAGGCTGGCATGCTGGACAGCGACCTGAATATCGAGAACAGCATATTTTTCTACAATGAAACTAACGGCGTCAGCGTTGTAGCACCCCAGGTTAAGTTGAACAAAACCATCAACGAAGATAACAGTCTTACTGCCTCTGTGATTCTAGACTCGATTACGGGTGCTACGGCAACAGGCGAGGTACCATATGGTACGGTTCAAACGGTTACTTCGGCTTCCGGTAATGTTTCAACTCGCGCTGCGAGCACTAAGCCCTCGTTAAAGCTAAAAGATAATCGCACTGCAATATCGTTAAGCTGGAATCACCAGTTATCGCGCTTAATAGCCCTTACCGGTACAGTCAATGATTCGACTGAGGGTGATTATCAATCCAAAGGAAGCAGTTTAACAGCATCCCTAGATAGTGAAGATCGATTCACAACCTGGTCGTTGGCCAGGTCTTTCGCAAATGATGATATTTCGCGAAGTCAGAGAGTTGATAATGTGGCAGGTATTCCCGCTGAATTGACGGACACTTTATTATTGCAACGTCAGTCGTCATCTGAGAAAAAGCATTCAACGGACACTGTATTTGGGTTAACGCAGGTCTTAACGTCAGAAACTTTATTGCAGCTTTCCTTAACCAATGCAACCAGCGATGGATATATGAGCGACCCTTATAAGCTGATTAGTGTGGTTGATAATAGCGGCTCTCAAGTCACCAGCTATTATGAAAAAAGACCTTCATCCCGGTCTCGTAAAATTTTCTATTCTCAGCTTATTCAGAACTATGATGGAAATGTATTACGCTTAGGCTATCGCCATCATTCGGATGACTGGGGTATTACATCGAATACATTAGATGCAAAATACAAAATCAATATGAATGCATATTTCATAGAATCACATTTTCGTTACTATCAGCAATCGTCTGCTAACTTTCATCAATACTATCTAAAAGATACGGATACAGTACCGGATTTTGCAAGCGCCGATTCAAGACTTGCAGCTTTTACAAGTAACACAATTGGAGTGGGCTTTGGGTTTGAACATAGAAACACCAAACTCAGTGCGCGTTTGGAATATATGCGCCAACAAGGCGATGGAATCAATACAAATGATCCCGGTAAATTGAAAAACTATGATCTCTTTAACGGCATTGAAGCCTATATGATTCAATTGAATTATTCGATACTTTTCTAAAAGGTTACCAGCTGATCCAGTATGGACATTCGGTTTGTTTTAAAAAAATCTCCGCCTCTTTCCCCTGCAAGATGGACAAGGTGCTGAACAGTCCGGCTTGAGTGCAAGTATCAGAATGCACTGTAACCGAACGTGGTGCATCTTCGGCAGGGTATCCCGTTGCCGGATTTATAATATGACTATATCGTTTGCCTTCAAATTCTATAAAATTTCTGGCATCTCCCGAAGTCGCTAAACCACCTGTTTTAAACTTGATAGTCTCTAAACAGGCTTGACCGGAACGATAAGGATTATCGATCCCGATATTCCACTGAGGCTGGGTAACAGGTTGTTTTAAGGCACATAAATCACCACCAAAGTTGACTAACACTGACAGTGACTGCTGCTCAAGTAGACACAGCTGTGCCACCCGGTCAACGGCATATTCCTTGCCTATGCCGCCCAGGTCAATTTGCATACCTTCACCAAGTTTTATCTGTGGCGACTGCCAACTTATCCTGGACCAACCAACTTTTTCCCGGGTCTTTTCTACAGATTTTAAATCGGGTATTTTATCTGTTTTAAAATTCCATATTTCACGAAATACACCGCCTGTAATATCAAATAAACCCTCGCTTTGCTGCCATGCAATTTCAGAAAAGTTCAACAAGCGAGCAGTTTCTTCATCGACTTCAACAGAATTTCCAGCACTATTATTAATCCTGTGAATAATATTATCGTTTCGATAACGGCTAAATTTTTGCTCAATACGCCAGGCTTCGATAGCTGCCAGTTTAGCTAGTTTTTCGGCTACGACCTCTGATTCGGTTTCTATCATGATTTCGCAGGGGCATGCCATCGCAGTAAACTTGCCAATAAAAAATGCCCCCCTTTGTTCGAGATGTACCGCCTTATCTGACATCATCTACGCACACTAAAACTATCAAAAAGGCTGTATCGAGTAGTATTTGTGGACAGCAGTTCTGGTTGGAAAAGAAAGCGCGCCCCCTGCTCCGCATGCTCGTTTCCGCATCTCGATTGCTGTTATGTGCTGCGTTTAAATTAATTCGTCGTTGCGATTATCCGTTTCCCCGTAACGACCCAACGCAGGCGCTTTTAATCCTGCATAAAGACTGTCCAGTTTTTCATTGATCAACTTACCCTGCTCTTCGAACAGGCTGCGCCCCTGCAGATCGCTATCGACAATGAATGGACCAAAATTTTCGACTTCGAATACCCACATAGCCTGGGCATTACCCAGCTCTTCATGCCACGCTACTTGCCTAACTTTTTTTATGCCTCGCCCGAGCAATGCGCCAGTGCCATAACCGACGGTAGTCAAGTACACAGCACCGGCGGGTACAAAAAGTTGCCGATACTGTTGGCTACTCATACCTCCCTTACCAATAATAATTTTTGCACCGGATATTTCGAACCACTGCTTCATCCATTTTGCAAACCTGAAGCTCGCTGTCGCAGTAACACCGCCGACATTAAAGCTGCCATCGTCTTCAATAGCGGCCGCCGGTGAACAGTGGAAATTAGCGTTACTCAATGCCGGCAAATCGAGTGGAATTTCGAATCCGTCTTCGAGAACCCTTTTATAAACACCTTCGCGCCCGGTATAGATCACACCATCAAGGTAAACAATGGTGCCGATTTCCAGCGATTCCAGGTCGGACTGCTGCACTGGAATCTTGAGCCGAATTTCCTTGAATTCACGATCTTTGGCTACCATGATGTTGTCTCCCGACGCATATAGGGCGTGAACCATCGCGGATCGGTTCGATATTCGACACTGCCATCAGCAAAAATTCGAGCGGTTGCCCTTCTCGACGACAGGCAGAACATATGCACACTGATCGGCATTCCACCGGTGTGCGTATAGCCCACTTCAATATGACAATCGGCGACCATAGCGGCGCCCTGATAACCCATCGCACCCATGCCGATTTGGTTACCGAGTGTTTTCAGTTCCTGCTCGAGCACGGCAATTTTCGCGTCGGGATTGGTTTCGCCGACAACTCTCAAACAGGCGGCCTGTTTACCGAGCACCATGCAGGTGTCTTTCGAGCCACCGAGACCAATACCGACCACGGCGGGCTGACAGGCCAGGCCTCTTTTACCGAATGACACCATCGTATCGAGAAAAAAACGCTTGATACCGTCGATACCGTCACCGGGAAACAACATGCGATAGTCGGTTCCAAATAGCCCCCCTTTGTGCACCGTGGTTATATCGATCCAGTCGACTTCGGGTTCAAAACTCCAGTCGATTTCAGGCGCGTTTATGCCGACATTGTTATTATTGTCGGTTCTCCATAAAGGATGCACGCGATTCGGTCGCAGTGGGATATCGTGGGTTGCCTGTGCAGTGGCCTCGCGTAAAGCGCGTTCGATACCGACGGGACCACCTTCGAATTGCGAGTCGTTACCAACCTTGAGGTAAAATCGTGGCAAACCTGAATCAGCACACATCGGACGCCGGTCCTGCGTTGCGGCATCCCAGTTGTCCATCATGGTTTTTAAAACGAAACGCGACAGGCCTTGTTCCTGCTCTACCATAAACTCGATACCTGAACGATAATCCTGTGGTATATCGATCGCAGCCCTGCCCATTATTTCGTAAGCCGTATTTTGAATCACCTTGTTCGAAATCATTGTTCTCAGCTCTTTACCTGCGGTGCGGTCTCTTCGTAACCTTCGACCAAGGATTCACCGGGTTTGATAATCGTAAACTCGACGGGCTCATGCGTCACATCCAGACATCCCGGCTGGCCGCGCACAACGGTGAAATAGGAATCTTCCATGCTGCCCGGTTCGGGATAATCTTCTCGGCAATGGGCGCCTCGCGAGTTTTCACGCGATAACGCGGCTTTGGCGATCACCAGTGATATGTCGATCAGATTATAAAGGTTCAACCAGTCATGCCAGGTCGGGTTAAACACCCTGTTCTCCTCGCCTAATCCACTGGTTAACAATTCGGCCCGCAATTCTTCAATCTGGGATATACCCTGCTGAATGCCTTCCGCAGTACGCATAACACCCACATTATGCCACATAATATCCATCAGCTTTTCTCGCAGATCGTGGATATTCACCGGTTCACCTGCAATGTCGAAGGGTAACAAAGCCCGATCGATTTCGTTGTCCAGAAATGTTTCGTCAACCGCCTGCCAATTATCAATACTATTGGCATAGACGGCCATGACTTCACCGGCAATGCCGCCAAACACCGTGGAATTGGCAACGCCATTGCCTCCAAGACGGTTCGCCCCGTGAACGCCGCCGGCATCCTCCCCGGCGACAAACAGTCCCTGCAGTTCAGTCCGGGTATCGGTATCGCAAATCAATCCGCCCATGAAGTAATGGGCTGTTGGCACCACTTCGACTTTATCGCCTGCCAGATCGAAACCACAATCGGCACAGCGTTTCACCATACCTTTGAATTGGCGACGGACATTTTCCAGACCCAGGTGACTCATAGAGATATAAACTCCGCCATTGGGCGATATATTACCCTGGCGCATTTGATCATATATGCCACGACAGACAATATCGCGGGTTGCCCGTTCACCACGCACGTCATATTTGAACATGAAACGTTCATCTTTGCCGTTAAGCAAGTAACCGCCGGCTCCGCGTAAACCTTCTTCGAGCACTGTGCCGGTCATACGCGTATCTTTTCCCGCCAGCAATCCGGTTGGATGAAACTGCACCATTTCCATATCCCGCATCGGCAAACCCAGACGCATGGCCATGGCCAGGCCATCCATACTCTTTTCACCGGAAGGCGTGTAATACCGGTACATGCAGGGACCGCCACCGGTGGCAAGCAAAACCGCTTTGGCGCGTACCAGCCTAAAACTCCCGGTTCGCATATCGACCATTAATACACCCGCGAGGGCATCGCCAGCCTGGTTTGGAATTAGCGCCAGTGCGCGATGCTCTTCGAAACGCTTAACCGGCAGAGCCATCACCTGTTCCATCAAACGACTAATTATTTCTATACCGGTTAAATCTCCTTTATGCACGGTTCGGTCGGCGGTCTGGCCGGCAAAGGCCTTGTGATGCAGGCTGCCATCATCTTCACGATCGAAAAAACACCCGATTTCATTTTCCAGCTCGCGTACGCGGGTAACCGCCGTTTCGCATAGTTTCCAGGCCAGGTCCTGACGGGGTAGCCACTTGCCACCGGCAATGGTGTCCATGAAATGACGCTCAATCGAATCGTTATCGCCCAGAGCGACGTTATAGCCGCCCTGAACCATGCGTGTGCAACCACATTTTCCCATCAATCCTTTTACCGCAATGGTGATTTTGAGATCAGGGTTGGTCTGATGTGCGTGTAGTGCTGCGAGTAACCCTGCTCCACCCGAGCCGAGGATGAGGATATCGGTATCGAGTCGTTCTACCTGGTTTTGATTCGTCATCACGAATATGCTCTGAGCAAAAAACCGCTTGCAACAAAAAAAGACAAGGCAATAACAATTGCCGCTAAGGTTTTCTGTCTCGGCTGCCAGGGTAGAAACTCCAGCGCAAGCAAGCGTAAACCGCCGAACAGGTGGATAGCCAGCAAGAAAACAAGGCCGAATTCAGCCAGTTTAACCAGCGGCTGTTCAGCCCAGCGCAACACCTGGTCTAAATCCGATTTGTCTCCAACAGACAAGGCCA
>CAZYYM010000111.1:0-10975 GCA_964651385.1 uncultured Gammaproteobacteria bacterium | reverse complement strand
CAGATAGGCGAGCACTTCGGCATACATTTTACGACAGTCGGTAGGATTGTACGGGGAAAGGAATCATAGTAAATTATAGACCTGACCCCTAAAATTTAAAATTTCATTAAATGCTTAAATCCCCGTCGCACTTAAACTTCTTTGTATACTCTTGGGTGACTATTAACCTCAAATCGAAAGTGGGTACATTCCATGGCCTGGCAGAATAAAATATTACGCGTAAATCTGAATCTCGGTATCTGCTCCACCGAACCACTGAATCAAGACTGGGCCCAGAAATATCTCGGCCAACGAGGCCTGGGGAGCCGCTATCTTGTCGAAGAAGTCGCAGCCGAAGTCGACCCGTTATCGCCGAATAACAAACTCATTTTTGCCACCGGCCCTTTAACCGGTACACCAGCACCGACTGGAGGGCGATGCTCTGTAGTAACCAAAGGCGCGCTGACCGGCGCCATAGCAGCATCCAATAGTGGCGGATTATTCGGTGCCGAGTTGAAAATGGCAGGTTACGATCTATTGATTATCGAAGGTCGCGCGAGTGGTCCGGTGTATCTTTCTATAAGAAATAATATGGCCGAAATTCACCCCGCCGATAATTTCTGGGGCCATTCAGTCTGGGAAACCGAACCGCAATTGCGAAACGCGCTCGGTGATCCACAAACAAAAATTGCCAGTATCGGACGTGCCGGCGAAGTGGGTGTCAAATTTGCCTGTATTGTTAACGACATCGACCGCGCGTTTGGTCGCTCTGGTGTCGGTGCGGTGATGGGTTCGAAAAACCTGAAGGCCATAGCGGTACGCGGAACCCGTGGCGTCACCGTAAAAAACCCCGCCGCATTTTTAAAAGCAGTTCGCGATACGGAAGCTGTATTACAACCACACATATTGAAAAAACGCTACGAGTCTCGCGGCACACACAATATGATGGACGTCACCAACCAATTCGGTTCACTACCGACACGTAACTGTCGAGAGGTACAATTCGAAGGTGTCGAAGCAATCAATGCGGATGCTGTTACGGCAAAACGCCGTAGTGACAGTAAACCCAGTCTGCAGAGTAACAAGGCCTGTTTTGCCTGTACTATCGGTTGCGGTCGAATTGCCACTATCGACCCCGAATCGCCTTTGGTGCAGGGTATCGATCCGCAGGGGGGCGACCGGTCACGCTATAAATTACCTTCAGGTGGTCTCGAATACGAGACTGCCTACGCTTTCGGACCAATGTGTGGTGTCGACGACCTGGACACTCTGAACTATGCCAATTTTCTCTGCAACGAACACGGCATGGACCCGATTTCGCTGGGTGTCTCGATCGCGGCAGCAATGGAGCTATTCGAAGTGGGCGCAATAAGCCTCAAAGAAACGGATGGTCTCGCTTTAAATTTTGGCAATGCTGAAGCTTTGGTCAGGGCTGTCGAATTGACTGCCATGGGCGAGAGTTTTGGTGCCGAGATCGGACTCGGTGCCGCCCGTCTCTGCCAAAAATACGGTCGCCCGGAACTGGCCATGGTGGTCAAGGGACAGGAATTTCCAGGCTACGACCCGCGATCAATGAAAGGTATGGGGCTTGCCTATGCGACATCTAATCGTGGAGCTTGCCACATGCGGGCAAGGCCATTTATGGATGACTTCAGCAATGCCAGTAACGAAGGCAAGGCGGAACTCATCAAAACCACCCAGGATCTGGTTGCGGCCATCGATAGTGCTGGATTATGCATGTTCGCCAATGCAATTTTCCCACCCGAGTATCTGGCGAAAATGATCGATGCTGCCTGCGAAGGCGAGTGGTCGGAACAAAAACTTCGGCAGACTGGTGAACGTATCTGGAATTTGGAGCGTCAATTCAATCTCGCCGCCGGATTCGACAATAGCGACGACACCTTGCCTCAGCGCTTGCTCTGCGAGCCTGCTAGCGGTGGCACCGCCAGAGGCGAAGTAGCCGATCTTTCGACAATGTTAAGTGATTATTATCGGCTACGCGGCTGGGATAAAAATGGTGTCCCAAACGTGGAAAAGCTCAAAGAGCTCGGGCTTTGAGGTCTAGTTTTGACTATTGAAATCATTCTGTTCGGGTTTGGCGATGATAAGCCAGCCTGTTTTCAGAACGGCAATCAGCTGCAAGTTACGCCTGACACCGCTAATACAACACTGGATTCGCTTGTTCGGCAGCTTGGCTTTGCCGATACCAGCGGAATCGTTTGTATACTGAACCAGCAGGTGGTAGCTGAACCCGACTGGAAAATCGTCAGCATGACCGATGGAGACAGCATCAGGATTTTATCGGCGCTGGAAGGTGGTTAGTGCGACAACCATATTGCAAAACACCTTATGCATTTATCCGGGTGGAAATGGTTTCCGCTCATGAATATCGAAACAACAGCCTTTGGACAATATGTGTAATTTCAGGTCGAGCATGCTCAATGCGTCATCTTTCGAGGCCCGACTCATCGACGAATAGCTTAAATCGATCGGATCGATAACCGTTACTGCGCCGCTGCCGACCACTTCAAAGCGCTGGTTCGGGTCAATAAATATCGCCGTGTCTTCGTCGATACCGACACCGAGCATGAACGGGTTATAAGAAATCGCGGTCAACAAACGCCCCAACCGATCACGCTGGCTGAAGTGCTGGTCGATTAACAGGTCATTCGTCAAACCCAGCCCGGGCGCCAGATTTACGCCATTGCCAGACGGCACAGTACCGGTGGAGCCTCCTGCAATCATATGTTCCGGCATTATCGCTGCGCCGGCGGAAGTACCAGCGACATGAACTCCCCTGGCATTCAAACGCCTGATATTTGTTGCTATTTCAGTGCCACCCAGAATAGTCGACAGGCGTAGCTGATTACCACCGGTAATAAAAATGCCATCGGCTTGCTGCAGCGCCTGCAGATAGTCCTGATTGGCCGCTTCGGCGCGGTCGTTAATCGGTAGCGAGACAGCATTTTTGACACCTATCTTGGTGAATATTTCTATGTACTTTTCACCCGTATCAGCCAGGTTGGAAGCGGTCGGGATAATAACCACATGAGCCTTGCGCCCGCCGCAAAGCTTGACAAAACGCTTTAAAACTTTTGCCGACCCTGTACGTTCTTCTGCACCGCCGATAGGTATGACAAAACCACGCGTATGACCTTCTTTATCTGGAGAGGGACTCATTATTCGAATTTACCTTTCACAATTTGTTGCCCCTGTTTAACATGCCAGATACCATTCGCCATGACACTGCCAATTTCATTGCCGTCATTTAATATCAGCAAATCGGCATCACGCCCGACTTCAATTTCACCCTTACTGTGCAAACGCAATAACCGGGACACGTTAGCCGTCATCAGGGGTACAATTTTATCCATCGCCCATCCCCCATCGAGCAGCAATTTAAGTGTCGCGGGCATCGCCGAAGAACTGGCAAATCCCATTTTCAACAGCTCTCCCTGATTGTCGAACTTTGGCAAGCAACCACCCCCATCGGAGCTGATCGTAAGCTTTGAGGGATCGCAGGCTTTTTCAAAATAATGCTCGACGGCTTCCATGGCAGACCATCCGCTACCGTCGCTTTCGTCCGTCGGAAACGCGGTAATATCGACGCTACAACCCTTGCCGCTTAATTCGCATGCTTCTTCGAACAGGGCTTTGTTGCGGTTTATATGGGTCGGATTAAACACGCGCGCTGGAATTTCACTTATTTCAAGACAGTCTCGAATCAAAGACAGCCCTCTCTCACCATCACCCAGATGAAAATGAACTATTCCAGCTTTACCGGTCATTAAACCGGCGACATGCGCATCACTGGCCAGCCTTAAAATTTCATCGGCTGTGGGCTGACTTGAGCGATGGTCGCTGATCGCCACTTCGCCGACTCCGATCACCGGTTCCAGATTAACAATATCGCTGCGCACCGAGTCAGTTAGTGTCGCAATCGGAAAATGATAACCACCGGTATAACACCAGGCCGACAGCCCTTCCTCGCGCAGTCCCATAACCTGCGTGAGTAATGTTTGCGTGTTGCGGGTTAAATCATCGGTACCCAGCAAGCCTATGACGCTAGTCACACCCGCACGGGTGAATTCACTCAACCCCAGTGCTGGTACCCGGGTTGAAGCTCCGGCTTCACCACCGCCACCGGTAATATGGGCATGGGCATCGATAAATCCGGGAATCAACCTGGCGCCGTCAATATCCGTGAGATTGACATCAAGCCGGTCATCAAGCCCGGGGACCTGATCGCCGATGTAGACGATCTTGCCGGCACATACCAGCAACTGCTTGATGCCCAGCGACTGCGGCGCATAAATATCGGCATTGGTGATAAGTTCAAACATAGATAAAGCCGCTTAAGGATCGACCGGTTTCTGGAAATTGCGGTATTTTAAAGTAAGCATCTTTAAATTGCCCTACATTTTGTACTAATTGTAACCACTTGATACCCGTGATCTAACAATAACGGTATGATAAATCCGAAGAGCTTAAATAGTCCGGAAAAAAGCGCCGGCCACAGTTATTAACCTGCATAATTAATGCGGTCGGGAATAACCTTAATCTCGTCGAAAAAACACCCGTTGATGCCAGCACCTGGTATTCGCGCCAAAAGCCAAGCATGCACAGGCCCTGGTAGAAATGGCTGCCGGCAATAGCATGAATTCTTGCCAATACTGACTCAAGTTAGCCCAATACAATAACCATTCACATGGTAACTGCTCGTAGGGAAACTGTTATAATCTCGCGCGCCGGTTTCCAAGGCGCTTTTGGCTTAAGTCACCCCGTTCGATATCGGTTGTTCGATTTCAGGGTGCATGTTATAAGACCAGCAGATCTCTTCTATAAAATATCTGAAACCGATCCCGCCAATGCCTGACAGCACTACCCAGTACAACGCTTTTCTTTTCGATAATGAGCAATTGCATGCGACGGCAACAGTCCCGGTTATTCGACGAGGGTTATCTTACTTTCAAAATTACCGTGTTACTGAATTAATCTGCGATGAAGAATATTTGCACGCCTTTGTGGAAGATATGAAATCAGGAGAAACCCTAAACACAATAATCGCTTACAAGGAAGGCGGGAATCTTTATATTAGCTGCGAATGCCCTGATGAATCACCATTGTGCCAGCATGTTAATGACGGCCCGGGATTTGGTCTCTGGGCTGCCCGATCTATTAGTGTAAGACTGCCTCATGCCGATTCCGTGCCGACATCGATGATACAAACATTCGCACAGGAGAGCCGGGGCTTTATTGAGTCAACCTTGCGGGCAACCCACTAATGACCAGACAAACCATCCCGCGTACAGGCGGTCAAATTTTAATCGACGCCCTCGCCATCAATGGCGTCGATCGCATCTTCAGCATCCCCGGTGAGAGTTTTCTTGCCGCACTCGACGCGCTTTTCGATAAACCCGAAATCAGCCTCACCATTTGCCGGCAGGAAGGCGGGGCGGCTTACATGGCCGAAGCCTACGGCAAACTCACCGGTAAACCGGGCATCTGTTTCGTTACCCGCGGGCCAGGCGCTACCAATGCCAGTTGCGGCCTGCATGTCGCGATGCAGGACTCTACGCCGATGATTCTACTCATCGGACAAGTCGCCCGCAAAGACCTCGACCGCGAAGCCTTTCAGGAAATTGATTATCGCCGTATGTTTTCCGAGCTGGCGAAATGGGTCGCCCAGATCGACGATGCCGCGCGCATACCCGAATATCTTAACCGCGCTTTTGCGACTGCCACCAGCGGCAGACCCGGACCCGTCGTACTGGCATTACCGGAAGATATGTTAACCGATATGACGCAAGTCGCGGATGCCAATCCATGGCAAACAGTCGAGACCCATCCAGCGCTAGATGACATCACAAGAACAATCGAAATGCTTTCCCGGGCAAAAAATCCACTCATCATCATCGGTGGTAGCGGCTGGAGTGAGGCGGCCCGCCTGGGGTTACAGAATTTTGCAGAAAATTCGGCCATCGCGGTGGCCAATTCATTTCGATGTCAGGATTATTTCGATCACGCGCACCCGAACTACATTGGTGACCTGGGGCTTGGTGTAAATCCGGCACTGACAGATTATATACAGAGTACCGACTGCCTACTGGTTATCGGCGCCAGGCTCGGAGAACTAACCACTGGTGGCTTTAAGTTAGTCGATATCCCCACACCCCGACAAATCATGATTCACGTCCATTCCGGAGCCGAGGAACTGGGACATATATATCACCCTGATTTGGCCATTAACGCTTCGTCGACGGCATTTGTGGCCAGCCTGTCAAACCATCAATTGAGTGCAGACCATGCTGAAGCTAGAAAGATTTCGCTTTTAAGCGCCCGGCAAAATTTCGAGGACTGGAGTCGATCGATCACGGTTAAAGGCCCGTTACAACTTTCTGATATCATTAAAACCGTCGAATATGCCACCGACGGTGACACCATTGTTTGCAATGGCGCCGGAAATAACACCGCATGGCTTCACCGATTTTATCGATTTCACGCGTATCGAACCCAGCTCGCTCCAACCAGTGGAACTATGGGTTACGGGGTGCCCGCAGCTATCGCGGCGAAACTGTTATACCCGCAAAGAACCGTCGTCGCCTTCGCCGGTGACGGAGATTTCATGATGAATGGCCAGGAGTTGGCAACTGCAATGCAATACGGAGCAAATATCATCGTAATCGTGGTTAACAACGGCATCTACGGTACCATTCGCATGCATCAGGAGCGCGAATACCCGCAACGGGTAATCGGTACCGATATGATTAACCCGGATTTCTGTACACTAGCCGAGGCCTATGGCATGAACGCGGAGAAAGTAACCAGTACCGAACAATTTGGACCGGCATTTGAACGGGCATTATCCGCTGGTTGTCCTGTATTGATCGAGGTTCAGATCAGCCCTGATATATTGTCGCCTACCACTACCATCGAATCGCCAGGTGGTCTAAAAAAGATATAACTTTGCCGAAGGTTACCGGCATACCAATAACCGCTCATCCTCATCACCGGGTACAGGTACAATATGACTGCTCCGAAAATTATTGACGAGTGTAAACAGCTCTGGAATCGGAACCGTATTGTCAGTGCCCGCGCCACCGGTCACATTGTCATTGAGCGCAATCGTATGGGCAAAAATTCCCGTATCATTAGTTACATGAGTATCGCATTATAGGATCCCAAAAAGATTGTATTTCGCTGGGAGCAAGTTATCAAAGTTTTGCTTAGAGGATTGTCTAGCGCATTGAGCTGGTTAATCGCGCCAATCCGGGTAACCCGGCTACCTGGTGCCCGAATAATTGATGCCAATAACGAAGGCAATCTGTTTTATCAAT
Source organism: uncultured Gammaproteobacteria bacterium (assembly GCA_964651385.1). Lineage (GTDB taxonomy): Bacteria > Pseudomonadota > Gammaproteobacteria. The sequence goes on along the minus strand of CAZYYM010000111.1, from coordinate 3,659 downwards.
GATAATTAATAAAAATTATATTTATAGTATAATCTTGCGGTTTTTTGATGCCTCGTAAGAGTCGGAAGTGCTTCGATGAATATAGACGATCTATTACTGCAAAGCCTGCAATTACTCGGACTGGGTATGGGTTCCGTTTTTATTATTCTGTGTTTGCTTATCGGCATTATCACATTGGTTTCCCGACTGGTGCCCAAAGCCCAGGTCGCACCGGCCGACATTTCTACCTCACCAGCACCGACGACGACAAATTCGGCGCATATCGCCGCAATTCAATCTGCCATCCACCGATATCGAAGGACACATTAATAAAAATTAATCCGGTGTTAAATCTATGACAAGTCCGCTCTTACTCACTGATCTCGTCCTACGCGATGCCTCGCAATCTTTACTCGCAACCCGGATGCGCATTGAAGACATGCTACCGATTGCCGATAAGCTCGACAAAGTCGGATTCTGGTCATTGGAAACCTGGGGTGGGGCCACATTTGATTCTTGTATCCGTTTTCTCGGCGAGGACCCCTGGGAGCGTCTACGCAAACTCAAGTCGGCCATGCCGAACACACCGATGCAAATGTTGTTGCGTGGTCAGAACGCGCTGGGTTATCGCCATTACGCCGACGACGTGGTCGAGGCGTTTGTCGAGCGGGCCGCCGAGAATGGCATGGATGTGTTCCGTATTTTCGATGCGATGAACGATATGCGCAATATTAAAACTGCGATCAATGCCACCGTCAATGCCGGCAAACACGCACAGGGCGCGATGTCCTACACATTAAGCCCGGTTCACAACAACAACTATTGGGTAGACATGGCAAAACGTCTTCAGGACATGGGTAGCCATTCAATCTGCATCAAAGATATGGCTGGTTTGTTAAAACCCTATGACGCCGAAGAACTGGTATCACGCATCAAAGAAAATTGTGATCTGCCGTTATCGATGCATTGCCATGCAACCACCGGACTTTCAACCGCGACTTATCTAAAGGCCATCGAGTCGGGTATTGATATGCTCGATACCTCAATTTCTTCGATGAGCCAAACCTACGGTCATTCGGCCACCGAAACTTTTGTCGCTATTCTGGAGGGCAGTGATCGCGACACCGGCCTCGATATGAACCTGCTCGAAGAAATCGCTTTGTATTTCCGCAAAATACGTAAAAAATATGCCAAATTCGAAGGCTCCCTACAAGGTATTGATTCCCGCATTCTTACCGCACAGGTACCCGGCGGCATGCTCACCAACCTGGAAAACCAGTTACGCGAGCAAAATGCCACCGAAAAACTCGATGAAGTGTTAAAAGAAATTCCGGCCGTGCGCAAAGACCTGGGTTATGTGCCACTGGTCACGCCAACTTCGCAAATTGTCGGCACTCAGTCGGTCATAAACGTACTCAGTGGCAGTCGCTACAAGTCCATCAGCAAGGAAACCGCCGGCGTACTCAAAGGCGAATACGGTGCAACTGCTGCCGGCGTGAACAGTGAACTGCAACAGCGCGTCCTCGAAGGTAAAGAACCGATAACCTGCCGGCCGGCTGATCTGATCGAAGCAGAGATGGCGCGCCTTACCGACGAACTGGAAACATTGGCCAAAGAAGAGGGCATCAAGCTTTGCGACAATAAAATCGATGACGTCTTAACTTACGCGCTGTTCCAGCAGGTCGGAATTAATTTTCTGAAAAACCGTGACAATCCTGACGCCTTCGAGCTGGCGCCGGATGATGAACCGGAATTGGTACCGGTTGCCGCAGCATCAACAGCTGCGAGCCTAGCCCTGGAAGTCGAAAGCTATCGGGTCAGCGTCAATGGCACCGAATACGATGTCATCGTTGCTCCCGGTAGCGGCGACATCAGTCAAGTTGCACCTGCAGCGCCGGCTTCCGAGCCGGTTCCGAATTTAACTGCCGCCACTTCAAGCATCAAAGCGCCGTTAGCAGGTAGTGTCATCGAGGTGCTGGTCACAGTCGGCCAACAGGTTAGCGACGGTGATCCGGTGATGATACTAGAAGCCATGAAAATGGAGACCGAAATACGCAGCAATAGCGCTGGCACAGTCCAGGCCGTACTGGTCAACAAGGGCGATGCAATTGTGGCCGATCAAGAATTGATAAACCTCGCTTAATACTGAACCGGGCTGATAATTTATGGAACAGGGGCTTTTAGAATTGTGGGCATCCACCGGAATTGCTAACTTCACATTCGCTCAGGTGGTAATGATTGGGGTGGGAAGCCTGCTCATTTATCTGGCTATTGCCAAAGGATTCGAACCTTTGCTGTTAATCCCGATCGGCTTTGGCGGCATTCTTGCCAACATACCGGTGGCTGATATCGCCGGGCCCGATGGCTTGCTCGGCATTCTTTATCATTCCGGAATCGAAACGGGCGTTTTTCCCCTGTTAATTTTCATGGGTGTCGGAGCAATGACTGACTTCGGCCCTCTGCTGGCCCGTCCTAGCCTGATGATCCTCGGTGCAGCCGCACAATTCGGTATTTTCTTTACGCTGTTCGGCGCGATCGCCATGAATCTGATACCAGGTATGGAATTCAGCATGGCCGATGCCGCAGCCATTGCTATTATCGGTGGCGCAGACGGCCCCACCGCAATATACGTAGCTTCCCGCCTGGCGCCCGATTTACTCGGTGCTATTGCGGTCGCGGCCTACTCGTATATGGCACTGGTGCCGATAATACAACCACCGATTATGAAACTACTAACAACCGAAGAAGAACGAAAAACCAAAATGAATCAGCTTCGTCATGTTGGCAAGATGGAAAAAGTGCTGTTTCCATTGACATTATTACTGATCACTGTGTTGCTTCTACCTTCAGCAGCGCCGCTGGTTGGCATGCTGTGCTTCGGTAATTTGCTGAAAGAAAGCGGCGTGGTGGATCGTCTCAGCAACACAGCGCAAAACGAGCTGATTAATATTATCACCATATTCCTCGGTCTCGCGGTAGGCTCAAAACTTGCTGCGGAAAAATTCCTCACCCTCGAAACCATCGGCATTTTGTTGCTCGGCATGTTCGCCTTTTCAATCGGTACCGCCGCCGGTTTACTGATGGGCAAAATCATGTACCGGGTCACCGGCGGTGAAGTTAATCCACTGATCGGTTCAGCCGGGGTATCTGCCGTACCAATGGCGGCGCGTGTTGCCAACAAAGTCGGTCTACAGGCCAATCCTCAGAATTTTTTATTGATGCACGCGATGGGACCGAATGTTGCCGGGGTGATTGGTTCGGCTGTTGCGGCCGGGGTATTGCTGGCGATTGTTGGTTAGTAATACCTATAATATCAGAATGCTTTAGGCTATATTAATTCTGATTTTGAAACATGTTTCTCCGTATTATTTTCAGAGACATTCAATCAGAGTTCTTAAAATTGCTTTGTGTTTACAGGCCGTTTACTGGAGATATAATTATGGACGACAACAAGGAGTTCTACGAGTATAAGATCAAACCTGGCGATACATTTTCAGGCATCATTTTTCACATGTTTGGCCAGACTACTTCTGATAGTCGCTATCAAACAAGCAAACAACACTTACTAGCACTCAACCCTAAAATTACCGATCCTAATTTTATACGTGCTGGAGATGTACTGCGCCTAGGTTTATTACCACCTGTATTGCATCCTGCAAAAGAAAATTTGCCACAAGTTA
>CAZYYM010000110.1:0-10977 GCA_964651385.1 uncultured Gammaproteobacteria bacterium | reverse complement strand
CGGCCGGATCGGCCCCGGCCATGCCGTTGACACCCTTGATTCCGGTGCGGTGCGAACCCGAGCCATAGGCGCCGTCAGCGCCTTTATTGTCCCAGCCGTGGCATTCCTTGCAGCGCCACGTGGAGGCACCGGCTTTCTTGGCGTCCGACGGATAGGACGGGTGGGTTTGGTCGGGCGACTCGGCCCCATCGACCATCTTGTACCATTTGTCGTATAGCAACGCTCCGCGTGTGATCGACGACATCTCCTCTGCGCTGACGGGGGTTACGAAACCCGCTGTCGCCAGAATCGTGGCTCCGATGAGCGTAAGGGCAGGTAAAGTCGCGAGGCCTGCAGGAGTTTTCAGAAATCTTGGTCCAATCATAGTCATATTCTCCGAGTAAATTTAAATTTGAGGCGCGGCGAGCGCCAGTGATGCTGATCTTATTGGATATTTTCGATGTGACATTGATGTGGATCAATTTATTTGACATTTCCAGATTACCTGAGATCGCGGCCCATATGGGGATCGCTAGGCACTTCCGGATCCCCTTGCCCAGGTCCTTTTTATGCGATTCAATGTTGTAATCGGCGGCCAGCTTATCTCGAAATCCGCGCCTGGGTTCGTGGGCTACCGCTGGGAATTTTTTGGTAGGAAGGTCTATTGGCTGCAACTATCCTGTTTGCGTCTCCGTTTATCACCTACTTCAGTTATCAGTCGGTTCCTTCCGGTTTTTGAAGAGCCGGCCGAAGTGGCTACTAAGTCGAATAGCTAGCTTTAGTTAAAGATTTCTTTCACTTAATACCGGTGTCTAATGCGATAGAAGATCGTTATTAGAGGAGCCTTCCTGCTACACTATCGCGTAAACTTCAAAACCGAATAATTTCAATGTACTACGGCGAAAGACTCAACAGCATTAGCCACCTGGTCGGTGCCGCGCTGGCCCTGGTCGGTCTGGGTGCTTTGCTGACGATTAGTATCCAGACTCGCGATCCCTGGATGATCGCCAGCTTCTCGGTCTTCGGATTGTCGATGGTATTGCTATACACCATGTCGACGCTTTATCACAGCTTTAGCCCACCAAAACTGAAACGAATTTTTCAGCTGTTTGATCATGTCTCAATTTATCTGTTAATTGCCGGTACTTATACACCTTATATGCTGGTGAGTCTGCGCGACGGCAATGGCTGGGCTATTATGAGCGTGGTCTGGATACTCGCCGTGGCAGGTATATTGAGCGAGGTTTTTCTGTCGGGTAAAGCCGTTAAATTCGGGCAAATGACCGTTTACTTTGCGATGGGGTTTGCCTGCTCCTACGATCTTGAAGCACTTAAGCTGGTGCTTTCCGAGGCCGGGTTTTACTGGCTGACGGTCGGTGGCATCGCATATGCCAGCGGTGTCTTGTTTTATATTCTGGATAAAATGAATCGTTTAAATCATGCACACGGCATCTGGCATTTCTTTGTTCTGGCAGGCACCTTGTGCCATTTTGTATCGATTATCGGATATGTCCGCTAGTCTCTGAACGGCTGCGCCATGTTAGCAATTGTTGAGCTGGTATTGCCTTTGTTCGGGCTGATTTTCCTCGGATATGTTTCCGGTAAGCTGGCGCGAATATCTATCGACGGTTTGGCGTGGATGAATTTCTTCATTGTCTACATTGCCTTACCGGCTCTGTTTTACCAATTGTTGTCGGCTACTCCGGTTGAGCAGTTCAGCAATATCGGTTTTATTGGTGTTTCGATACTCACCACCTTTTTGATTTTCTGTCTGGTACTGTGTCTGGCATTGCATCGCAATCAGGGTAATTTGAGCGAAGCAACGATACAGGGTCTTGCTGCCGCCTACGGTAATATCGGTTATCTGGGTCCTCCTCTGGCTTTGACGGCATTCGGCCCCGCTGCGGTAGTTCCGGTGGCTCTAATTTTCTGTTTCGAAAACGCCATGCATTTTACGATGGCGCCCCTGTTAATGGCGAGTAATGGCAGTACGGTAAAAAACAGGATAGCGCTGGCAGGTCAAATTGCCAGGCAGGTTTTAATGCATCCATTTATTTTAGCTACGATAGCCGGGGTACTCGCCTCTTTTTTTACATTTGAACCACCTGCATTTATCGACCAGTTGCTTGAAATGCTCGCACGGGCTGCGGCTCCCTGTGCCTTGTTTGTGATGGGTGTCACCGCTGCTTTGCGACCGCTGAAACGTCTGCCTCTTGAGTTGGGGTATATTGTTCCTGCGAAGCTGCTATTGCATCCGCTACTGATGTTTGGATTAATGAGCTGGCTGCTTCCCGACGTTCGCGATACCTGGTTATTTTCTGCCGTACTGCTGGCGACGTTGCCGACCGCTACCAATGTTTTTGTCATTGCTCAGCAATATGGGGTCTGGCAGGAGCGGGCATCGAGTACAGTCGTCATATCCACACTTTTCTCGATACTAACGGTGACGATTTTTCTCTATCTGGTGAAGGCCGGTTGATTATTGTGATAACTACGACCAGGGCTGATTAGCCTTATTTTTCATCGTAATGAAAATTCATATCACCTCGATAAATATTGACCGAGCCGTCAATCTTACCTGCGGTAGTTTTTTCAAATTGCTGATATTATGCGGGGACAGCGCGACCGCCACTTTGGGAATTCTTATATCTTGATGAAAAATATTTTTCTTGCTTGTTTGATAATAATCATTTCTGCCTGCGCCGGTAAAAATCCGTTTCAGCAAGCAAATCTGGAAACCGGGGTCAATTATAAATTCTCCAACCCGACATTGAATAGCAGTTTGTACGTCAAGTTCCTGTCAGGTAGGGAGAAAATTAAAGGACTGCTATTTAAAACAGCGAATAATGCAGAACCGGTCAATTTACTGGAATATGGTGCACCGGGCGTATATCACCAGGAAATTTACAGTGTAAGCGAACGTGGCAAAGTGTCATTTCGGTTTTTTGAAGAAGGGCTGTTTGAAACCTTGTTACGTCATCATCAATATGCCAGCTCCGGCGGACAGCAGGAGGATATTTCGATGTTCCGTTATCGGCTGGATTTCAGAAGAGCAACCAAAATACAATAGACGGAGTGCCCTTTTGCTTCGGAGTTATATTGCGATTGGTAGATAGGGAACATCGGCCCGGTAACAGAATATTTTTCGTAGTGTCACCTGCGCCTTGCTATCGATCCTGATTGCGCCGGTTTTAATGTCCCGCCGAGTTGTTTTAAATATTGCTCGCAATAACCGTAGCATTAACGCCACCGAAACCAAGCCCGTTACAGAGTGCATGTTGAACCGGATGGTTGATTGACTGATTCGGTACCAGATTTAAATCAACGAGATTATCTTCCGGATTATCAAGATTCAGAGTCGGTGGTATCGTGTTTTTTATTACCGAAAGAATTGTAAAAATACTTTCAACACCTCCGGCGGCGCCCAGTAGGTGTCCGGTTGCCGATTTGGTTGATGAGATCGGGATTTGAGGCAGGTGATGGTTAAAAACTTGCCTTAACGCCGCAATTTCCGCCTGGTCTCCTACCGGCGTCGAGGTGGCATGCGCATTGATGTAACCGATGTCCTGAGGTGCCAGTCCGGCTCTCTTCAATGCGGTACGGATAGCTGCTGCGCCACCGGCGCCATCCTCAGGGCCGGAGGTAATATGATGAGCGTCGGAACTGGTGCCATAGCCGCTGAGTTTTGCTAATGGTGTCGCGCCTCGCGCCAGCGCATGTTCAAGTGTCTCGATGACCAGAATGCCGGCGCCTTCACCCATGACAAAGCCGTCCCGATTTTGATCGAATGGTCTAGATGCTTTGGTGGGTTCATCGTTACGCGTGGAGAGTGCGTGTAATGCATTAAAACTGCCCAGTGCGAGTGGGTCGACACAGGCTTCGGTGCCACCAACCAGAGCGACTTCGGCCTCCCCACTGGCGATTAATCGCATTCCATCGCCGATAGCCTGAATCCCTGCGGCGCAAGCCGTCACCGGACAGCCAATAGGACCTTTAAATTTGTGTCGGATCGATACGTTACCGGCCGCCAGATTAGCCAGAAATGCGGGCGCAACAAAGGGGGAGAGACGTTTGTAACCTCTTGTTTGAAGCGTTTTCTGGGCCTCGGTAATGGTCGGAAAGCCGCCTATACCGGTACCAATCACGGTCGCCGTCGCCATCTGCTCTGTCAACTGCTCGGGAAACCAGTTCGCCTGATTCAGCGCTTGTTCGGTTGCAGCCAGAGCATAAAGTGTGAACAGATCAATTTTTTTACGTTCCTTGCGGTCGACGATAGTTTCCGCATTAAGGCCTGCTGCCTCGTCTTCTGAATGATCCGGAACAAGTCCGGCTATCTTGACCGGGAAATCTTCGACATCAAACCGATTGATTGGACCGATGCCACTTTCGCCGCCAATTAAACGTTTCCATACCTTATCGACGCCGCAACCGAGCGGGCTGACGATTCCCATACCGGTCACTACTATTTTTGAATTCATACCTAACCCTAAAATACAACACATGATTTGGTAACGAACACTAATCGCGTGTAAAATATGATCAAGATAATTTTTTAAGCCGTACCTTACGCTGGTAACTTTCAAGGAGCGCCGAAAATGCCCTATACCGCTGAACATAAACTTAAATCCAAGGAGCGGATTTTGCTATCGGCTACCGAGCTTTTTTGTCGGTTCGGCTTCGATAAGGTGTCTATCAAACAGGTTATGAAACTGGCGAAGATGACCCACGGCGCATTTTATGCCCATTTTGAGTCCAAAGAGGCATTGTATAAGGCTTCTTTTTTACAAACTTTAAATGGAAGCAGTACCGGGCGGCTCGCGAAAGCACCGTTTTCAATCAAACATTTGACACAACTGGCGAGTAATCTGTTGAATTTACGTGCGCTGTCCGAACAGTCCCGACCCTCGCCTGAAAATATTCTTTTCAACGAAATCGGCAGCGAGAGGGCCGAAATCCGACAACTCTACGAAAAGTCCTACTTCAGTATCCTGAGAATACTGGAAAAGAGGATTACCGCATTGAGCAAGCTCAACAAGCTTTCTATAGGGGCCAATCAGGCAACCATCGCGGAGAAATCCCGTACCATTCTCGCTTCCCTGGTCGGTGCGGTTGCTATTGCCAAAAGTATTCAAAGTGAAGAGGAGCGCCATAGAATTTTGTGCGCTGCACAGAATCAGATATTGATCATTCTTGGTGCGGCCGAACTGACCACGGGTTGAGTTCAGGTATTGATCAGCGTCTGTTTCTGCGCTCGACTGAGCTTTTTAATTTCAATTTCACGTTTGCTGGCACTGCTACGGCTATGTCCATCCTCTCTGTACACGATTGCCAGTGGCGTTCGTCCGTTGAAATATTTGGCGCCGCCGGATTTGCTGGAATGTTCCTGGAATCGACGCTCGACATCGGTGCTGATACCCGTGTAAAAAGTACCGTCGTCGGCCTGGATTATATAGACAACCCAATTGCTGGTTTTTTTATTGATCATCTTTTTAGCGTATCATGAGTGCTGATTATTTTGGTGTAGTGAGTGTCAGTTGTGGTTCAAAATCAAATCAACAAGGGGCAGGTTTTCAAAGACTTGCATCGCTCTGACGGCATTTTTGTCATGCCCAACGCCTGGGATGCCGGTAGTGCCTGCCTGCTCGCCGCTGCGGGATTTTCAGCCATCGGCACTACCAGCGCCGGGATCGCTTTTTCGCATGGCTTACCCGATTATCAAGCAGTTTTAAGTCGCGAGACTGCATTACAGGCTACTGTGCAGATAGCTGCGGCGGTACAAATACCGGTCAGTGCCGATGCCGAAAATGGTTATGGACATGATCCCGAGGAAGTCGCCGAGACTATCAGGCTATTCGCCCAGTCAGGTGTGGTCGGTGCCAGTATTGAGGATTATGCGGCAGACTATGGCAAGGATCTCTATGAATTCGACCTGGCAGTTGAGCGGATTCGAGCTGCCCGGACCGCTGCCGATGCGCTCGATATGCCTTTCACAATAACTGCTCGTGCAGAGTGTTATCTGATCGGACATGAAAATGCCTTTGCTGAATCGGTGAAACGCGCCAATGCCTACCGGGAAGCCGGCGCTGACTGCCTGTTTGTTCCCGGAGTGAAGGATGTCGATACGATCAGGAATCTGGTCAGGGAAGTAGACGGCCCGATTAATGTGGTGATGGGGCTGGCGGGAAAGCCGATATCGGTATCGCAGTTGGCAGAAATTGGGGTCAGGCGCGTCAGTATAGGCGGTTCGCTGGCACGCGCTACACTGGGATTGATTCGACAGGCCGCTGGCGAAATATTTGGAAAAGGTACATTTGACTACGCAAAGCAACAGATTCCGGATGGTGAGCTATGCGAGTTTTTTAGTCGATGTCTGCAAAGTAAGCAGGGCTGACAGGCATGAAAATATGGGTCGATGGCGATGCCTGCCCGGTTGTCATCCGGGAAATACTCTGTAAGGCTGCAGAACGTACGGGTATCACAACCACATTTATCGCCAATCAGCGATTACCCTTACCGTCGCTTAAATCCATCAAATCTCTGCAGGTGGCTTCTGGTTACGACGCTGCCGACCATGAAATCGTGCGTCGGCTCGATGCGGGCGATCTCGTTATCACCAGTGATATTCCGCTGGCCGCGGATGCGATCGACAAAGCTGCGATGGTGCTCAGTCCCCGGGGAGAAGTGTACGATGTCGATAATATTCGTGCACGATTGACCATGCGCGATTTCATGGAATCTTTACGCGCCAGCGGTGTCGATTCTGGTGGTCCACCACCGCTCAGTCAGGCTGATCGCAAGACTTTTGCCGGACATCTGGACAGGTGGTTACAAAAAGTGGGCAATGCGTGACGATCAATGCACTTGCAAAGCGATTTTTCTTACCCATTTTTAGGTTTGATTAGGGAATTTTTACTGAATTTTCTATACTAAGAGTGCGCGATGGCGGTTTACTATTGGCCCGCACAAAATATGCTATTGAATGGACTAGGATATTATATTTAATGGAATGTCGAAAGTCTGGTTAGGTGTAAACATGTTAAACATGAATTTTAAAGAATCGGTAGTGATTAACACGAATCAACAGGACTGGAATGCAAGTCCGATGAACGGTGTCTGGCGGAAACCTCTGGCTCGGGAAGCTGCCGAACAGGGTCATGCAACCAGTGTGGTACGCTTCGAACCGGGCTCATATTTTTCTCCGCATACGCATCCGATGGGGGAGGAAATTCTGGTATTAGAAGGGGTGTTTTCGGATGAGCATGGCGATTATCCAGCCGGCTTTTATTTACGTCATCCGCCCGGTTCGACGCATAAGCCTTTTAGCAAAGAAGGTTGCATTATTTTTGTAAAGTTAGAGCAATTTGATTCCGATGACTCGGACACGTTGCGTATCGATACGCGGTCGAACGACTGGTTGCCCGGTGAAGGCAAGCTGGAGGTTATGCCCTTGCACGAAAATAAACACGAAAGTGTTGCATTGGTGAAATGGCCTGCCTACACCAGGTTCGAACCCCATCAGCATTTTGGTGGTGAGGAAATTTTTGTTATTTCCGGCGCCTTAAAAGATGAGTGGGGTGTCTATCCGGCCGGCACCTGGTTACGCAGCCCCCATAATAGTGAGCATTGCCCCTACGTCGAGGATGAAACCATAATATGGGTGAAAACCGGGCATTTGTCGGACTATTAATAAAATTAGATTAATCAGGCCTGCAGGGTCATTTTTACCAAATAGGAGCTATCGTTGTCGCAGCAGGAAATTCTTCAGTTAAAACAGTTTGCCAGTGAAAAAATAATCGGTCAGCAGGCGCTCATTGATCGATTGTTGATAGCGATTCTGGCCGATGGTCATTTATTGGTTGAAGGTGCGCCGGGATTGGCCAAAACCCGTGCGATAAAGGTGATCGGTGAGGGTATCGAAGGCGATTTTCATCGCATACAGTTCACCCCGGATCTATTACCGGCAGATCTCACCGGCACCGAAATTTATCGACCACAGGATGGTAGTTTCCTTTTTCAGCGCGGCCCGTTGTTTCACAATTTGGTATTGGCCGATGAAATTAACCGGGCGCCCGCCAAGGTACAGTCGGCGCTGCTGGAGGCGATGGCGGAGCGGCAGATCACAGTTGGATCGGAGACCTATCTGCTACCTGAAGTATTTCTGGTTATGGCGACACAAAACCCGCTAGAACAGGAAGGCACTTACCCGCTACCGGAAGCGCAACTCGACCGATTTTTGATGCACGTGCGCGTCGACTATCCTGACGCAGAAGAAGAAAAGCAAATTCTGCATTTGACCCGGAACGAAGCGCGCCACGGCGATCAGGCTGGAAATTCCAAAACCAGTCGCTTAAGCCAGGAAACCCTGCTAGAAGCCAGAGCATCTGTCCTCGATACCTATCTAGCCGACAATCTCGAGGCCTATTTAATCGAGCTAGTGCTGGCTACCCGCGATGTTGGTCAATACGGAGATGATCTTGACGGCTGGATTCAGTATGGCGCCAGTCCGCGCGCCAGTATGGCTCTGGATCGTTGTGCTCGCGCTTACGCCTGGCTTGACGGGCGTGATTTTGTTACTCCAGAAGATATTCAGGTTATCGCCGCAGATGTTTTAAGGCACCGTATCATTCTCAGTTATGAGGCAGAAGCTGACGGTGTCACAACGGATCGCTGTATTGAGGAACTAGTTGCTCGCGTCGCGGTACCCTGAAACCCGAAGTAACGCAGTATAGTAAGACAGCAATGCACAAAACCGAGAAAACAGCTGATGATATAACCTGCGTTCGGCAGTCGACGCTGATTGCTTTGAATCGTGATGCCGCCAGTATCCCACTCATTTCAAATTCGATAAAAGCGAACAAGGCGGGTGGGTTTCTATCCGCGTTTCGAGGGCGTGGTATGGAGTTTGACGAATCACGACTCTACCAGCCAGGTGACGATATCCGCTCTATTGACTGGCGGGTGACTGCACGAAGCGGGCATACCCATACTAAAGTCTACCGCGAAGAACGCGAGCGCCCGGTATTACTCTGGGTCGACTTACAGCAATCCATGTTTTTCGGTACGCGCAATTATTACAAGTCCGTATTGGCTGCGCGACTGGCTGCATTGCTGGCCTGGAGCAGTGTTATGCATGGCGACAGGTTGGGTGGACTGGTGTTTTCCGAGCAGGAACATTTTGAATCTAGACCAAAACGTGGCAATGCGGCGGTTTTGCATTTCATTCAGAAACTGGCTGGACATGAGGCCTGGTCACACAAACCCGGATTTAAACCGCCTGAAGAAAATAATGGTTTCCTGGCCCTCAACCGTTTACGACAGGTGACCCGGCCGGGTAGTCTGATAGTTCTGATCAGTGATTTTCGTTTTCTTGATAATGGTTGCCGGATACATTTGGCACAGCTCGCGCGGCATAACGATGTAGTTTTGCTGTTTACGCATGATCCACTCGAACAGGCATTACCACCTTCGGGTTATTATCGTCTCACCGACGGCAGTCAAAAGCTCGCGGTGGACAGTGCTCATCAGGCGAATCGTGATCAATATAGCCAGCGTTTTGAAAATCACTATGATTTGCTTCAGCAATTATGCAATCAACTGCAACTGTTTCTGATCGATATTTCTACTGCGGACGACATGCTGGAAACGCTGAAAAGCGGGCTCGGTCTGCGTCGATTTAAACGCCGCCAATGAACGATCTCGAGCTTAGGGATATTCATTTACCCGATGTCGCGTTGTGGTGGCCACCCGCGCCCGGCTGGTGGATAATATTGACTGTCGGCCTCGTCCTGTTATTTGTATTGCCACGACTATGGCGATGGTTACGGTATCAATCGACCAGGAAACTGTCGCAGAACGCGTTCAGGCAAATTATAAAAAATTATAATCGACACCAGGATCAACGACGGATTGTGGTGGAATTGTCAAGTTTGTTACGACGAATTGTGATGAGTTATCGAGGGCGAAATCAAACTGCCGGTCTGACAGGCAGTGAGTGGGTAAAGCAGTTGGACGGTCTGGTCGATACAGCCTGCTTCAGTGATGAGCAGATAATGCTATTGACTCATGGGCAATATGCGGCGGTGGTCGATATCGATTGCAATGCTTTAATTCGAAGCTGTGATACCTGGATAAAGGCATTACCCGGGAGGCCGCAACATGTTTCAGTTTGAGTGGCCACTGGTTTTACTGATGCTACCATTGCCCTTGCTGGTTTACTTTTTGATTCCGCCCAGAGCCAATAAGCAGGAAGCAGCGTTGCGTGTACCGTTTCTCGAAGATTTCAGGTTGTCGCAACAGGCCAGTTTACGTCGTCATGGCGAGACCTGGATAAAGGCTTTATCGCTGCTGGCCTGGTTACTCTTGGTATGCGCCGGTAGCCGACCACAATTTCTGGGCGAGTCGATGAGCATTGATATTAGTGGTCGGGATTTAATGATAGCGGTGGACCTGTCGGATAGTATGCGTATTGGCGATTTCAAATTAAACGGTAACGATGTCAATCGCCTTGTAGCGACCAAATATGTCGCCAGTCAGTTTATAGAAAGAAGGTTGGGTGACCGTCTGGGCCTGATATTGTTCGGCAGTCAGGCGTATCTACAAACACCACTAACGTTCGATACCAAAACTATCAATCAATTATTGCAGGAGTCGGCTATTGGTCTTGCGGGTGAGCGAACGGCCATTGGCGATGCCATTGGCTTGTCGCTTAAACGACTGGAAGGTAGCGATCAGGCGTCACGAGTTTTAATTCTGATTACCGATGGCGCAAATACAGCGGGTGAAGTGGCACCCCTGAAAGCCGCAGAGCTTGCCGCCGAGCGCGGGCTTAAAATTTACACCATCGGTATAGGTGCCGACGAGCAGATAAAATCGAGCTGGTTCGGTACCCGTAAAATCAATCCGTCGTCCCGGCTCGACGAGGAAACATTGCGTAACATAGCGGAAGTCACCGGTGGTCACTATTTCAGGGCACGTGATATTGAAGAATTCGAACTGATT
>CAZYYM010000109.1:6363-11177 GCA_964651385.1 uncultured Gammaproteobacteria bacterium | reverse complement strand
ATACAGATTATTGAGTATTGCCAATGCAACAGAGTTCCAGCAATTTTAACGATTTCAGGCAAGTTGGCGCCAACGCCAACCGGCTCGAAACCCTTTTGAAAAATCTGCCTGGCATGGCGTATCGTTGTTTTAATCTCGATCACTGGCCAATGTCTTTCGTCAGTGACGGCTGTTTTGAACTGTGTGGATACCAACGCTTTGAAATCGAAAGCCAGTCCGTGCTTTGGGGAGATTTTACCCATCCTGATGATATTGACGAAGTTGATCGCAAGGTACGCAAGGCTGCATTCCAGGACTACCCGTTCGAAGTGGAATATCGGATTATCACCCGCTCCGGCGTGGTTAAATGGGTCTGGGAGCGCGGACGCGTGGTCGATTTCCGCAATGATGGTGTCGCTATACTGGAAGGGTTTATTACCGATATCACCGACCGTAAACTGGCCGAAACAGCGCTGATTCAAACCGAGGCATTTGCCCTGGCAGTGGTAGAATCGGCAGTCGAAGCGGTCATCAGCCTAAACCACCAGGGCGGTATCGAATCGGTGAACCATGCAACCGAATTAATGTTCGGACATCGGCTGAAAGAAGTGCGCGGTCTGCATAGCCGTGTACTGGTGCCCACCGGGCACTACAGTGAATTTGACCGCTATCTGAAAATCTGTCGGGACAACCCGGGTAGTAAGGCCGTTGGCGGCGATCTCAACGGTATTACCAAAGATAGAACCGAATTCCCGATACATATCGCCATAAGCGAAATTCAAAGTGATGTAAACCGAAAATATATATTACTGATAAGAGACTTGACCCGCCAACGAGCCGCTGAAAAGGAAGTCCGCGAACAACGGGATTTACTGGCTCATGTCGATCGGTTGAATACGCTCGGAGAAATGGCAACCGGTATCGCTCACGAAATAAATCAACCCCTGACCGCAATTTCGATGTATGCACAAACTGGTATACGATTGTTAAAGAGTGAAGAGCTCAACAGAGAACGTATGAGCGAAGCGCTGGACAAACTCAGCCGTCAGGCACACCGGGCCGGCGCAGTCATCGAACGTATGCAGGAAATGACCAAGCAGCGCGACAGCTTTCAGGAAATAACCGACTGTACTGCGCTGATTACCGAAGTACACCGACTTGCCGAAGTGGAAGCGCACCTGCGCAATTTTGTCATATTCCTCCGGCTCGATCCCGGGCTACCACCGATTAACTGCGATCCAATACAAATTCAACAGGTGATTCTCAACTTGTTACGCAATGGCATGGAATCGATGAAGGCTAACCGCTGTCCGCTAGGAAGCAAAATAATTCTACAGGCCGAAATTATTGATAATGCGGTAAAAATTTCCATCATCGACAATGGCCTGGGTATTTCCATGCAACTCGCGCGGGTGCTCTATAAGCCTTTCACCTCGACTAAAGAATCGGGCATGGGGCTGGGATTGTCAATCAGTAGTTCGATTATTGCCGCCCACGGCGGCAAGCTGTCATTCTCCAACAACAAATTCCACGGTGCTACTTTCTATTTCAGTTTGCCGCAAGCAATGGACACAGAGGGATGAACCAGGATGCGACTGTACAGCAGGTTTTCATAATCGACGACGACGATGCCGTGCGCGATGCGATGAGCATGCTGCTGGAGTCCGATTCAATTTCGCACAGATGTTTTGCCTCGGCCACCGAGTTCCTGGATTACTATGATGGCGGCCAACGAGGTTGTCTGGTACTCGATATTCGTATGCCCACCATGTCAGGCCTGGAATTACAGGCAAAGCTTAATCAATCAAAGTCGAGTCTGCCAATTATTTTCATGACTGGTCATGGCGATGTACCGATGGCTGTCGAAGCCATGCGACGGGGTGCGATTGACTTCATGCGCAAACCAGTCAGCGAAACTGATCTACTCGAACGCATTCATCAGGCTCTTGATGAAGAAGTTGGTATCTGGGATAAAATACAAATGCACCGACTCTATAGCGACAAACTTGAATCCCTGACGAAACGCGAACATCAAATCTTTGAACTAGTCGCCGCCGGGATGGCCAACAAAGCGATTGCACATGAATTCGATATCAGCGAGAGAACTGTCGAAGTGCATCGTGCGCAGGTAATGAAAAAGCTTGGCGTAAAAACTCTGGCCGAAGTGGTCCGAATTCATCTCACAATCTGCGAATAATGCAATGCCTTCTACGGGAAATCCACAATAGCCCGACCTCTATCATTCCGCTAGGATTTGTGACTGGGAGAAAGTCCGATCAATTAGTTCTACAGCAAAGCGGACATCCACAATAATACCCGAGCCAGGAGATATTGAATGACCAAACGCGTAGCCATTATAGGCGCAGGCCCAAGCGGTCTGGCCCAATTAAGAGCATTCCAGTCGGCAAAAGATAAAGGCGCCGAGATTCCGGATATTGTCTGCTTTGAAAAACAATCGGATTGGGGCGGTCTGTGGAATTACACCTGGCGAACCGGACTCGATGAATACGGCGAACCAGTTCACTGCAGCATGTATCGCTACCTGTGGTCAAATGGCCCAAAAGAAGGCCTGGAATTCGCAGATTATTCCTTTGAAGAACATTTTGGTCGACCAATCGCCTCCTACCCGCCTCGCGCTGTGTTATGGGATTACATTAAAGGTCGTGTTGAAAAATCCGGTGTACGAAGCTGGATTCGTTTTAACTCGCCTGTTCGCCATGTTGCCTACGACGAGCACGAAGGCATGTTTCACGTCACCGTCAAAGACCACATAAAAGAAGTCGAGTACACCGAGGAGTTCGATCACGTCATTGTCGCCTCCGGCCACTTCTCGACCCCGAATGTACCTGAATTCGACGGCTTCGATCAGTTTAATGGCCGTGTTTTACATGCACACGATTTCCGCGACGCAATGGAATTCAAGAATAAAAATATTCTGATTATCGGTACCTCGTATTCTGCTGAGGATATTGGTTCGCAGTGCTGGAAATACGGCTGTCAATCGGTCACAGTTTCGCATCGTACTGCTCCGATGGGTTATAAATGGCCGGATAACTGGGAAGAAGTGCCACTTCTTGAAAAAGTAAACAAAAATACCGCAACATTTATCGATGGCTCCCAAAAGGAAGTCGACGCGATCATTCTCTGCACCGGATATATCCACTTTTTCCCGTTTATGGCGGAAAATTTGAAATTGAAAACCAACAACCGCCTCTATCCGGTTAATCTCTATAACGGCGTCATCTGGGAGTACAACCCGAAGCTCATGTACCTGGGCATGCAGGACCAGTGGTATACCTTCAATATGTTCGACGCCCAGGCCTGGTATGCCCGTGATGTCATTCTGGGACGTCTCGATGTCCCTTCGCAGGCCGAAATGCACGAGGATATCGACAAATGGCGTGCAACCGAAGATGCCATACCCGACGATTACGCTGCCATTGAATTCCAGGGTAAATACACTATGGATTTAATGGCATTGACCGATTATCCGCCATTCGATACAAAAGATTCAAACCAGGCATTTTTCGAATGGAAGAAACACAAGAAAGAAAATATCATGACTTTCCGCGATCATGGTTATAAATCGGCCCTGACCGGCACCATGGCCCCGGCGCATCACACGCCCTGGAAAGAGGCACTGAATGATTCGCTGGAAAGCTATTTAGCAACCAATACTTAAGTCACACTTCTCCTCGACGCAGTAATCCAGGTTCAGGTGAGTTCGTTTGATCTCACCTGTTTTTTTGGGCAGCTGTCAAAAAAGTGCCGCCTATTTGCCGACCTGGAAAACTCTGCTGTCACCGTTTTATAATTTTGCTCGCCGCACTCAGTCCCAATGTTAATAAAATAAAGCCAACTAAAATAATGACACGGTGCACAAACTCACCAAGCGCCACTTCGATATGCAATACCTCAAAAAACAGGGTCTCCGACAAATGCGCCAAACCCAATACCACTGCACCGGTTTTTACATATCCCATGGATCGCCCAATAACGCCACCTAGTCCTCTTGCTGCCCAAACCATCCAGAATGCCAGTAACAACAAAACAAAATCCATTGTAATATTTACAGATTCTAATTCGATCATAGTTTTAACCTCCTCGCGATTAATTCTATCTGATAAAAGCCCACCGGGCATTAAAATGCAACACCTTCAAATAACCCGTCAATTGAGTCCGTGACGATACAACCTGGAAAAAGCTTCATCGGCCAGATCGCCACCAACAACTTCGGCAACCGAGTCCCGGCAGGCATCGAGAAACTGGCGTGGATTGCTTTCCGGGTTATAGCTATTCAGGATTTCCGAAACATGATCATTTCCAGATTCACCGATCAATGAAACTACGACCTCGGTAACACCTCTTATTAGATATTCAGCGGAACTTTTCACTTCAGCATGCTTTAAATCTATCCACGAAGTATCATCACTCGAATCCATCAACATTTGTATTAATTCAGGCATCTCGATTGATACGGCTTTGTCGAACAATTTTGTATCGCCTCGCCCCGGAACAAACATGATTTTCATAATTACACTGCTTAAAACAAGATTGATGGATTCATGCCAATCAAATCCATCACTATAAATATTGCGTAACTCGCCTGCATTGATCGAAAAATTTACAACGACCATGCCGGCGGGTCGTTTGGAATACACATACAGGCGACCGGTTTTTTTTCCACTTTCGATCTCCGTCAACAGAGAAACTATATCAGTAATACCAGGCATAGCATTTCTTCTCCCCCCAAAAAAAGGTGTCGATATAAATTTCCATTGTGCTAAATCCCTCAGTAATAAAATATTATCGTATTATAGCTATTCTACAAGCCG
>CAZYYM010000109.1:2638-6263 GCA_964651385.1 uncultured Gammaproteobacteria bacterium | reverse complement strand
CGCCTCAGGACTACCAGCGCTCAGACTGAAGGGTATGTATGATGAAATAACATTGACATCGCTCGGAGAGCCTTTAAACCTGGAAAATTCAATTGAGCGTGAAAAAGATGCGTAATAGATTGATGTGCCTGGAGAAATCAAAAATACCGGGGTCACCTGATCGCTGACGGGAGAAAATGATAAAACTTTACATTTGCGGAGTTGTCTGAAATACGTTGATTGAAGCGGATGTGGACTAAATTTGACACTCCCCCGGGGCAAAAAAAATTTATTCTGGCATTTCGATACCATTCAGGCGGCAGGCCTGTTGCAAGGTGTTGTGTAAAAGACAGGCGATAGTCATTGGTCCGACGCCACCGGGTACGGGCGTTATTGCACCTGCTACCTGACTGGCACTCTCAAATTCAACGTCGCCAACCAGTCTGGTGCCGCCATCTTCTTTTTCAATTCGGTTTATGCCGACATCAATCACCGTCGCGCCGGGTTTAATCCAGCCACCTTTGATCATCTCGGGACGACCTACTGCTGCCACGACGATATCAGCCTGGCGACATTCACCCGGTAAATCCCGGGTTCGCGAGTGCGCAATGGTAACCGTGCAACTTTCCTGCAATAACAGTGCAGCCATCGGTTTTCCGACAATATTTGAGCGACCGACTACTATTGCATGCAAACCGGACAAATCGCCGAGATGGTCTTTCAACATCATCATGGAGCCCAAAGGCGTGCAAGGCACGATACCTTCGGCGCCAATCGATAATTTGCCGACATTGGACAGGTTAAAGCCATCGACATCCTTATCGACAGATATTGAATTAATCACCGACTCTTCGTCGATATGTTTGGGTAGCGGTAGTTGAACCAGGATTCCATGCACATCCGGGTCACTGTTTAGCCGGTCTATCAAAGCAAGCAAATCGGCCTGGCTAATGTCAGCATCAAATTTATGCTCGTAGGAATTCATGCCGGCTTCGACAGTCTGTTTGCCCTTGCTGCGTACATAGACCTGGCTGGCCGGATCTTCACCGACCAGAACCACCGCCAGTCCGGGGGTTAAATCGTGAGTCTCTTTTACTATTTTAACTTTGCGCGCGATTTCAGCGCGTAGATTTGCTGAAAAGGCTTTGCCGTCAATTATCGTAGCCACTGTCTGGGTACTCCTAAAAAGAAATTATTTACACAGCGAGTCTGAATTTAAACCAACTCGTTTCCTGTGCTACGAATTTTACAAATATCCTTTTTACAAACCATCGTTATTACGACACTTTTATACATTAACTTTACAAATATCGATATTTAACTAACGGATCAAAGTCAGTGAAACACCATTGTTATCGGAAATTTTTCCTATCTTAAACACTGCGGTTTCCGGTGTTAGACTGGATTCAACCCCCCGAAACGCCACTTCGTCGCTACGCAATTCGGCATACCCTACAATGGATTCTCCATGACCAAACATCAATACGGTCAATAATCCAGAAGCCATCAGTGATTCGCGTTCACCGCTAGCCCAATTCCAGCCAAAGGGACATTCGGCATTCCTTTCTCCGGGTTTGATATTGATAGCAATCCTGACTTTGTCCCAGACAAAATTAGTATAATCCATTAACCGGAAATTTTCGGATATACCCTTCGAACCCAACGTCTCAGTTAACGAGGCGCGGAACCGTTTTATATCGGTACACTTGGTGTACTGCTCCCAGTAATAAAATGACAATACCCCCACAATAATCGCCGGAACGATAAATCGAAGCGGTCGTGTCGGTACCACTGAGAGTGCACTATTAAGCATAAAAACCTCTATTTTCAAACGTCGATACAGAAACCAGAATTTAAAAAATAAAAACCCCTTCGATCAACGATCAAAGGGGCTTAGTTACTGCATACTAACAAAGCTACTGACAGGTTTTAACCGACGGTATCTTTCATTTCCCTGTTAGCTTCCTGTTCGAGGACTTTTCCAGGCCCTCCCTGCTTTGCGATATTTTCCAGATCCTCTTTAAATTCGGCAGATTCCTTGCGGATCTGCAAAACATGCCAGCCAACCCAAAAAACCAGACATATGATTGCTAACATCATTTCCGTACCCACGAAAGGATAAATCGGACCGAACGTATCGACATTTAGCCAGTTATCAACTAGACCTGTAGACATAATATTTTCTCCTATTCTATTCGATTATCAAGACGCGTTCGCAGCGGTGGCTTCTTCAAGTACTGCCTGCGCTACTTCTTCAGCTTCCATCGCACGTAACGATTCGTGGTTGATATCCAGACCAACCATTTCGACCTCAGGCGGGATACGCAACATGCCCATGCCATTGAGTATCTTCGATACAATCAATGCTGGGAAGAATCCAAGTACGAAGAACATGATCAAAGCACCGGCAAAGTTACCCCAGGGGGTAATCGGCGCATAACCTTCAAATGGTGACGAAGGATAACCCCAGAGCATGAAGCCTGCCATAACCACACCGTAGAAACCGGCATAACCATGTACCGCAACTGCACCGACGGCATCGTCGAGCTTGAACTTGTTTTCAACCCAGTAGTGCATCTTGTAAGCCAGGAATGCACCGCCACCGCCAATCAGCATGGCCTGGATGGGGTGATACAAATCGTTACCCGAAGAGGCGCCAATGACACCGGCAAGACCACCGGAATAAGTCCAGAAGGCATCACCGTTTGACACCAGATAAGCCACCATTAACCCACCCGATAATGACATCAGGAAGTTAAAAGTGATTGCCGATAACGTGGTTGGTTGCAAATAAATGTTGGTAGCACTGAAGAATGTCTTGTCTGCCACATCCAGCATCGCCGAACCATAGACATCGATAATGGGAATATTACAGGCAACATAAAAGCCCCAGAAACCGGTATAGATCAGGAACAGACCTACCGTAACCAGCCAGGGGTTATGCGGGTTAATATTTCGTGGCGTACCATCTTTGCGGAACTTGCCGATACGCGGACCGAGCACCAGCAATACACCTAACGCAAAACCACCAGCGATTGCGTGGATAACACCGGAAGCATACGCATCATGATAGCCCAACAGCTGAACCATCCAGCCATTCCACGACCAGCCCCATGCAGCGTCGATAATCCAGGTGAACGAGCCGATGACGACAGCCAGAATCCAGAAAGCACTGGGACGAATACGCTCGATGACGGCACCGGAAACAATCGAAGCCGCTGTCCATGAGAACAGCAGGAATGCAGCCCAGAACACGCCATTAATACGCGCCCAGAAAGCGGTGTCATCCACTGTCAGCGTATCCTGTATCGCGGCGTTACCCATGTGTGTACCCATCAACTCACTCCAGGGTGTTGCAAATGGTGCGGCTACCAGATCACCATTGATCCATGGACCGTTCACAAAAGCAAAATAGATCCACCAGCCAAACAGGTAGAAGGTCACTGTTACTACTGGGATAACCATGGTGTTCTTCATCAAAGTGTGGGTGTGATGTTTGTATCGAGAGGCCCCTACCTCATAGACACAGAAACCAACGTGTATCAAAAACATAAACACGATGGTTACCCAATAGTAAAACTCGGTAAATATAATCCCGAGTGCGGTTAACTCATTATCCATCCTCTTACCTCTCTTTTAAGTTATA
>CAZYYM010000109.1:0-2538 GCA_964651385.1 uncultured Gammaproteobacteria bacterium | reverse complement strand
TGACCCTTTGCCATCTGAAACTTGACCAGTAATTCACGCGCAATCATATCGCGATCCTGCTGATTATCCGGAAGATCAATATTGTCCGGAATAGTAACCCAGCCGTTGATGTTGCGATCGAAAACCGCCGGATTGCCTTCCTCGTATCCCATATGAACATCTTCGAGCCAGTTTAGATCAGCCCATCCCATGACTTCCATATAGTTGCGAAGAAAAGGCGTGCAACGTTCCATATCAGGTACCAGGTTTACATCATAACGATAACCGATATGCTGACCGATGGATTTTTCGCGTTCCGAATCGAGCCCATCGCCATCGAGGAAATGATTAATATCTTGTTCAGCCATAATGTGTCCTCCTTAGAAACGTGTCATGTCGGGGCGACCGACGGTATGTTGAGAACCAGCCATTGGCACCTGGGCACAGGCAGACGCTTCCAATGTCAATGCCGCCAGATCTTCTGGCTCCAGAGAATGGATATTCGTTTTACCACAGGCGCGGGCAAACAATTGTGCTTCAATGGTTAGTGTATGCAGGAAGTTATATACCCGTTCGGCCGCTGTATCCGGATCGAGCCGTTTACGTAACTCTGGATCCTGTGTTGCAACACCAACCGGACAACGACCGGTATGACAGTGATAACAACTACCTGCTTCGACACCCATTTCTTTTTCGAAATCGGCTTCAGGTATATCTTTATTACAGTTCAAAGCCATCATCGCCGAGTGACCAATTGCCACGGCATCCGCACCCAGTGCAATGGCTTTCGCCAAATCAGCGCCATTACGAATACCACCGGCATAAACCAGAGATATCCTGCCTGACATGCCAACATCATCAAGTGCCTGACGCGCCTGGCGAATCGCAGCGATACCCGGAATACCGGTTTCTTCCGTCGCCAGGTGAGGACCCGCACCAGTGCCACCTTCCATACCATCGATATAGATCGAGTCAGGGCCAGTTTTAGCCGCCATACGAACGTCGTCGTAAACACGCGCCGCACCAAGCTTTAGCTGGATTGGAATTTGACCATCGGTAATTTCCCGCACTTCCTGAATTTTCAGAGCCAGATCATCCGGCCCCATCCAGTCAGGATGACGCGCTGGTGAGCGCTGATCGATACCAGCAGGCAAGGAGCGCATTTCAGCTACCTGATCGGTAACTTTCTGTCCCATTAAGTGACCACCCAGACCCACTTTACAACCCTGACCGATGAAGAACTCGCAACCATCAGCAAGACGCAGATGATTTGGATTAAAACCATAACGCGACTGGATACACTGGTAAAGCCATTTGCTCGAATAGCGACGCTCATCAGGAATCATACCGCCTTCACCCGAACAGGTAGCAGTACCCGCCATTGTTGCACCACGCGCCAGTGCAGTTTTGGCTTCATAACTCAAGGCTCCAAAACTCATGCCGGTAATGTAAACAGGGATATCAAGTTCCAGGGGCTTTTTTGCCTCTGGACCAATGATGGTCTTGGTTAGGCACTTTTCACGATAACCTTCGACAACGAAGCGTGTCAGTGTGCCGGGCATAAAGGTCAGTTCATCCCAGGTTGGGATTTTCTTGAACAGAGAGAAACCACGCATGCGGTATCGACCCAGTTCTGCCTTTACATGTATGTCGTTAATCACCTCGGGTGGGAAGATAAAACTTTTCCCCAGGTGATAAGGATCTCTTTTTGCTTTTTCAGACATCTTAATTCTCCAAGTTAAACCGGTGCCTAAAGCACCAGTTTCTTCTCTGTTGGTTCGAGGTTATCGTAGTTCCACAATTGCTTGCCCGAAGTCAGTTTGATCATATTATCGATACCATTCGGTGCAGACATGCCATACAAATCCAGCTTGCCTTTAAGATACCTTCTATCCAGATCGGTCATTTCGGTTTCAACACAATCGACGCCCAGGCTTGCAATCTTGCCTGCCACATAAATCGTGCCGTCATACATTGAATCGCCCAGGTTATCGCTTGCATCGCCGAGGATAATCATTCGTCCGCGCTGCATCATAAAACCGGTGAATGCACCAACAGAATCGCCCACGATAATCGTGCCGCCCTTCTGATCGATGCCGACGCGTGCACCGGCACGCCCTTTACAGACCAGATCGCCACCGCGAATCGCTGCACCGAATAAAGAACCCGCGTTCTTCTCGATAACAACCGTACCTGACATCATGTTTTCAGCACAGGACCAACCGACACGACCACTGATGCGGATATTCGCACCATCGGTACAACCCGCGCCAAAGTATCCGAGGCTACCTTCGAAGTTCAGATTCAATTTGTTTAAAACACCACAACCAAGAGAATGTTTGGCTCGCGGATTCTTGACTGTAATCGTGCCGTGACCCGATTTCATCAACTCACGAATCTTGACATTGATTGCAGATATTTCCATATCAGCGGCGTCGAACTCTGCTGACTTATTGGTGTCAACTTCATAGGCCCACGGATAGGTATAGTTTTCTTCTTCTGTTGCCGAGAAGAAACGTTGCTGGGTACGACCGGCGAGCTGCTCCTGATGCAGCCCCA
>CAZYYM010000108.1:0-11322 GCA_964651385.1 uncultured Gammaproteobacteria bacterium | reverse complement strand
TGGATAGCGCGACGCCCTCCTAAGGCGTAGGTTGCCCGTTCGAACCGGGCCGGGGACACCATTTTACCTATTTACCCCGTCACTCCCTCCAGGTGGAGAGATTAAACATCCTATCTGCCTCACAACCAGTCGGTAAATTTAAACCCGATGCTCAATCGCTCCGAAGACTCGTTATAATAAATCAGGCTTTCACCATAACCATTAAAATATTGCACGAATCCACGAAGGTGGTCGGTGAAAGGATAGGACCAATCGAGTTCAATCGCACCCTTATTGTCACGGCGCAAGTTATTACGAAGTATTAACTCCAGATTATGATTGCGGGATAGCCGCCACAGAGCGCCTATCTGGCCTGCCCCGAGAAATTTCTCGATATCGGGATTGTCGTCCCCGGACGGATCATCGGGTCCAGCCTTGGTATCTTCAGGAAAACGCCACCAGAGTTGTAGCTGCCAGACAACTTCTTTATGGCCAATGGATATACCTCCGATGATCCGGTTCCAGCTACGCGACAAGGTCCCTGACTGACCATTCGACTGATGATTCAGCGATACAAATCCATGTTTCACCGGCAATCCGATCAATGACCAGGGTCTGCTGTAGGAAAAAATCAATTCGGGTTCGTAATTTGTTTCCCTGAACGGCGCCGAAATGGCCCTGTTATAGGACTGCCACCAACTGGTGGCGGTAAAAGCGAACTGGAGATTGACACCTTCAATGACAAAATCTTCGGCGGCTACATATTTAAGCGATACCTGGAACTTGGTTTCAAGCTTATCCAGATCATTCCCCTGTAGCTGTGGCTCGTAAAGCGTTTGATCTAATTTCGAATAGCTCAGCGGTAGCAGATAATTGGGACGATGAGGCAAAATTGCGAACGGGTTATTACCGACACTTTTCTCAAAAAATAGCCGCTCCTGCACAATACCGGATGATTGTTCCTCGCAGCTCCTCCGTAATTGCCCGGCAGTCTCATCTGCATCAGCCGTAATGATAGCAACCGACAAACAGGCATCAATCACCATGTCCTCCGGCTTAACCGATGTATCTTCAGTTTCGGTTAAGGACCGGGCATATGTTTGTTGCACAGGCAAGGCCAAAACCAGACAGACTAGAAACCAAAATATTTTTTCCATCTTTACAAGCTTACGCGGATATAAATGCCGGCTATCATACCTCTACTCAACCGGCCCGGCGTCCGGCAATCAGTCTTTATTTCGATCTGACTGACTCATCACCGCTTCCCCTCGAATAAATTTGGCTCAACGAAACGTCTGTGGATGACCACGATTTAACCTAATAGATGAGTATATTTATTTTCGATATGCTCACGCATTACCTGTATGCCTTGTTCGAAGACGCCCAGTCGACCATAGCCGATACGGAAACAGTCGGTCGGCGTGGCCATGAGTTCGGATCGATAAATCGACGACGGCAATAACAGGACGCCGCTATCTTCAACGAGTGAGCGGCAGAATGCCTCGACACCATCTTCCCCAATATAGCGCGGAAATGTAACACATCCGCCCTGCGGTCGTTGCCACTCGAACAATGCCGGATAGTCACCAAAAAAGCGTTCCAGCGCCAGGATGTTATTGCGCACGATGGCCCGATTTCGCTCGAGGATCCTGTCACGACTCCTGAGTGCGATAACACTCAGCCGTTCGCTCGGCGCCGAATTACAAATCGACAGATAGTGCTTATAACGTTCGACCTTCTGTAACAGGCCGACTTGCTGGCTGGCCAACCAGCCTACACGTAAACCGGGCAAGCCGTAAGCTTTGGACATGACATTCAACGAAATTCCTTTTTCGTAGACATCGGCAATCTGCGGCATTCTATCGGCAACATCCAGCTCAATACCCCGATAAACCTCGTCGCTAAACAGGTAGATATCGTGCTTTCGACACAGCGCAATTAGAGCATCAAGGTCCTCCCGCGGCATGACTGCACCCGTTGGATTCTGCGGGTAGTTAATCGAAATCAATCGCGTATTCGGCCGTATCGCAGCTTCGACATCCTGGATATCGAGGCGCCAGTTATTTTCCTGAAAGACTCTTACGCCACTCACCTGACAAATATCCAGCGGGACGGTTTCGGCACTCTGATAATTTGGAACGACGACAATCACGTGATCCCGTTTGTCTAACAGAACACGCATGGTGGCATAGATACCCTCGCCTGCACCGGCCATACAGAGTATATTTTCTGCCTGCATATTGCGGTAAGTCTGCGCAATCGTTTCGCGTAAATCCGGCGCACCCCAGGTTTCGGTATAACCCAGCCATAAATTATCCAGACCGGCACGATCGTCTTCACTGGCCATGCTTTTGAGTTCAGCCAGGCTCATGCTTTCCATATCCGACGCTGTCATGTGATAGCGAGCGGTGAACTCCCATTGTGAAAAATATTTTTCAAGCTCAAAATGTCGCATCAGTCTAAGTCATTCCAGTCGCCTAGACAGAGTGGGTTAATCCACCATCGACACGCAGGTTTTGTCCGGTGATATAACTCGATGCATCGGAGGCCAGGAAAACAACCGATTCAGACAATTCACGGACCTTCGCATATCGGCCGGCAGGAATACGTGCCACACGGTCTTCTTTCTCCGGCAGACTATCGATAAAACCGGGCAGGATATTATTCATACGAACGCCTTCGGCAGCATATTTGCTGCTGAACAGTTTGGTATAGGTTGCCAGGCTCGCACGGAAAACCGCCGAGGTTGGAAAATCAGGATCAGGTTCGAACACCGCGAAGGTCGAGATGTTCACAATCGAGCCTTTACCCTGCTTTAGCATAATCGGCAACACCAGCCGAGTAATTCGTACCACATTGGTAAAATAATAATCCATACCCAGATGCCAGTCTTCGTCCGAAATTTCCATAATATCGCCTTTCGGTCCATGGCCGGTGCAATTGACTACAGCATCGATGCGACCGAATTGATCCATGGCTGTGTTGACAAAATTCTGCACATCTTTAACCACCAGATTCGAACCGGTAAAACCTAATCCACCGAGTTCATGACCCAACGCCTCACCTTTACCTGATGATGACATGACAGCAACATCATATCCTTTCTCGGACAGGGTTTTAGCTGAATCAGCGCCGATGCCACTACCACCACCGACGATTAATACTACGGGTTTATCGCTCACGTTTATTTCCTCTTAGGTTGTTTTAGCATCGTTAACTATATTCATGGTCGCAAGTCCGCTGCAACCCAGTTCTGTCGAAGCAAAGGAATCGCCGTGGCGTGTTTGAGCCAGGTCGCCAGTATCGGCCTGAGGAGCTTCGGCTAAAATGTCGCTGGTATCCCAGGAGCCGTCGAATTCCACATTTTCCGATAAAAACCAGGCAGTTGACGCACCCATCATGGCGCTACCGGCGATAACTACATCGTAGCTAGACCGATCAGGTTTATCGGTATTAGCAGCCGAGCTTATTACAAAGCCTCCCCTCTTTTTGTTGCATCGTTTATCTGTTCGATTTCTGATTTCTTCAGGCCGTAAATACTACTGGCAGTCTCATCCGAAATATAACCCCGCGCCAGATCCCGACGAACCAGTGCCGGGTCGCGATCTCGCGGGTCGCCAAACCCTGCACCGCCCGGGAAAGCGAGTACGACCCGTCGTTCAGCCGGTACGAATTGTTTACCCTTGCCTTTCATCGGTTCACCATCATCCCGGGCAATGGTTGTGGCAGCACCATCCTGGCCACCCTGCCGCCCGCGTGCCGGGTGATCGACGCGATCAAACATCGCTGAAAAATCGAATTCATGACCTTCAACTGCACCGACCTCCATGTTCTGACCAAGGCCGCCACGATATTTTCCTGCACCCCCACTATCCGGGCGTAATTCCTTACGCCAGATAATTATCGGCCCTGTGTGTTCGGTGGCCTCGACCGGCATGGTCATCACACCCGACGGAAATGCCGTTGCGTTCATGCCATCGGCATGCACCCTTGCACCGGAACCGCCCGAATTGAATGTGAGCACTTCGGCCCGTACGGCATCGGCGGGGGCCGGTTTATCGGTACGCGGCCGCAAAGATACCTGGAAATTACACAAACATCCCGCGCCTTCCGCCGGTACCGTATCCGGCAACATTTTATCGAGCGCATCAAACACGGTATCCGGTATCATATGACCAATGACATGACGCAAAGCCACCGGTGCGGGATGCACGGCATTGACGATCGAGTTTTCGGGTGCAGTAATAACAAACGGTGCCAGAGACGCCGCGTTGTTCGGAATTTCAGGTGCGATCGTGCATTTCAGCGCATAACAGGCATAAGCCTTGGTGTACACCAGCGGCACGTTAATCCCCTTCTTATCGAGACCCGAAGTCCCTGCGAAATCGCAGGTGACCCGATCCTCCTCAAATTCGATCATAACTTTCAGTTCGACGGGACTGCTATAGCCGTCTATTTTCATCGAGCCGGTTGCCTTAATACGCGGCAGCTCGGCAATTCGTTCCAGTGTCGCGCGGCGTGAATTTTCCAGTATAAAGGTCGAGATACCGGTTAAATCGGCCAGTTCGAACTCCTGCATCATATCGATCAGGCGCCTGTGGCCGACTTCATTGCAGGTCGCCAGCGCATAAAAATCCCCGACTGCCTGATCCGGCTCGCGCACATTAGTGCGTACAATATTGATCAAGGTCATGTCGACCTTACCGCGTTCTGCAAATTTCATAACAGGAATCTGAAGACCTTCTTCGTAAACCGAGTTGGCATCCGCCCCGAAACCGCGACCACCGATATCGACGATATGCGCGGTACAGGCGAGGAATCCAACCAGCTTACCCTGATAAAACGAAGGCGTCACAACGGTAATATCGTGCAGGTGACCGGTGCCCTCCCAGGGATCGTTGGTGATGTAAACATCACCCTCAAACATGTTTTCGTAGCCAATGCGCCTGATGAAATGCGGCACAGAATCACACATCGCGTTGACATGTCCCGGGGTACCGGTGATCGCCTGGGCGAGCATCAGACCGTCGACATCGTAGACCCCGGCCGACAGATCACCAGCCTCGCGAACCGATGTTGAAAAAGCAGTACGCACCAGAGCCTGTGCCTGTTCTTCTACCACTGAAATCATGCGGTTCCACATGATCTGATTTGATACCGTATTTGATTTTTGCGTCATCATCGTCTCCTAGGCCCGGGTTACATCGATACAGCCATCGGCCTGACGCAATGCGCAACGGCTGGACGGCAGCACTATGGTGGTTTCGTCTTCGGTGATGGCGGCGGGTCCCGGTACCTTGTGCCCGCACAGCAAATCCTTGCGTAAAACAATTGCCGATTCAACCGCCTCGCCAATGGCCGGGTCAAAAATCGCACGGCTTCCGACCTTCTCGGCAATTGATATCTCTTCAAGTTCGGCAATCGGTTCGACCGCGGCTATTAGCGTGGTCGCGTTAGCCGACCAGACGGTAATTTCAATATCCATGCCATCAACAATACGCCCGAATAGTGCGAAATAGTCGTTTTCGAATAAGTCCTGAAAAGTTTCAGCGTCGGGGTTAGTCGCCTGCCCAGCCGGAATGATTACCGGGATTTCCTCTCCCTGCCCCGAATAACGCATATAGACCTTGAATTCGGTCTGAATCTGGGCGCTGTCGTCACAGCTACGCACAAACCCTCTCGATTCCTGTTTGAGATCCGCTAACAGTTTTTTAATCGTTTCAGGTGAGAAATCAGATAATTTCATGTAAACACTGCGATTCGCTTCGAAGCTGAAAGGTGCGCGTAAAAAACCAATCGCTGAACCAACCCCGGCACCCGGTGGTACCAGTAATCTTTCGATACCGAGCTTTTCACACAGCCGGCTGGCGTGTAATGGTGCCGCACCGCCGAAGGCGATCATCGTATAGGCCGATAGATCTTCGCCATTTTCCACAGCATGTACCCGTGCCGCATTGGCCATATTTTCATCGACCACCTCCGATAATCCATAAGCAGCAATCTGTGAATCCATATCGAGTATCGAACCAAGACTTGCCCGCAACGCATTACTCGAGCTTTCGGTACTAAGTTGAATCGAGCCACCGGCAAAATTGTCCGGGTCGAGACGTCCCAGCACCAGATCAGCATCGGTTACCGCGGGATTTTCACCACCGCGCCCATAACAGGCCGGACCAGGTTCAGAACCTGCCGATTCAGGTCCCACTCGAATCTGGCGCATCGCATCGACATATGCCAGTGAACCGCCACCGGCGCCGATTTCGACCATGTCGATCACCGGAATTGAAATCGGCATACCCGATCCTTTCTTGAAACGATAGCTACGCGCAACTTCGAACACGCGGCTGGTTTTTGGCGTCTGGTTTTTGATCAGGCAAATCTTGGCAGTGGTCCCGCCCATGTCGAAGGACAAAACCTTGTCGAGACCATAACGGGCTGCTATATGTGCAGCGAATACCGCACCGCCAGCCGGACCCGATTCAACCAGGCGTACCGGAAATTCAGCAGCACTCTCAATCGAAATAATGCCACCGCCCGAATGCATGAGGAAAATAGCGCAGTCAACGCCTTCTTTTCGTAACTGTCCGGACAGCCGGTCGAGATAACTTTTCATCATCGGCTTAATATAGGCATTGGCAACAACTGTATTGAAGCGCTCGTATTCACGCATTTGCGGGGAAACTTCGGATGACAGGGAGATAGACACTTCGGGCATTTTTTCCGCGACCACGTCACGAATCATTTTTTCGTGTTGGTCATTTATATACGAATGCAGCAGGCCGACTGCAATGCTTTGATAACCCTGATTTTTTATTTGATCAATCAGAGCTTCAATATCCTCACGTTGAATAGCAACCAGCACATCGCCTTTGGCACTAATACGCTCTTTGACGGTATATCGCTGCTGCCTTGGCAAGAGCGGCTCGGGCAAGATCAGATTGAGATCGTATTGTTCGAACCGCGATTCGCTGCGCATCTCGATGACATCGCGAAAACCTTCGGTAGTAATCAACGCAGTTTTAGCTCCGCGTCGTTCGATTAATGCGTTGGTAGCGAGTGTCGTGCCATGAATGATTTGCTCAACTTGCGACGGTTCGATTCCTGCTTTGGCACAAACCTTTTGCATCCCTTCGATGATCGCATTTTCCGGTGCCGAGTAGGTAGTCAATACTTTGATAGAGTGCTGCAACTCGTCAATTTCGAGAACAACATCGGTAAAAGTACCGCCGATATCAATGCCCATTCGAGTTGAAGATTTACTCATAATCGGTTGCACCTGAAACAAGGAAAAATATAATTGCAGTAGTGTAAATCAGCGCAATCTACAAGATCCAAATTTTTAATCGCAATAGCGGTAAACTCCCAATATGATCGAAATTCTAATATTTTGCGCAGTAATCATGGTTATACTGGCCATGTTCAAATGGATTAAATAATATGTCTAAAGCGCTGAAGCACCTGACTCACTGGTTCTAATACGGACCACATTTTCCAGATTGGTTACAAAGATTTTACCGTCGCCTATTTTTCCAGTTTTGGCAGAATCGACGATGCTATCGATTACCTGATCGACACGGTCGTCATCGATAGCGATTTCGATTTTCATTTTGGGTATGTAATCCACCACATACTCAGCACCCCGGTAAAGCTCCGTATGCCCTTTTTGGCGTCCGAACCCTTTCACTTCATATACGGTCAGGCCGTTCACACCGATTTCGGATAAAGCAGCCCGAACATCGTCGAGTTTAAAGGGCTTGATTATGGCGCTGACAATTTTCATGAAGCATCCGCGAGATTTGGTGATAAACTGGACAAAATTATGACACTTACCGCTGAGAATTGGAACGTACGTGGATAATATTAGACT
This sequence comes from uncultured Gammaproteobacteria bacterium, assembly GCA_964651385.1. Classification (GTDB taxonomy): domain Bacteria; phylum Pseudomonadota; class Gammaproteobacteria. The sequence continues at coordinate 3,476 of CAZYYM010000108.1, read as the reverse complement.
CAGTGGTAGCCTAACAACAATAACATTAATTTTAAAAAATTATTGATTGAACGGGATAAAGCCAGTTCTATATTCTTTCAAACACGGCCATCGATTCGACGTGCGCTGTTTGCGGAAACATATCCATCACCCCGAGCCTGGTCAGATTATATCCATTATTACAGATAATCTGGCTGTCACGCACCAGACTTGAGGGATGACAGGAAATATAAACAATCCTACTGGCCTTGAAACGTTTGATTATCCCGGCTATTTCCATCGCACCTGAACGAGGTGGATCAAGCAGTATTTTATCGAAGGTCTGTTTCATCCAGGGCCGACTATTATCTATTTCGGTAAGATCGGCAACAAAATAATCGGTATTATCAATCTGGTGATCGAGCGCATTGCTTTTGGCTCGATTGACCATGGTGGTATCACCTTCAACTCCGATTACTGCCTGACATCGGCGAGCCATCGGCAGGGTAAAATTACCCAGGCCGCAAAACAAATCGAGTACTCGATCCTGTGGTTTTAAATCAAGATAACCCAGCGCCTGAGCCACCATTTTCTGGTTAATCTCGTTATTGACCTGCACGAAGTCGACCGCCGTGAAATTAATGCGAATATCACCATCCACTTCGGGGGAAAAATAAAGTGTCTGTTTATCCGGATATAAATTCGTAATCGTATCCGGTCCAGCGGGTTGTAATTGGATCCACAAACCGGTCTGCCGGGCGAAATTTAGCAATTTCTGTTGATCATCGTCTGACAATGCTTCGAGGTGCCGAAATACCAGTTGGGTATTTGAATCATCTGCGGCAACCTCTATCTGCGGAATGCTTTCCCTGGCATCGAGGCCTTCAATTAATTCCGCGAGTGCGCTCAGACGATTGCCGACTCGCGGTATCAAAACTTCGCATTGAGCCATATCAGCCAGAAACGGTGAATTACGCTCACGAAAACCGACCAGCACGCGCTCCTTCTTGCGAACATATTTGACGCCTAAGCGCGCCTTTCGACGATAGCCCCAGCCGTCAGCTGTCAGGGGCCGAATAATCTCAGATGCTTTAACGCCGGCGTGCCGCATCATTTCCAATAGTGTTTTCTGTTTAAATTCGATTTGATCATCATTTGATAAATGTTGCAGACTACAGCCACCACAACGCTCAAAGGCTTCGCATCTAGCCTCGATTCGCTGCGGTGACGCGTCGATAACATCGAGGGTGGTTGCTTGATCAAACTTGCGACCGGTTTTCTGGATTTGAATCTTGACACGTTCCTTTTCCAGCGCACCAAATACGAAAACGGTTTTGCCGTTGATACTGGCGATGCCTCTGCCTTCGTGCGACATCGCGTCAATGCACACAATCGCAGGTTCGGGTCTCTGCTTTGACCGACGTTTTCTAGCCATGGTGAGTTTTCCTACTAATCGGTCCAGTTTTTTTCAAAAGCTTGTAAATGTTCCATTCCAGAACTTCTTAAGGTCTCGCGAACCAGAGCACACTCCTGCTCATATTGCGTTTGATCGAGCAGGCCCTTATTGCGCTGAAGGTTCAGGTATACCAGGTAAGTATTGAGTACATCGGATTCGCAATAATCCCGTATTAATTTGATGTCTCCCTGCAGGTAATTGTCCCAGACCTTGTCACCACTCAAACCCATATTACCGGGATATCCGCAAAGACTGGCAATTTCGTTCAGCGCTACATGAGCACGCTGCGAGTAGGCGGACAGTACATCGATTAGGTCAATATGACGTTCGTGGTATCGACCAAGATAATTGTTATTTCGAAAACTGGTGTCACTCTGGCCGTTCTCCCAGTATTGCCCTGCATTAATCGGATACAATAATGAGCGATAGTGAATCACCGGCAAGTCGAAACCACTGCCGTTCCAGGACACCAGCGTCGGCGTATACTTTTCGATACCGCTATAGAAACGTTTCAATAAATCTTCTTCGCTGGATTCTTCATCACCCAGTGACCAAACCCTGACCTGGTCCCGGCTCCGCAATACCGCCGAGATAGCGACAATTTTATGCAGATGATGACGCAAAAATTCGGTGTTGGCCTCCTGGCGCCGCATATGGAACACCGCTTTGGCAACATCTTCGTCGGAAAGCCCATGCAGATTATATAGGCGCCGACAACCATCAATATCCGGTACCGTTGCGATATCAAAAACAAATACATTCATGCTATTGGCCCGTCAGCCGCTTACTGGAAAAACATCGGTCGACAGGTAACGATCTCCTCGATCACAAATCACGGTAACAATGTGTGCATCGTCTATCTCGCGGGATAAACGAATAGCAGCCGCCGTCGCACCCCCAGACGAGATACCACAAAATAAGCCTTCACAACGAGCCAGTTCTCTGGTCATTTCCTCTGCCTCCCGCTGCGAAACATCGATGATCCTGTCGACCAGGGTCGCATCGTATATTTTTGGTATATAGGGTTCGGGCCAGCGCCGAATTCCGGGAATCACTGAACCGTCCTCAGGCTGCACACCTATCATTTGTACATCGGGAGCCCTTTCGCGAAAATAATTCGAACAACCCATAATGGTGCCAGTGGTACCCATCGAGCTGACAAAATGTGTCAGTCCTTGCCCGGTTTGCTGCCAGATTTCGGGACCCGTGGTTTCGTAATGGGCTCGAGTGTTATCCGGGTTGGCAAACTGATCGAGCACCTTGCCCTGTCCTTCGGACTGCATTTGCAAGGCCAGGTCACGTGCACCCATCATGCCCTGCTGCTGCGTTACCAGTATGATCTCAGCGCCGAATGCCTGCATAGTCCTGCGCCTTTCCTCGCTCATATTCTCGGGCATAATCAGTATCATGCGATAGCCGCGCATCGCCGCCACCATCGCCAGGGCTATACCGGTGTTACCACTGGTGGCTTCGATTAGCGTATCACCGGGGGATATTTCTCCGCGAGCCTGGGCCTGTTTGATCATGCTAAGGGCTGGCCTGTCCTTGACCGAGCCGGCCGGGTTATTACCCTCCAGTTTAAGAGAAATACGATTCCCCGGATTGGGATTTAAGCGCTGTAATGTTACCAGCGGCGTATTTCCTATATAATCTTCTAAAAACATAGTCTTGCCTGGAATCCGGTGAGGCGATGGGAATTCTTCTCGATGGGTTTAATGACCTGCTAATATTACTGTATTGCTGAAAAGCATACCATGCGAATTCGTGCTGAAATGGAGATGTCATCTGTGATTATCCGTAGTTTTTCAAATCAACTACCTATGCTGTTAATCACCATTATTTTTCTGGGCGCCAATGAATCCAGCGCTCAAAATTTAGATGCTGCGGAGACAGATTTTTTCGATGAATCACCACTCATATTAACAGCATCACGAATGAGCAAACCCCTGTTCGAGTCACCGGCCAGTGTCAGTGTCATTACCCGAGAAATGATTGAATCGTCGGGAGCTCGCGAGCTATCCGAAATATTCAGACTGGTTCCGGGGTTTATTGTCGGTAATTT
>CAZYYM010000107.1:0-11567 GCA_964651385.1 uncultured Gammaproteobacteria bacterium | reverse complement strand
ATCTGAAAAACCGCTCATCACCAACAAGGTGACTACGCGTTTTTCATATTCCCCATGCACATCAATATCTTGCACATCTTTTTCGCGCTCAACCGAGGATTCTAGGTTCAATTTAGCCAGGCAAAAACGCCTGGCTATTTTGTGGGCTTTTACAATTAGCTCAGGATACAGTGCAAGGTTGGGCAATACCGGCGACGACGCCCACGAATTAAATTAAACTAGAGAATTCGCAAAATCGCCCAGAATCAAACCCATAGGGAGCGCATAAAACGTCTTATCACTCAGTTGAAAAGGCAGAATGTCCTCTCCGGTATAAATGACATAACCCTGCCCAAATGCCTCGCCTGAAAACTCGGCGAGTTTTCTCAATCCCTTAAAATCGTGCGGGTTGACACTGGCGGATGCTTTGACTTCGATACCGATAATTTGGCCATTGCTTCTTTCCAGAACGATATCGACCTCGTGCTTTTTGTTGTCTCTGAAATGATACATATGTACTTCTTCCTGTGCCCAGCATGCCTGCTTGCAACATTCCATGTAGATCAGGTTTTCCAACAAGCCAGCGTAGTACCGGCTGTTTAATAATTGCGCTTCATCGCGAAGACCTAGCAGGTGGCAGGCTAACCCGGTATCGATGTAATGGATTTTTGGCATTCGCGCCGCTAGACGTCTGGCGCGGTTTTTTAAATAAGCGGGCACTCGACGCACAATGAACATGAGCTCGAGTATTTCAATATAGTTTTTTACCAGCTTATCATTCAACTCAAGGTCATTCGCGATATTTGAGTACTTCAACAGGTTGCCACTTAACCCGGCAAGATAAGGCATCATCGCCTGTAATTTCGAATGATAGTCCCCACGCGCGGCATGCAGGCTTTCAAAGTCCTTAAAAAGCCGACCTTCGATATACGATCTGAACCAGAGATTCTGCGCTCTGGGGCTTTTATTCTGTACTTCGGGATAACCACCTTGCAAAACCAGTTTGGCAAGTATTTCGCGAGTGATAAATGGGTATGACCGCGACTCGAAGTTCCCCGTCAGCAGGGAGTCGATGATATTCAATTCATGGCCAGTTATTTCACTGAGAGACAGGGGGTAAAGTTCCAGTCTCGCCATATGCCCTGGTAGCGCTTCCTGGGTTCTGGCAGAACGAAAGATATCCGCTGAGCCAGTTAGCAAGAATTTTCCTTTTACATCGGGTCTTAGCCGATCAGAAGCCTCTTTGATGGCGGGAATCAAGCTCGGCGTATATTGAAACTCATCCAGCACTACCTTACTCTCGCCTAATGAGCGTATATAACCATGTGGGTCACTTTCGATGGAAGCCAATGTCGCCTGGTCATCCAGTGTGATATATCTCATATTCAGGCGTTCTGCAATAACACGTGCCAGGGTGGTCTTACCCGCCTGACGAGGGCCGGTGAGGTAAAGAATACGAAATTCATCAAGCATTTCTTCAATCAGTGGCTGTAATATTCTTGCATACATAATTTTTCCGGAAAATACATGGCTGGCCTGTTAAAAAACAGAACCTTTCACCTTAATACGAAAAATATATACTACTAGTACGAAAAATACCAAGGCTTAATACGAAATATTACCATCATAAGATATCAAACAAAAAAATAGTTATCATACGCCTCTAGTCAGCTGGATAATCACTTTGTCTAAAACCTGGGAGGTAATCATACTCAGCGGCGACTCTTACAACTTCAACAATCTAGAATTCGAACCAGTTAGAATAAGGTTTGTAAAGCCACTCCATGTATGACAATCTAGTTTAATTAACTAGTTGAATAGGGCGCAATTATGATCGAAGTTGGCGCATTTGAAGCAAAAACGCACTTGTCGGCGCTATTAGAAAAAGTGCGCCTCGGTGAAGAAGTGCTCATCACCAGGCGCGGCAAGGCTGTCGCACGGCTCGTCCCTGCTGAAGACGTAATGCGCTCTGAGGTAAGCAATATTATCGGTAAGCTAATCTCCCTGCGTAAAGACGTGACATTGAACGGCATAAGCTGGAAAGATTTGCGGGATAAGGCTCTTACTCATGCAGCAAACCAGGCTCAAATTGCAACCCTGCCAAATGAGCGTGCGAACAAGAGCAGCCGCTAACACCCCCAAGCGGGTCTGGGACGTCATCATTCTCGGCGCCGGCGCCGCCGGTCTCATGTGTGCGATCACTGCCGCAGCCCGTGGGCGAAAAGTGCTGGTACTGGAAAAATCCAACAAAGTCGGTAAAAAAATCCTGATGTCCGGTGGCGGTCGCTGCAACTTCACTAATTTATTTACCGAGCCTGATAATTTTCTCTCACAGAACCCACATTTTTGTAAATCGGCTTTAAGCCGTTACAGCCAATGGGATTTTATCGAGCTGATTAAAAGTCATAATATCGCCTACCACGAAAAAACATTTGGCCAGTTGTTTTGTGATAATTCATCAAAAGACATTCTTAACCTGTTAATCAATGAATGTATTGAGGTAGGTGTTGAGATAAATACACATGCTGATATCGATGAAGTGACTAACATTAGCGAATTTAGGTTATCTGGAAAAATTGCTGGTAAATCAGTAGAGCTTCCCTGTACCAGTCTGGTAATCGCAACTGGCGGATTATCGATTCCGAGTCTCGGCGGTTCCGATTTTGGCTACCGCATAGGCGCGCAATTCGGACATCGCATTCTGCCACTTCGCGCAGGGCTGGTACCTTTCATATTTACCGATGGCTTTAAACTGCTATCAGAAAATCTATCGGGCGTTTCTGTTCCGGTAACAATCACCGCTAATGGACAGAGCTTTACCGAAAGCCTGTTATTTTCACACCGAGGATTGAGTGGCCCTGCCGTATTACAAATTTCGAGTTACTGGCGGGAAGGCGAAACAGTAACAATCAATCTGTTAGCGGATATCGATGCGACTATTCTTCTTTCGTCAAAAAAGACTAGCCAGCCGAAAATTTTATTACGTCGTCTACTCAGCGAGCATTTGCCAAAAAATCTGGTACTTGAACTGGAAACACTCTGGTGGCCTGAACTGACCGGAAAACCACTCGCTGAAATTACCGACCAGCGGCTTGTTCAACTGGCTGGACAATTGAACAATTGGCGATTAAAACCGGCAGGCACCGAAGGCTACCGAACCGCCGAAGTAACGCTTGGCGGTATCGATACCAACGATTTGTCATCAAAGACGATGATGAGCAGCAAAGTCGACGGCTTATATTTCATCGGTGAAGTCGTCGACGTCACCGGCCACCTCGGTGGCTTTAATTTTCAGTGGGCATGGTCTTCGGGATATGCAGCGGGTACCGCTGTTTAGTTATCCCGTTCGGGATGCTGATTTCTATTTTTTGTTCCTGATGGAACTATATTCTATAAACCAATCATCGTATCGTCGCACGCTCGCTACTAGTTTGACACCGGTATCCACCGGTTCCCCGACAGGCCAGACCCAGTCGACCTTGTACCGCTTCTATCTGACTCATCACGGAGTCAGCGAAAAAAGCCCAGCGATGGCTGATTGGATAATCGGCAAGCTGAATCATTTCGGCTGTCCAGTTGTTACAGGTATAGAACAAGTGATAAGTCCCATCGGCCTTGAAAAAACGACTACGCTCGTCTTTACCTTTAGCCACTTCTACGGCCTTCCCATGATTCAACACAAAACTTCCAGCGACGGCCTCAGCCAGATTTTGTAAGGCCTGTCCGGACAGCCGAACTTCGAGGGTTCGACTCAGCGGGTAACGTTTATAGGGTGGATTATTATACCCACGCAAATGCAATACAGCAGGCGTCGACAGGAATAATGCGGAAAGCGCCGTTGAGGAATTTTCTTCTTCATCTTGATAAAAACCGGCATCTCCACGCCCAATTTCGACGAATCGATATTTTTTGTACAGACTTTCTTGGAGGCCGAGCATTTGCAGTATGTGTTTTGTTTCAATAACGATCCCAGTGTGGATGCCGTGATCGATCACATAAACTAGATTCTGATAGCCACTGTAGTTTTCGAGATACGGTTGCAGGTTTTTGTTCGCGCAGGCAGACAGCGAAAGCAATATTGTCAACGAATAAAATAGGCGCTGCGGGATCGCCACTAAAAACCTCATTAGATGGTTACAAAAACACCATGATAACCAAATCCAGGCCCGATCGACATGTGTGAATTGCCTTTTGCTTTACTGCCAGCCCCTGTGTGAAAATACAATCTTTCATCAGCCGAAATGAATACAATGAGCAACCTACCGCTACTACACAAAGTCCAAACTAGCTTTATTGGGAAAGATACCGTCTACCCAACCGTTAATGGTAACAGCAGCCCTCGACGATATCTTGACTCCGCAGCCTCGACGCTGATGATGGCCCCGGCTTTCGAGGTAGCCAAAGCGTTTCTCGAACAATACGCCAGTACACATAGCAAGTTACATTATGCTGCGCGTGGCGCCAGTGAAGCCTATGACTGGGCGCACAAGTGCGTGCTTAAATTCGTCGGCGCCGATGAAAATCAGTATAGTTGTTACTTTAGCGGTAGCGGCGCCACGGCCGGTTTTAATCGCATTGCAACCGAGCTATCCAGCCAGCGACCGGAACGCAATATCGTTCTGGTATCCGAAATGGAACACCATTCCAACGATCTGCCGCATCGGGCTCATAGCGAAGTGGTACATATCCCGGCTATGGGTGAAGGTGCTGCCTATGGTGGAATTGATGTCGAGGTAGTGGCTGATCTGATTAAGAATCATGGCGAAAACATCAATTACATCGCTGTAACCGGTGCCAGCAATGTCACCGGCGCGTTGACACCGATTCACCGGATTGCTCAATTAGCTCATTCAGTCGGTGCTTATATTCTGGTCGATGCCTCTCAAATGATTGCGCATGCACCCGTACATATGCGAAGCAATACGCTGGATAACGCCGACATCGATGCCTTGGTTTTCTCGGGCCATAAGATATATGCCCCTGGCTCACCCGGCGCCGTCATCGCCAAATCCAGTTTACTGACAGGCATATCACCCTGCGAACTAGGCGGCGGCATGGTCACCGACGTGTATCTCGAAAAATATATGTTGTCGGATGAATTGCCCGACCGCGAAGAAGCCGGTACACCAAATATTGTCGGCGCTATCACACTCGGCGCAGTACTCGACGTACTCATGCGCATCGGTATGAAGAATGTCCGGGAAAAAGAAAGCCGCTTAATCGATATGCTCTGGGAAAAGCTTTCCGCCATAGACGGGGTTAACCTTTACGGACCGGCTCCAGCCGATGTCCCCAGGACCGGCACTATGACTTTCAACCTCAAAGGCTTCGATCACGGATTAACCGCAGCGGCACTCAACGATTTTCATAACATCCAGGTACGAAACGGCTGTTTTTGCGCGCACCCTTATGTCCGTGAAATGCTCAAACGAGAACTCTGGGCGATGGACATAGATCCCAACGCACTCAATGCCGAAGCCGATATCGAACGCAAGCGCGGCATGGCCCGCGCCAGCCTCGGACTCTATACTACCGAGGAGGATTTATTGGCGCTGGTCGAGGCGATTAAGGACCTGATCGCTAGAAAAGATGAAATTCACGCAACCTATCACCCGGTCGGGTCGAATGGTTACCGGCATCGAGAGTACGCGCCCGAACAAGCGGCTATCTTTGACCCAGTGGTCGCGCTGGATAAAGCGCTAAAGGGGTGATATCTCTTTTATTGTTACATCCTCTTCCTAATGCATAGAACAAATCGACTGGAGCGTCTGGCTATGTACGATCATCATTTAGGAACTCAATAATTCGTTGTTTTAGTATGTCCTGATTCTTTATTTCGCATTCCCAAATAATCAGAATTGACCACCCAAGCTCCCCAAGTACACCAATATGGCGGCCATCCCTTTCGATATTGGCTTTGATCTTCCTTGTCCAATATTCCCAATTCTCCTTCGGTACTCTGTTTCCTCTTTTGCAATTATGACCGTGCCAGAAACAACCGTGAACAAAGATAACTTTCCTTTTACCGGAAAACACAAGGTCAGGCTTCCCGGGAAGGTCTTTCTTATAGAGCCGATACCTGAAGCCTAAAGAGTGAGTTAATTTTCGAACAATTAGCTCGGGGGTTGTATCCTCAGAACGAACGCGACGCATTATCTCCGAACGTTCCACAACCAGCGTCACCCATCTGCTTCATCGTTGTTATTTTCATTATTACTCGAAGTATGGTCTAGACGACGCTGAGCTAACCATTGAAGACGTTTTGCCTGAGTTAGGAGCGTTTTCCTTAACCCGGCTTGTACCTGTCGCTCACTAATGACCTGCGCCAGGCGCGCTAATATCAATGCCCTTCGGGCAATCCGATAATCTGGATGGCTGCGTATTTTATAAACGTCATCTGAAACCACCTTTCCTCGTCGGGAATCAGGAACAGGCACTTCAACCTTGGGAGTGGGCGGGTCTTTCTCATTCAAAATAGCCTTGAATTCTGATTCAACGATAGCCTTTTCAAAAATGACATATTCAAGCGAATCAAGATGTTCGCAAGCTTCCCGGTATTTATCCGGATTTTTCTTCTTCGTGAGGTCGTCGAATTTCGGTAATGGCCAGACTTCTATCTCATAAACCTCGAATGGATCTAGCACGGACATGGCTACAGCATCCGTTCTCTGATTGGTAAGATGCCGTCGGATTCGAGTCCGCAACATTTCATTTGTTTGCCCTACATATATCGGCTCTCCGTCATAATCGAAGAACGCATAAACACCAAATTTGTAATTACCAACCTTACTGCCTTTGAATTCCGTATCGAGGTATTTGGAGAGATTCTTCCTAAGGTCATGCGTCTCAAATGGTGGTGTTTTAATTTCATCAAGATCCATCACGCCACCTTTTTTTGTATTTTCCTGTTTGCTCGTAAGACAGGCTCAAACAAATATCTGGAAAGATGGGCAACAACAGGCACTACAACGCCATCTCCTGCCAGGTGATATGCGGTGTTGTAGTTATCAGGGAGAATATAACTATCATCCAGACCCATGAGTCGCGCCGCTTCGCGAGAAGAAAGCAGCCGAGATCGAACACGCTTGCCCTCGACAATCAGGAGTAACTGGCGGCTTGATCCTCCCGATGGAGTGCGCAAACAACCCGACACATTATCGAACCTTACCTCAGCTCTTTGCTCGCCATTCCTAGTGCGCCGGTAAACCCCTCCCACCATGCGGCAACCAGCAGATTGCGCTTGTACAACTTTCTTTTGGTTTATTTCTGACATCATATTGAGTAGCTTCCTGGTGTCACTGTCACTCTTCCAAGTGACACCAATAGGTTCTTCTTCAATAATGTCAATGAAGTTTAGCTTTCGTGGTGGAGGCTCAGGAATATTCCACCACACCCATTGATCTCTAGCTTTCCTGGATAACTGTTGCCCTGCTTTCAATACAGAGCTTGGATGCCATATTGGATCTGGCCCATTTGCCAATAATTCATCCGGGACATCCAGACCAGAACGAACGGCGATGATAAATAAACGGACTCTGCTCTGAGGAACAAAGTACGCTGCATCAATGACAACGGCGCCTACTGAATATCCAATTTTTATCAATGAGGAACACAGGGCAGAAAAATCCTTACCGCCATGGCTCGTAAGCGCCCCGTAAACATTTTCTAACAGGATTATTTTTGGATTACGTTTCTCTTGACCCAAACTCTGTATGACTTTCCAGAACGGCCAAAATGAGCCGCTACGCTCTGATTTCAATCCTCCTCCGTTCCCGGCAAGCGACAGGTCTTGACAAGGGAAAGACGCCCACACGAGATCGGCCTCGCCTGGTAGTTCACTAGCATCTACATTCCTTACGTCTTTTACTTGAAGATGATCTACCCCCCAGTTTCGAACATAACTCTCCGCTTTCTTGCAATCAAAATCGTTGGCAAATTCGCATTTCCAATTGTCGCCCAATCCGGCGCGAGCCATGCCGCCACCAGCAAAAAACTCATAAAAAGAAAACTCCTTTTCTCGCTTCATTTCTTTCCTTCTATGAATAGCTGGTTTTGTTTGCCTTCAGCATTTTGCGCCACAAATTGGCGCATATAATTCCTTAACACTTGAGAAGCCTTTACGTCTTGAGCTTTGCAAGTGGAGATAAACTGTTGATGCAACGAAGGCTCTATCCTAATTCTTAGCGCGGATGATTTAGTCATTATTTTACCATTTGGATACACACTCGTGTATCCATTCTAGCCGTCACCGAGATACTGTCAACAGTTGCTCGGGAAACGGGGTCGGTATTAACTCAAATCCAGATTATTGAATTCTCAGCACCTTGGCGCCACGAATTTTACCCTGCTTGAGTTCCCCTAGCGCCCGGTTTGCATCATCCATCGGGTATACCTGGTATTCGGGCGTCAGTTTCATTTGTGCGGCTAGTTTGAGGAATTCGGACACATCGGTATCGGTGATATTGGCGACGGATTTAATTTCCTTCTCCATCCACAAATGTTCGGTATGGCACATGGCGCACACCGATACCTTGATCAAAACTTCGTCCGGCCCAGGTGCGGGAACAGGAACATCCACAGCTACAAGGGCTTCGTCACCTTCGCTAAGCGGATGGATTCGTTGAATTTGCCAGGCTTTCATGGTGGCAATCAAGGACTGATTACGTCACACTGGATAAACCGTCTTCTCTTCACTAAAGCATTCCGTTGTATGCGTTCCTAGCGATCTCGGTATAAGCCGCCATATCGTGCAATATCGGATTGGTACCCGCTGACGGATCAACTACAGCCATTTCACCTATTTCAGACAAACGGCTGTCTTCAGGAATAATTGCAGAGAGTTGATGGTGAATACCAATCTCCTCCCGGATCGACAGTATCCAGTTCAGGAATGCGTCGAATTCAGGATCAAGATCCAGGTAACGTGCCAGCCGAGGAATTCGATCTTTTATAGCACTGTAATTCGCCTTCAACACATACGGCATCAGTATTGCGTTCAGCATACCGTGGTGCGCATCGTAAACGGCTCCGAGTGGATGCGCGAGCGCGTGCATCGCACCGAGACCTCGCTGGAACGCTGTAGCACCCATCGACGAGGCCACGATCATCTGGGTACGCGCTTCTATATTGGCGCCATCGGACACAGCAGTCGGTAAAAATTCCTTGATCAAGCGTATACCTTCGATGGCAATTCCTTCGGCCATCGGATGATAACCCGGTGAACAGAAGGCTTCGAGGTTATGTGAGAGAGCGTCCATCCCGGTCGCCGCAGTTAATCCGGCTGGTAAACCAAAAGTCAGCTCGGGGTCGAGTACGACGACAGCCGGCAACATTTTTGGGTGAAAGATAATGGCCTTCCTGTGCTCAATTTCGTTGACAATCACCGAGGCGCGACCGACCTCCGACCCGGTACCCGCAGTCGTCGGCACACCGATAATCGGTGGAATTTTGTCCGGATCAGCGTTTAACCAGTTGTCACCGACGTCTTCCAGATCCCAAAGCGAACAGCTTTGATTGGCCGCGACCGCCACAGCTTTGCCGGCATCGAGTCCACTGCCGCCGCCAAAGGCGATCACGCCATCGTGATTACCCGTGCGATAAACTTTGATGCCATCGTCGACATTACTGCCGGTCGGATTCGGTTTAATATCGCTGAACAAGCCGATTTTTAAACCGGCCTGTTCGCATTGGGCGACGGCATCGGTCACCATCGCTAAGCCGGCAAGCCCCGGATCGGTTACCAGTAATGGCGCATTCATATTCAACTCACGACAGACAGCCGCGAGTTCGCTGATTCGACCGGCACCGGTACGCACCGCAGTCGGATAATTCCAGTTAGCATTCATGTTGTTAAGTCCTGGGTTAGACAGTTTTTAAATGATAAGATTTTGGTCGTGTCAATTGCTCAAATCCTACTGAAGACAGCGTACACCCACGACCGGAATTTTTAACTCCGGTCCAGGCCAGCGCCGGATCGAGGTAATCACAGCGATTCATAAACCAGGTACCGGTATCGACCCGATTACCAATTTCGATTGCGGCGGCTTCATCCTGGGTGAAAATCGCCGCTGTTAGTCCAAACTCGCTATCGTTCATCAGTTCAATCGCTTCTTCATCACCGCTAACCGACATAATACCGATCACCGGGCCGAAACTTTCTTCGGTCATCACCCGCATGCTGTGATTGACTTTAATCAGTACCTGCGGAGCCAGATAGGGCGTACCATCGGCATTGGCTTCAAATTGTCGTGGATCAATTAAGGCTTTGGCGCCGGCAGCGATTGCATCATTAATTTGCCCGCGCACAAACTTTGCTGCATCGGATTTAACCACTGGCCCAAGGCTCGTAGCGGTATCATCGGATCGACCAAGCTGATAATCCCGGCAAAGCTTTACCACACCATCGACGAAATCGTCGAACACTGATTCATCGACATAAACGCGCTCGATACCGCAACAGGACTGACCCGAGTTGAACATTGCTCCGTCGGTGACGGTTTCGATCGCATATTGCAGGCTGGCATCTTTACGCACATAGGCCGGATCTTTGCCACCAAGCTCGAGACCTATACCGATAAATCGCCCGCAAGCTGCGCGCTCGACCATTTCACCTCCCTGCACCGAACCGGTAAAAGCGACGAAGTTAACTTCAGGTGACTGAATGACAGCTTCTGTATCGCTATGGCTTAAATGTAAATGCTGAAATACACCCTGCGGCAATCCGGCTTCGTCAAACGCCTGCTGTAAACGCTCGGCACACAAAGGGGTTTGCGCCGAATGCTTGAGAATCACCGTATTACCTGCGAGTAATGCCGGCATGATGGCATTAACCGAAGTCAGATAGGGGAAGTTCCAGGGTGCGACAACGAACACTACGCCCAGCGCTTCACGCTTTATATAGCGTGTAAAGCCAACTTTTGCTTCGGGTTTGACATCAGCAAGCGCGCTATCGGCAATGCTGATCATATGCCTTGCACGTTCCTCGAATCCGGCAATTTCCCCGGGCGACTGCGATATTGGTCTCCCCATTTGCCATGTCAACTCTTCGCATATCACTTCGGAATGTGTGAGAAACGCATCGACCGCTTGACTACACAAGGCCTTGCGCTCAGCGATAGGTGTATCTTTCCATTTTGTTTGCGCTGTGGCAGCAGCTCTTATAGCCAGCTGAATGTCTTCGGCGGTGACGGTTTGCCGTTCGACATAAACGCGACCGTCGACCGGTGAAATACATTGGATAATTGCCATATTCTTCTTTTGCTCGTTAAATTAAAAAATTGGTGTTGCGAGGCTCAAGCCCACTCAAAGCACCGGGTTAATGCTCAGTCGATGACATGTCTGTCGTATCCAAACTGCTCGAATCGAGCTGCATTGATCTAATGATCGATGACTTCGTCGTCAAAATTCGAGCCCAACGGTCGCATCCCGTGGCGACTACGGAAACTCGCTCGCAGATTCGGTCTGATAGGCATTAGCCCTGAATTTCACTCCCAGCTCCTTAATTGTCGACTCAAAATACACCGGCTGCGGGCAGAGTGGCGAAGGCTAAGTGTGAACTTAAATCGCCACCAACTACGGGGCATCCGATG
>CAZYYM010000106.1:0-11698 GCA_964651385.1 uncultured Gammaproteobacteria bacterium | reverse complement strand
AAAAAAGGAATTTATATTGGAATTCGTCCGATCGAATAAGAACGTATTCACTTTATACTTCTCAAGGCATGGCAAGCGAGCTAAATAATAACCAGACTCACTATTACGACTCCTGTTTCGGATAGGCTGCTTTAAGGCCGGAATAAATCCGCTCCTTGAAATCGATACTTCCACTATCTAGCCCGCCTAATAGTTCGGCAAGGTGCTCATTGTCTTCCCTGCCCTGCCAGACCTTAACGTAACTCCCATCCTTATAACCGTGATCCTGACGGAAAAAATTCAGTACATTCTTGCCGACATACATACGGTAAAGAAGATCAAAATCCATGTCGATTAAATTCATCATATTAGAAAAATCAGAAAAATGCATGGATTGATTGGCAATCGTGGTTTGCGCCATGTTTTCGATGGCAGTACGGATATCAGATTCGTTAGCCGCATCGGCGAGCTCTCCAATTATCCGGTCTGCTACGGCATTGTTATCCGTTTGGTCTAACAGATAGTCGCTCATCGCAAAATGGAATATATCAACCAGTTCGAGCTGAACCTGATCGAGTTCCGGTTGCTGATGTTTCCACCATTTCCAGCCGTAGTGATCGAGCATTTCCGCACATTCGGTCCAGATTGCTCGGTACCAGGCGTTGCCAGCTTGTCGCCAATTTTCATTAACGCGACTGTTCATGGCATCCTGCATATCGAGCATAATGAGTAGCTTGTCTTTCATCGACGAACCCTTCCGCAAAAAAAAAGATTCTACCTGCTGGCAGAAATGATTGGTATCAATAGCTTAAATCAATGCATGCCGTACAAAGTCGGTAGCAGGAAACTTAACAATAACCACATAATCAGAACCAGCGGCAGCCCTACGCGAACAAAATCTGAGAATTGGTAATTTCCGGCATTCATAACTAACAAATTGGTCTGATATGCCATCGGTGTAGCAAAGCTCATGTTCGCGCCGAATATGACCGCCAATACAAAAGGTTCGGCAGGCTGGCCGAGTTGTTGCGCGATTCCTATAGCAATCGGCGTACCGATGACTGCTGCAGCATTATTAGAAACGACATTGGTTAATAGCGCCATCATCATCAACAGGCCGCTGAGGATAAAAGTTGGAGATAGACCCTGAGTTACTTCGACATAAGCATTGGCAATAATGGTTGCACCACCGGTTTCTACCATCGCAGTACCCATCGCCAGACTAGCGACTATGATTAAAATGACCGGCGTACTGAGCGCCCTGGCTGCATCGAACCATTTCAGACAACCTGTCATTAACATTAATAGAACACCACACAGACTACTGACCGCAATCGGTAAAACGCCGAGTGCTGCAGTTGCGATAATAAACAGCATGATTAACATAGCCAATGGCGCTTTGGATGAAATGGGTACCGCCGCTTTATTATCCAGTACCAGTAAATTGCGACTGGACTTCAGCCGTTTGATACTTTTCACTGCACCCTGTACCAGTAACACGTCACCAGAATGCAACCTCGTCTCTTCAATATGTTCTGTACCGGGCTGACTCGCCCATTTACTGGATCGAAATAATGCCAGAACCATGAGTTGATAGCGGTCGGAAAAACGAGCTCCGCTCAATGTACGACCATCCAATGAAGATCCCGGCACGACTACAACTTCTGCGATCTGCTGGGTGGAATCACGTAAAGGGTGTTCGTCGTCGACACGTTCATCTTCCGAAAACAGGCTGGCACCCAATACCGTTTCGAGTTCTTTCAATCGTTCTGGCGTACTTTTTAGCAAAATCCTGTCACCACTACGCAATACCATATCGGGAAATGCCACCAGCCTTGTATTTTCATTTCCACGTAAAATCTGACTGACTTCAAGATTGCCACCCGCTAGCGCTATCGCCTCCGACAGCGGTTTTTCATGGACTATACTTTCGTCGTGGATACGTAATTGTGCATTGAAATGACGTGGCGACACGGTAGGCAACCTTGCCTCACGTTTAGGAATCAATTTTGGTGCAATTAACCAGAGATAAACCAAACCGGCACTGCCGGCAATCACCGATGGCAGTACAAAATCAAACATACCAAATTCTCGCATACCGAGTTCGGTTGCTACCGCCACAACGAGCAGATTTGTCGATGTCCCGATACTGGTCGCCATGCCACCGATAGATGTGGCAAATCCCACGGGCATCAATAAATCTGAAGCCGAAGTCGACGTTTTCAAAGAAACACTGATAACGATGGGCAAAAGCAATATCACAATCGGCGTGTTATTCACAAATGCGCTGAGAATAGCGCCAATCACCAGGGTTGCCAGAAAGGACAATAATGGGCTGACGGCCCAGAGCCTGGCAAGCTGACGCCCAATAGGTTCGAGCGCACCGGTTCGCACCAGTGCCTGACCGGCAATCATCAGTGCACAAACAGCGATCAACGCCTGGTGGCCAAATCCGACCAAAAAGCTGCTGGCACGCAATTCACCACTATCAGATTGGTAGGGGAACAACTCGAAAAACAGCGTCAAAAAGACGAGAATCAGTAGACTCGTAGTCGACACCGGGATGCGTTCGCTGGCAAACAGACCGAGTGCTACAATCACTAATAACATGACAACGACAGCATGCATGTCAATACTGGAGGTTGCGATCAAAACCGCTTCCATTTTGCCCCGCCTGTTTGGTCTTGTTTAGAGTTTAGTGTTGATAACGACTATTACAATACAAGCTGATATAAAGACTTATTCAGGACGCATGTGCGGAAACAGGATAACATCGCGGATACTCGGAGAATTGGTCAACAACATCACCAGGCGATCAATCCCGATACCCTCGCCCGCTGTCGGTGGTAAGCCGTATTCCAGCGCTCGAATGTAATCTGCATCGTAGTGCATGGCTTCGTCATCACCTGACTCTTTGTCCTGTACCTGCTGTTGAAAACGCTCGGCCTGGTCTTCAGGATCGTTTAATTCGGAGAAACCATTCGCCAGCTCCCGCCCACCGACGAAAAATTCGAATCGATCGGTAACAAATGGGTCTTTGTCGTTTCGTCTGGATAATGGCGACACCTCCGTCGGGTAAGCCGTTATAAAGGTTGGCTGCATGAGTTGGTCTTCAACCGTTTTTTCAAATATCTCGATCAGCAATTTGCCGGCACCCCAACTTTGTTCTATTTTAATATGCATATCATCGGCAATAGAACGGCAGTAGTCTCGATCCCGTAATTTTGAACCATCCAGATCCGGGTTAAATTTCAACACCGATTCAGTCACTGACATACGATCAAAGGGTTTTGACAGCTCGAAGGTTTCGCCCTGATACTTAATGACCATGGTGCCCAGTACAGACTGCGAAAGCTGACGAATCATATCTTCGGTCAGATCCATAAATGTCTCATAATCTGCATAGGCCTGATAAAACTCGAGCATTGTGAATTCGGGATTATGTCGCGTCGACAGACCTTCGTTTCGAAAATTACGATTGATTTCAAATACCTGTTCGATGCCGCCGACAACCAGACGTTTTAGATAAAGCTCCGGTGCGACACGCAGGTATAAATCCATATCCAGCGCATTGTGATGTGTGATAAATGGGCGTGCGGTGGCGCCACCGGGTATTACCTGCATCATCGGTGTTTCAACTTCGATGAATCCGGCACTACTCATGTATCGACGTATAAAGCTCATGGTCTGACTGCGAATATTAAAAACTCGTCGCGAATCTTCATTCATGATCAAATCGATATAACGCTGGCGGTATTTCTGTTCCTGATTAGTCAGTCCGTGAAATTTTTCCGGCAAGGGTCTTAGTGATTTGGTCAACAAGGTCAATTCCTTCACCTTGATGGTAAGTTCGTCAGTCCTGGTTTTGAACAAAACTCCAGTGACGCCAAAAATATCTCCGATATCACATTGTTTAAAGGCATCATAGACGTTTTCACCAATCGCGTTTCGCTGGACAAATATCTGCATTGTGCCACTCATATCCTGAAGTTGAGCAAACGACGCTTTTCCCATCACGCGTTGGAACATCATACGCCCGGCGAAACTGACTTTAACCGCTCTTTCTTCCAGTTTTTCCCTGGTTAAGCTTCCATACTCATTGAGCAAGGACTGCGAAAAATCAGTTCGCTTGAATTGATTCGGGTAGGCCTGGCCCAGTGCTCTCAGTTGGTCGAGCTTATCCCGGCGTAAACCGATGTGCCGGTTTTCATCGATAGGTGTACCTTGGTCATTAGTTACATTATTCATGAGGTTTTTTTACCCGTTATTGCCCGCTTTTCAGGCTGGCTTCGATAAATTGATCTATAGCACCGTCGAGTACGGACTGGGTATTACCGGTTTCAACACCGGTACGTAAATCTTTGATGCGAGATTGATCGAGTACATAAGAACGGATCTGGCTGCCCCAGCCGATGTCCGACTTGCTGTCCTCTACATTCTGTGCCTGTGCATTGCGCGATTGAATTTCTAGTTCGTACAACTTAGCCTTAAGCTGTTTCATCGCCGTGGCCTTGTTTTTATGCTGTGAGCGATCATTCTGGCACTGCACTACCACATTGGTTGGCAAATGGGTAATCCGCACAGCCGACTCGGTTCGGTTAACATGCTGCCCACCGGCCCCACTGGCACGATAAACGTCAATGCGTAAATCCGAGGGATCGATTTCAATATCGATATTATCGTCCACTTCAGGTGACACAAATGCTGCCGCAAATGAGGTATGCCGCCGGTTGCCCGAATCGAACGGTGACTTACGCACCAGTCGATGCACACCGGTTTCGGTTCGTAACCAGCCATATGCATAAGAACCTTCGAATCTAACCGTGGCACTCTTAATACCGGCAACATCACCGTCAGAAACTTCGATTAATTCAGTTTTAAAGCCCCGTGCCTCCCCCCAACGGAGGTACATACGTAGCAGCATATTGGCCCAGTCCTGAGCTTCGGTGCCACCCGAACCGGATTGTATATCGAGAAAGGCATTTGATTCGTCCATCTCACCCGAAAACATGCGACGGAATTCGAGTTCGCCTACATCGGTCTCGACTTTTAGCAGGTCGGTGACGATTTCCACTACCGTTGCTTCGTCACTTTCGAGAATGGCCAACTCGAGTAATTCGGTCGCTTCAAGCAATGCCTGACTATTTTTGTCGAGACCATGAACAATTGTCTCGAGAGTCGATTTTTCACGACCTAATTGTTGCGCTTGTTCGGGTTCACTCCAGACATCAGGGTTTTCGAGCTCAAGCAATACTTCCTCGAGTCGTTCTTTCTTTGCATCGTAGTCAAAGATACCCCCGAAGCAAATCGATCCTGGCGCACAGATCTTCGATTTGCAAACTGATTTGATTGGTCTCCAAGATATTTATCTGCCAGTAAAAGACCGGCATTCTACCTGATGTATAGCACCATGCAATGTGGAATAGAAACAGGCCCGGTGAACCGAGATTCTGGATACTGAATCTTTTACTGTGTTCAATGTAATTCCGCCGAAAAAGGCCATAATTTTCTTTTTTGAATAGAGCTTTTATTATTTTTCTATGGTAAAGTGCGTCGCCAATTTTTACATACGAGGCTATTAAATAGTGACGCAAACAGATGTTGATATTCAGTTGAAGGTCTGGAAAGACCTGGCCATCAGCAAACAAATTTTAATGGGTGCCGCCACGGATGCACTGGGATTAGATGCCGAATGTAGCACTGATGATCTCAGAGCTGCTCTTGATAGAGCCATACAGCGTGCAAAAGACGCCGATATAAATATAGTTAAAACTCGTGAAGCAGCAGATACACAAATTGCCGAAATGAAGGCACAGGCTGAATCCAGCCAAAATGCCCGGGTTGAAGCTGAGGAACAGGTCGATATCGCCACCCAGGCCCGCGAAACAGCCGAAAGACAACTGGCAATCGGCAAGAGTGAAAATGCGGAAGCGTTGAAAAAGGCCCGGGCGGAAGTTGCTGAGAAGCAAAGCAAACTTAAAGCCATTTCCAAAGCGTTGGCCGATACGCCCGAAAACGTGATTAAAAAGCTGAAAACCTTAAAAAAACAAAAACTGGACGAAGCCAAGCTTCGCACCCAAACCGAATCAAAACTTCAATCCACCCGTAAAGAAAAGAACAAACTCGAAGCGGAGCTTGAAACCCAGAAAGCATTAACAGAAAAGACCACGCCTCTAGTTGAGCAAATTCGTAAATTACACGGGCTGTGTAAAGAAGCCAATAAAAAGATAAAATCACTGAGCGAAGACAAGAAAGATCTGATTAAAGTCCCAAAGCTCGACGAAGAGTTGCTGGAAAGCCTGGAGGGCATTGAAGCCGACAAATAAGCCTTCGTTATCAGGACCGATTCAGTTGGCTACGTGCCCTCATTTGACGCCCTGTATATCCATTCCGGCAAAACATATTTATTTGTTATTCACCTATACTAATTTATAAAGATATTTCCGGGCAAGCCACATCCACTACAGCCAAAAACCAGTCCTGTTTATCGTAGACGACGATCCAATTCAACTGGAGATTCTGACCGCTTTGCTGGTATCTGCAGATTACTGTGCCGAGGCCTTCCCAAATCCGGTTAAGTTTCTGCACAGTTATCAAGCCGGTACTCGAGGTTGCGTCATTTCCGATGTTCTCATGCCTGACATGGACGGACTCGAAATGCTGGATGTTTTTCACCAGGAAAGTATCTTTGTTGCCTGTTATATTTATGAGCACACACGGCGATATAGCAACCGTTAAAAGCGCTTTGAGAAAAGGCGTCGTCGATTTTCTTGAAAAACCGGTTAACTCCATAGGGATCTGGTCAGCAAACTCAAACTCAGTTTACGCACTATAGAAACACACCGAAATAATATCCCGAAAAAATGGGGCACATTCATTTTCACGGTTCCTCAGGTTGTTACTTTCATCACCCGAAGATTGTTCCAGATAACCCAATCTTTGATATTTTTAGTGGACCATAAAACAATTAAAAAGGTATCAGCGGCGGTGCATCCACCGATACGAAGGTCTCCGGGAAAAATCCATTAAACCGGGTTGCAGCCGAATTGGAGTAGGCCCCTACCTGACCGATTTCAATCCAGTCACCTTCTTCTGCATCCTCGGGTAATAGGAACGGGTATGGTAATATATCAAGACAATCACAGGTCGGGCCAAGTATGGTGAAATTCTGAAATTTTCGGGATATCTGCCGCGATGGATTAGTTAACCTGGCAGGAAGTTTTATTTTGCCAACCAGGGTTTCCGACAGACTTTGATAGATGCCATCGTTAATATACAACTTGTCTTCCTTGCGCAGTTGAATTTGCACCAGTAATGAACAGCCACTTGCAACCAGCGCGCGGCCCGGTTCGCACATCAGAACACAATCGCGACGAATTTTGGCTTCATCGAATGCCTCTTCTATAACTTTGAAATAATCTTCGAGCGCTGGTGGCTTGTCGTCTTGGTAAAGGGCTGGAAAACCGCCACCGACGTCCAGGTAATGAACCGGCACATTGGCTTCGATAATGACATCGAGGGCTGTCTTGACGCCGTCGGTAAAAGCTTCAGGCGTACGGCATTGTGAGCCAACATGGAATGCAACACCGGTTTGGAAATCAGCCTTGTGTACCTTTTGCAAAAGTTCTGCGGCTTCTGCAGCGGCAATCCCGAATTTATCTGAAAGCCGATATTGTGCATCATGTACCGGAGTTACTATTCTAACCAGAATCACGCGCCCATCTCCGCTACCGGTGGTTTCAATAATTTTTTCCAGCTCCTTGACATGATCGATGACATAGTGATCGACACTGTACACATCCTGCGCGGTGAGTATCGAAGCACGTGCTTTCACCGGATGCATAAAGTAGCAATCTGCCTGTGGAAAATGCTCACGAACCAATGCGATTTCTGCCAACGATGCAGTGTCAAAATGGCGAATTCCCGCATCGAATAAGGCCTGTAATACGGTCAGATGAGGATTGCACTTGACCGCGTACATCACTCTTCCCGGGAAGGAATCCAGAAAGAACTTGGCTTGACGTTTCAGTTCTGCAGGCCGTAAACAGTAAACGGGATAACCCGGTTTGAGTTCCTCAATAACATTTTCGACGGTTGCGAAAGAAGGTAGTGCAATATGCGATTTTTTCTGCAAGGCGACACCTGGACACTCAAGCGTTAAACAGACTTCTATTCTCTCATAGAGCCCGCTCCAAAGGCACCAATATTGTGCCTGAAAGCGATGGGTTTACAGTTCCAGCTTATGGATACTTAAATCAAAATCTTTAGATCAGAGAATATCCCGGATCAATAATTGTACTGAATCAACGCCCCGGAATCGATTGACAGTCAATTCATAATGAATGCATATTTTCTCATACTGCTTGTCTAACACACCGGTTGGCTGGAAAAATGCAATTGCATCAATATAACTCTGGCTGTCTGCCTGAATGGTTAATTTCAAATGTTTACCTCCGAGAATCCGCTGGTTAACAACTTCAAACTCGCCGACAAAGCTGGGTACCGGAAACTGCTGCCCCCAGGGGCTTAAATTTTGTAAATCAAGGGCAAATGACAAATTGAGCTGATCGGCTTCCAGCTCGCCGTCACATTCGATTGCAAGACAAAAACAGGCTGGATCGCTAAACTCTGTAATAGCCGCTTCAAATGCTTCGGTAAATATTTTTAGGCTTTCGGTTTGCAAGGTCAGACCCGCTGCCATGGCATGGCCACCAAACTTCAAAATACTGCCTGGAAGACGCTTATCAACCACATCGAGCATGTCGCGCAAATGAATTCCGGAAATCGAGCGTCCAGAACCCTTCAATTGCCCATCTCCAGATCGGGTAAATACAATACAGGGACGATGGTATTTCTCTTTTAATTTGGAGGCGACAATTCCCACGATGCCTTCATGCCAGCCGGCCTGAAATAACACAATACTTTTTAATAAACCCAATTCCTGCTGATCTAAATTCCTTAAATGCTGCGCAGCTTCGTCCGCCATTTGTTGCTGTAATGACCTGCGTTGCTGATTAATATTGTTGAGTTCATTGGCTAGGGCTACGGCACTATCCGCCGTATTGGCAAGCAGGCATTGAACTCCTATGGTCATATCGTCTAGCCGCCCGGCTGCATTAATTCTGGGGGCAATTCCAAAAGCAATATCGGTGCTGGTTAAATTATCCAGATGTTTTGCCGCGACACGAACCAATGCTTTGATGCCCTCACAACAGGCTCCAGCGCGAATGCGTCTCAGCCCCTCGCTAACCAGTATCCGGTTTTGATAGTCGAGAGGTACCAGATCAGCGACAATACCGATCGCAACCAGATCGAGACATGCAGCGAGGTTAGGTTCGAATCTGCCCGATTCGAACCAGCCTGAATCCCGGAGCTTGCTGCGGATTCCAAGCATCAGATAAAACGCGACACCTACGCCAGGCAGATTCCTGCCGGCAGTCTCATCCGGCCAGGCGTTTTGATTGACAATAACCGATGCATCGGGCATTTCGCTGGCGGGTAAATGGTGATCGGTGACTATCACATCGATACCGTGAGCCCGCAACAGGGATATGCCTTCGATGCTGGCAATCCCGTTGTCGACTGTAATGACACAATCTGGGCTTTGTTCAGTGATTCGGCCTGCAACCGATTTAGAAAGTCCATAGCCATCGACAAACCTGTCCGGCATCAGGTAATCAATATTGAAATGATCCATCAGATTAAACGCCCGAATGCACAATGCCGTGCTGGTCGCACCATCGGCATCATAGTCGCCAAATACCAGGATTTTCTTTTTTTGCTGGATAAGCTGGCAGAGAAATTCCGCAGCCTCGGAAAGATTGCGAAGCTGATCTAACGGCAGGATATTTCTAAGCTGATAATCAAATTGTTCGAATGCCTTCACGCCCCGCGCTGCAAGCACTCGCCGGAAGACCGGGTGCATATCGGATTTGGTCTGAAAATCCGTTTGATCAAAGGTACGCTCAACCAGGTCATCGCGGTTCATTTTTATATCGATAGTAAATTAGCGGATTTTCGCCAACGCTTGAACGAAGAAAAATGCGATATATGATAATCATTGTTGTGTCCTGCCCGCAGTAAAATCTCGATCCGTCCTGACTTGACTGCTTTGACTAAGGGTTTGAATACCTTCAATTCAATCCTGGACAATATCGAATGTATATTTTCATTGGCGACCAGTTTTAAGGCGCGAAGCAGGCTTAAATCAATATAAAGACCATCAGATGCGAGTTCAGCATCCGTCATTTCATCCAGAGCCTGTACACTTAGTCCGGCCCTTTTGGCATATGCTGTGAGCATATAATCATCGCAAAAACACTGCATATCCTGGCTTGGAGGCACAGCAAATTCCCCGGCTCCCCAACACCAAAGACTGTTAATTGGTAATAGTCCCTCCAACAATCGCCTCTGATTCACTTCATGGGAATGCATAAACATTTGCATTTCATTGATTAACTGATACCAGGGTAAGATCTGTCGGGACTGCTTAATATAGGGATCGACCTTGCGTCCAATGACCGAAAGAATATGCGGATAATGGCGGGGCGCCTCACAGTGATTGAGACGCATTAGCCAGAGCCCGTTTGTTAATTCCGATATATCAAAATCTTCTTTAAATAACTGATATAAGCTATTGATTATATTGTTAATGTCATCCCGGGTTTGACTCGAATCATCCAGCGGAAAAACAAACGCATTGCGAACATCCGGCTTTAAATGAATGGCCTGGCATAACAGGAGCTGTGTAGACGATTCATCCTTTTCAGCAAAGGCGCTGGCAAAAGGCAAAACACATTGATCGGACAAACCCAGGCTATCGGCAAAAATGCGCTCGAAATCCTCAAACCGATTGGGAAGTCTATGCGCGAAACGCAAAATGTGGTTGAGTGCGGGTAACTCGTCGGCTAAAAATTCGTCATTCAGTTCTGGCAAAGGTAATTGAAACAAACCCGGCAAAATGACATCGATATGTGGTGTCATTAGTCTTCAAGGCTTGTGGTCAATAACTCGTTTAGATCATTCGATAACCGACTACAACCTAGCAAACGTTCAATCTCTACCCGCATCAATCTGCCCTGCGCAGGAAGTAATTTTTTCCAGTGTACAAACGCGTTGCCGATACGCGCTGCAACCTGTGGATTTACTGCATCCAGTTCCATTATCCGATCAGCAATAAAGTGATATCCTGCACCGTCGGTCTGATGGAAAGCACAGGAATTTCCAATCAGGGAACCCAGTAAGGACCTGGCTCTATTCGGATTATCCGGTGTATAGGCATCGTGTTCGAACAATGGGGTTATTGTATCCAGCGCATTGTCGATATAGGACGAACCCTGCGCACTAAACCACTTGTCGATCACTAAAGCGGTGTCTTGCCATTGGCGGTAAAAATCATCGACAATATGATCGCGGATGCTATTTCGATAATTGACTATTGGCGATAAACAACCCATTTGATCGGTCATATTATCTGCTCTTTCAAACTGTTGCTGGCATAGTTCGAAATAATCTGCTTTCTCCAGCATTAGTAAATAAGCTAGGCAAATATTTTTTAGACGACGCCGGGCAATATCGGCGGGGACCACGCGATATTTATCAATCTCCCTATAGCTACAAAAAAAGGGGGTTAAAAAGATTTTTTGTTCTGTTTTTTTTTTTTTACTTTTATTTTTTTTTTTTCCCTCTCCTCTCTCCTTGTTCTACGTTGCGTATGTTT
>CAZYYM010000105.1:0-11709 GCA_964651385.1 uncultured Gammaproteobacteria bacterium | reverse complement strand
CTTCCTACGGGGGACTTACACCCCATTAGTTCATGCCCATGCTGGGCGTACACAAAGCGCTGCACGCCGACGCCCGAAGCTCCGCGCCTTTTGTGTGTTTCGCTACGCTACACTTTAACACAAAAGCCCCTCCACTTTGGGCGCGGGTGAGCGCGGCGTTGTGTGTAAATAGAACACTTGAATGCAGTATCAATAGTGCTACTATATATTAATGAGTGGCATTGCTAAAATTTTGAAAGATATGGAAGCAAACCCCAAAGGGGCTAAATTCAGTGATCTTCAAAAGGTTTGCTTACATTATTTCGGGAAACCACGCCAGAGCGGTAGTAGTCATTGTGTCTATAAAACGCCCTGGCCCGGGGATCCACGTGTAAATATTCAAAACCACAAAGGCAAAGCTAAGCCCTACCAGGTCAGGCAAGTATTACTTGCTATCGAAAAAATCGAGGTGCGACATGGTTCTTGAAAGTGATAAATATACTTACCGCGTATTGTGGTCTGATGAGGATGAAGAGTTTATAGGCTTGTGTGCAGAATTCCCGAGCCTTAGTTGGCTTTCATCTACTCCTGAAAAAGCGTTAAAAGGCATTCGTTCTGTCGTTAAAGATTGCATTTCAGATATGACTAAAGGCAAAGAAGAACTACCTATGCCTTTATCAACTCGTAAATATAGTGGCAAATTCATGGTTCGAGTTCCTCCTGAAGTGCATCGTCATCTTGCGATTGAAGCAGCCGAATCGGGTGTGAGTTTAAATCGTATTGCTAGTGCAAAACTTGCGCAATAATCACACAGGTATTGCCAAATTAACTACTTAAGTCCCAATAAAACGCATGCTACCTTGATTTTTATACCACTGCATTTTGCCAGGACGTAAACGCACGAGTCCGCAATATTCGATAATTCTTGGCAGATATCAGATGACGCCCTAAATTGAATAGGTTAAAAACCGTCGCATGAATGTTCAAAAATCGCTGGGCTTGTTTAATAGATTTGAATTTGCGCATAACCCGCTCCCTGACTCTTGTCGGCTGATGAGACAATTCAGCTCGATTGTTGGCATACTGGCCATTATCATGAATAGATTCAGGTATTATATCACGATGGGCGACGTCATAGCTGCGCAACTTATCTGTTACAATCTTCCTTGGTTCACCTTTGTGTTTTCTCATCAATCTCATGAAAAATCGCTTTGCAGCCTTTGCATTGCGTCGCTTCTGTAAGAAAACATCGACAACTTCACCATACCCACAGCATTCGCTACGCTCATGGGGCAAGCTTTCCTGATCCACAGCTCGCCATAGATAGTGTTGCTCACCATCAATCTTGATAAACACCTCATCGATGAAAAATGTATCGCCGTATCCCTGGTGCTTTTTACGCAACCTGGATGCATATTTTGATCCAAATTTATTACTCCAAAGTCGAATGGATTCTCTACTGACTATGATCCCCCGCTGAGCCAGTAAGTCCTCAACATCCCTATGGCTCAAATTGAATCTATAGTAGAGCCACACCGCATACTGAATTATTTCTGGAGGGAAACGGTATCTTTTATACATTGTTGATTTTGTCACCCAGCAATTATCACAAAAAGACAGTTAATTTGCCAATACTGTTACCCCACCCATAAAAAAGGCCTACGTATTATCGTAGGCCTTTGATTTATATGGCGCGCCTGGAGAGATTCGAACTCCCGACCGCTCGGTTCGTAGCCGAGTACTCTATCCAGCTGAGCTACAGGCGCATAATTTGAAGGCGCGATTTTACGGATTATTGGTTAGCTTTGCCAGTTTAAATTACGCATTATCCGTGCTTTGGCCAAGATATTCTCGTTTGACGTGAGCGCCGACATTACAAAAGATTTCGTAGGCGATGGTTTGGGAACAATCTGCAATATCATTGGCTTCTGGATCATTGCCGAACAAAGTCACTTCATCGCCTACCTCTACCGCCTGGAGGCCACTGACGTCGACGGTGATCATGTCCATAGAGACACGACCGACAATTTCACAAAGCTGACCGTTAATTTTCACCTGTGCAGAATCCACTTTTAAACGCGGATAGCCATCGGCATAACCCGCCGCAATCACGGCGATAGTCATGTCGTGCGGGCAACAAAAGGTACTACTGTAGCCAATGACGTCTCCCTGCTTATGCGGATTTACCGCGAGCACTCGGCTTTTCATCTGCATTGCCGGCTTCAGATCGACGATTGCCTGCTTACGATTAGACATGGGATTTGCACCGTACATGGCAATACCCGCGCGAACCCATGTATTGTGAGCATCTGGCCAACCGAGAATACCGGCGGAATTGGCTATGCCCCATTCGTAACCATGCAAATCAAGCGCGTTGATGGCAGTTAGCTGTTGCTCGGAAAAATTTGAGTTCGCATCGTCGGCGCTGGCCAGATGGGTCATTAGACGTACCGGGCCGAGCACCGGAAGCCGGTCAAGCCTGTCGAGTACTTCGGCGATGCGATCGGGTTGGTATCCTAAGCGACCCATTCCCGAATCAATTTTCACCCAGACCTGGAGTCCATTGAGGTTATCGGCACGATGTAAATGTTCAAGATGGTCGAATTGATGAATAACCGGGTCGAGTTGATGGTCTATACAGGTTTGTAACTCATCGGCCCGTATGAAACCACCGAGCACGAGTATCTTCTGTTTAATTCCTGATTGACGCAGGGCAATCGCCTCACCGACGGCAGCAACAGCAAATGCGTCGGCCTTGGGCAAAGCCTGCGCCACTTCGACCGCGCCATGGCCGTAAGCATCGGCCTTGACCACGGCGATCAATCGTTTGTTACCTGAAATTTGTTTTAGCAATCCATAGTTATGACGAATAGCGTTTAAATCGATAGTCGCCCAGGCGTGCCGGTTTAGACCATGTTTATTCAAAAATTTCCCCGTAGTCCTCGTAGGCGAGATTTTCAAAACGGGTGTATTGGCCCAGAAAAGCAAGGCGTACCATACCGATGGGACCATTACGCTGTTTACGGATTAATATCTCGGCGGTACCCTTATCATTACTTTCCGGGTTATATACTTCATCTCGATAAATAAACAGGATTACATCGGCATCCTGTTCGATACCACCCGATTCACGCAAGTCTGACATCACAGGTCGTTTGTCCGGCCGTTGCTCTACGCTACGATTGAGCTGTGAGAGTGCAATCACGGGTATATTGAGTTCTTTTGCCAGGGCCTTTAACGAACGCGATATTTCGGATATCTCTGTCGCCCGGTTTTCAGTGCTGCCTCCTACCTGCATTAATTGCAAATAATCGATAATCACCAGATCGAGGCCGTGCTCACGTTTTAAACGTCGTGTCCTTGCACGGACTTCTGTAGGTGACAAAGCCGGCGTGTCATCGATGAATAATTTCGCTTTGGAGAGCATATTGACCGAAGATATCAACCTCGGCCAGTCCTGATCGTCAAGTTTACCGGTCCGCAGGCTATGCGAATCGATGCGACCAAGTGAGGACATCATACGTATGGCTAGTTGCTCGCCCGGCATTTCCATGCTGAAGACGGCAACCGAATTTTCAGTACCCATAGCGGCATTTTCGGCCAGATTCATCGCGAAACTCGTTTTACCCATCGATGGTCGACCGGCAATGATGATTAGATCAGATTTTTGCAGCCCCGAAGTTTTATCGTCGAAATTACTGAAACCACTGGAGATGCCTGTTAGGGCTTCTCCGCTTTTATACATTTCCTCGACACGTTGAACTGCTTTACCGAGCAGGTCATTAATAGCCGCGAAACCCTCGCGGTTACCAGCACCCTGCTCGGCTATCAGGAACACTTTGCGTTCAGCCTCGTCCAGCAGCTCCTTACTGGACCGGCCATCGGCATTGTAAGCACTGGCAGAAATTTCATTACCGATCTGAATCAGCGCGCGCAATATCGAATATTCTCGCACGATATTGGCATAAGCCTTGACGTTGACGGCGGTCGGCGTGTCATTCGCGAGAATACTGAGATAGGCCAGACCGCCAATCGAATCGAGTTCGTTACGCGATCCCAGCCATTCGGATACAGTGACAACATCGTAGGGCTGGCTTTCGTCAGCCAGCGAGCTGATGGCCCGAAATATCAAGGTATGGTCGTGACGGTAGAAATCCTGCTCATTGACAACATCAGCGATGTTGTCCCAGGCCTGATTATCCAGCATTAATCCACCTATGACCGACTGCTCGGCTTCGAGCGAATGCGGCGGTACCTTAAGGTCATCGACACGTTGGCTCAATTCGGTAACGCGGCTGGTTATTTCTGACATAGAGACTATAGACGAATGAATTTATGGGTCGATATGATACTGCATTTAAACTACATCGACACCGAATTCTAGTTTATCGAAACCACAGGCGTTTAGCGGTGATTGACAAAATTGGTTCCATAAAAAAAGGCCTCCACAAACGTAAAGACCTTTATATTCTAACTTTTCAGTTGGACTTAAGCGATGGCTCTATTCTTCACCGACAACAACAATATTCACTGTCACGTCGATATCGGTGTACAAATGTATATCGATTTGATGTTCGCCGGTACTGCGAATGGCGCCTTCAGGGAGGCGAACATCTCGTTTTTCAACTTCATGGCCGGCCGCAGTTATGGCGTCAGCAATATCGATAGTACCGATAGAGCCGAACAATTTACCTTCTGAACCGACTTTCGCAGTAATTTCTATATTGCCCAGCGCAGTAATCGCCGCTCGCCTTGTTTCACCTTTGGCTTTCGCATCGGCAGCTGTTTTTTCGAGCTCGACGCGAATGGCTTCGAATTCAGCCAGATTGGCGGCTGTCGCCATTTTCGCTTTTCCCTGCGGGACTAGATAGTTACGCGCAAAACCGGACTTTACTGCAACTTTATCACCCAAAGATCCCAGGTTCTCAATGTTTTCCAAAAGAATAACTTCCATCGGATTTCCTCTTTTCAATTATCAGTTTCTATTTTTCCGCGTTTGCGAAAAAATAACCAGTTATCGATGATTCCGACTATGACCGTTAAAGCCATTACCTGTGGAATAATCAACAGTAACAAATAAAACAATCCGGTTAACATCGACCGGAACCTGTTTGTCAGCAACCTTGCATGCACCACAGCTATGCCCTGGAACAGAAAAGCTGCGGCAACCAGAATTGCCAGACTCATTAACCAGTCCTGGCCTAACCAGATACTCAGACCCAACAAGGCAGCGGCCAAGATACTCGACGGCTTCCCCAGCGCTAGATTCTGAAACTCTTTCCTGTATCCATCCGAGCCGGCCAGTCTGGCTTGCATCCAGCGCGCAATCATGACGATGGACACATATAACAAATAGAGCGAAGCTACCAGCGCCAGAATAAGCCAATGCATCATCTGGCGAATATGCTGGCCCAGTTCGACGCCGCTATATTCCTGACCCTGTGACAGATTTGCCAGCGACTGCTGGACCATTACCGCCCAATCCGATTCCAGATTCGGCCAAACAACAAACTGGGTAACCACCGCTGTGCTTCCAAGTGCCACGCCAGCCAGTAGAGTCAACGCCAGCGAATTAGTCGTTTTATAGGTCTGCGCTAATACCACAATGGGTAGCCACTGCATCAAGCCAATTGAAATACCCAATCCCGGTGCCTGTAAAACCAATGTCGCGACGGCGGTAATACCCAGAATCGAGACGACAATTGCTTTAAGCCCCGACTGTATTCCCTGGGTTAATATAATCAGCCCGACTAGCGCTCCAGCAGTATAAGTGAGCAACATAGCCACCACTGCGCCCAGCATCGGATTACCGGACACCAACGGAAAAAATACGGACAGTATCGCCAGAACTGCAACGACTCCAGCCGCATAATACGGACCTTTAAGGGTGTACCTTGCCAGTGCCAGCATCCGGCAACTCCCGATTAATTACCGGAGTTTATGCTGATCAGTGTATGGCAGGAGCGACAGAAAGCGCGCGCGTTTAATCGCAGTTGCCAGCTGACGCTGATACCTGGCTTTGGTACCCGTCACACGACTGGGTACAATCTTGCCGGTTTCGGTAATGTATTCTTTTAAGGTTTCAAGATCTTTGTAATCAATCTCTACAGTGCCTTCGGCGGTAAATTTACAAAAACGTTTACGACGAAAATAACGTGACATGGCTACTCGACCTCTGCTTCGGTGGTTTCTGCTTTGATTTCGACTTCTGCATCCGAATTTTTATCTTCGTTCTCGACTTCGACTCTGGGCGTCGGTTTACGATCTGCCGATTTAGCGGATTCTTCACGCTCAACTTCAAGCAACATAGGTGATTTTTCAGTGACAGCAGCTTTACAGTTTAATGTCAGATATCGCAGAACGGCATCGTTAAATCGGAAGGCACTTTCGAGTTCGTCGAGTGCTGCCTGCTCGCATTCAATGTTCATCAGCGCATAATGTGCTTTGTGAATTTTCTTGATCGGAAATTCTAATTGACGGCGACCCCAGTCCTCTTCACGGTGTATTACACCCCCAGAACCAGCAATCATATTGCGGTAGCGCTCGACCATAGCGGGCACCTGTTCACTCTGGTCAGGGTGGACCAGAAACACGACTTCGTAATGTCTCATAACATCCTCATGGGTAAAGCCCCCTGACTGGATTGGCAGTGGAGCGAGAAGTTAACGGAGCGCGGATAATACCGGAGCGTGGACCTTAATACAACCGGCTTTTAGCAGCCATTTCTCGAGCGCAAAATCTCGTACAGACATACACCGGTTGCAACCGAAACATTCAGACTCTCAACTACACCTCTCATCGGTATTTTAACCAGATAATCGCATTGTTCTGCGGTGAGTCGGCGCAAACCGCTGTCCTCAGCGCCCATGACTAATGCCGTCGGACCCCGATAATCAATGTCGTAGAGACTGGATCGCGCATTTTCACTGGCACCATAAAGCCATACCCCACTATCTTTGAGCACTTTTAAACTACGCGCCAGGTTGGTAACCTCGATCAGAGACACCGAATCTGCCCCACCCGCGGCAACCTTGCGGACGGTCGCGTTGAGCTTGGCAGAGCGGTCCTTGGGAATAATCACGGCATCGACGCCGACCGCATCAGCGGAACGTAAACAGGCACCGAGGTTGTGCGGGTCCTGCACGCCGTCTAGTACGAGAAATAGCGACTCCCTGGACAATTCGGAAATACACTGTTCCAGGCTCTTTTGCTGACCTTCGATTACCCGGATCGTTAATACGCAACCTTGATGTTTGGCACCGCCAACAAGTCGGGCAAGTTCCTCCCGGCTGGTAAATTGAACAGGTATCTGTGCCTTTCGAGCCTGCCCAATTATCGAAAGTAATCGTGGATTACGACGTTCGATTACCATCAGACCAATACTCTGCTCTGGTGAATGTTGTAGAAACTTTTCTACCGCATGAATGCCGTAGATTTTCGACTCACTCATCGGCCTTTCTTCTTAGCTACATTCCCGCTCAACGACTTTTTATGCGATTTTCTGGCCAGATTTTTTTTGCCTTTCTTTTGAATAGCTGGTTTTTTTCTCTCGCGTTTCTTAGGTGATTTCTGATTTTTCGAATCTAACGTCGCGACCAGATCAAAATCGATTTTTCGTTCTTCCATATCGACGCGAGTAACTTCAATCACTAACCTGTCACCCAATTGATAACACCTGCTAGTTAGCTCGCCCACTAAACAGTGGCGAGCCGGATCAAAATGATAATAATCGCGTTTTAGCGAAGTGACATGAACCAGACCATCGATTAGCAGCTCATCAATCTGTACAAACAACCCAAAACTGGTAACTCCGGTAACAATTCCACTATACTGCCGGCCAATATGTTTCTGCAGAAACTCACATTTTAACCAGTCAGCAGCATCGCGTGTCGCGTCATCCGCGCGTCGTTCGTTGCGTGAGCAACTTTCTCCCAAAGCCGTCATCGCGGCTAGATTGTATCCGTAATCCCGGTTATTACCCTGTTTTATCCAGTGCTTGATGGCACGATGCACGAGTAGATCGGGGTAGCGTCGAATCGGTGAGGTGAAATGGGCATAGTCACTCAATGCGAGCCCGAAATGGCCAGCTTTGGTATCCGGACTATAGCTGGCCTGTAGCATCGAACGCAAAATGACCGTCTGGATCATGTCAAATTCGGGTCTGACACGAGCCTGTTCAATAATGTCCGCATAGTCGCCCGGTGTCGGTTCCAGGCTGGGGAGTTTAATGCCGAAACTCATGAGGAATTCAGCCAGATTGGGGAGTTTGTCTGAATTAGGGCCTTCGTGAATACGATAAAGCGCCGGGATTTTGTTTTTCTTTAATAACTTTGCGGCACAGATATTGGCAGCAATCATGCATTCTTCGATGAGCATATGCGCCGCATTGCGCTCTACCGGCACAATGGATTCGATCTTACGCTGGTCGTTATATTTAAAGGTAACCTCACGGGTTTCGAATTCTATTGCGTGGCGTTTTTTGCGCGCCTTGGCGAGCGCCTGAAAGACCGATTTCAGGTTTTCCAGATCTTTCCTGACCGACTTAATGGCCTCTAGCGCCCTGTCATCATTATCGAAAATTGCCGCAGCAACATTGTCATATATCAATCGCGCGTGCGAATGGATGACCGCATTGGAAAACTTATAATTTTTAATCACACCCTGGTGGCTGATCTCCATACAGCAAACCAGGCAAAGCCGATCAACTTTCGGATTCAATGAACACAATCCATTCGACAACACTTCCGGCAACATGGGGATGACTTCACCGGGAAAGTAGACCGAGGTACCGCGATTGACTGCTTCAGTATCAAGCGCCGAATCGATGCGAACATAATGCGCCACGTCGGCAATCGCTACGTATAACTGAAACCCCTTTGCGATCGGTTCGCAATATACTGCATCGTCAAAATCGCGAGCATCGGCGCCATCAATCGTAACGAACGGTAACTGGCGTAAATCCATGCGGTTTTTCTTGTCTGCATTGGCGACTCTATCCGCAAAGGCCTCGACTTCATTCAGTACAGCTGAGTTCCATTGATGTGGTATGCCATGTTTATTCACCGCAATTGTGACTTCCATGCCGGGGGCATTATCCTGACCGAGCACAGTCTCGACGATGCCGATTGCCTGGCTGTGCTGCCCGGGATACTCGGAAATACGCACCACCACAATATCACCTGGTTTAGCCGAATGGCCAACATCGCGATTAATCAATATGTCCTTGGTCAGGCGCTTATCGTCGGGAATCATAAATTCAATACCGCTTTCGCTGTAATATCGACCCACGACCGCCTGATGCGCCCTTTCCAGCACCGAAATCAACGCCCCTTCCGAACGTTCGCGGCGTTTATCATAACTGGCAATTTTTACAGCCGCCTTGTCGCCATTCATCAGCTTACGCATTTGGCGCTCAGGTAGAAAGATGTCTTTACCACCTGACTCAGGCGTTAGAAAACCAAAACCATCGGCATGCGCCTGGACATAGCCTTTTTCCAGATCCATGTGATCAAAGCTCAGATATCCGCCACGTCGATTGCGGAATATCTGGCCATCCCGCACCATCGCATTTAAACGTCGTCGCAATGCCTCGAAAGATTCTTCGTCGTGATATTTCAGCGACTCGGCGATATGATCGTGTAAAACCGGTACCTTGTACTTATTGATAAGGTCGAGCAGATATTCGCGACTGGCAATCGGTCGCTCATATTTGGCCGATTCGCGCGCTTCAAACGGGTCGCGAGTCAGGCGGGATGATTTTTTCGGCATAGGCATTCCATATTGAGATCGCGAGTATATAGAAAGCTTCGAGAAGCCTCCACATCTAGATTGACAATGAAAATTAGTGGTGTATATTTCCGCGCCATGCCCAGGTGGCGGAATTGGTAGACGCGCTAGCTTCAGGTGCTAGTTTCCTAACGGAAGTGGAGGTTCAAGTCCTCTCCTGGGCACCATTTCAACGTTTTATAACATCCGGTATCGTCCGGAAAGCCTTATAAAACCTAGAAAACCCCTTGTTTAGAGGCTTTTGTCATCCGACAAGATTTTGCCAAATCCAGAATTTATTGTAACACTGCAAGTTATCCCGGGTTCAGGTCGGAAAACGGATCTTGAACCGAAACTGCGTTTCAGGGTGTTACTATGAATGTCACAACGCCACTAACGGCCACAGAAATACGGCTGGCCAAACCAAGAGACAAAGAATACAGCCTGGCTGATGGCAAAGGATTGTACCTGCGCATAAAGCCCTCCGGCTCCAAACTCTGGATTTTCAACTACTCCCGCCCCATCACTAAGAAGAGAGCCAACCTGGGTTTGGGGAGTTATCCTGATCTCTCACTTGCCCTCGCAAGAGATAAAACCCAGGAACTTCGCACCGTACTGGCCAACGGCATTGACCCCCAAGAACACCGACAAGCATTGGCGCGAGAGGCCAGCGAAGCTTATGCCAACACGTTTCGTAATATCGCCAATCAATGGCTCAAACTCAAACAGCCGGATGTCTCGGAAAACTATTACAACAAGATCAGTGATCGATTGGAGAAATTCATCTTCCCCAAGCTCGGCAAAGTACCCATTCATAAAATCAACGCGGTCGATGCCATTCAGGTGATTTCCCCAATTGCCGAAGATGGCAAGCTGGAGACTGTCAAAAAACTGTGTCGCTGGGTCAATGAGGTCATGGTTTACGCGGTTAACACCGGTGTCATTCATGCCAACCCGTTGGCGGGTATTGGCAAGGCCTTCAATGCACCCAAAGTTGTTAACCTACCCACACTCAAGCCTTCTGAACTGCCCGAACTCATGTCGAGATTAACCAAATCCAACACCAAACTGGTAACCCGAAGCTTGATTGAATGGCAGTTGCACACTATGGTCAGGCCCGGCGAGGCGGCCGGTACCCGATGGGAAGAAATTGACGTGCAAAAGAAATTGTGGACGATCCCTGCCGAACGCATGAAGAAAAACCGTATTCATGTGGTGCCGCTTACAGAACAAACACTGAGCATTTTGGAAACCCTGAAACCCATTTCCGAGCACCGTGAGTTTGTCTTCCCATCAGATCATCAACCCAGGCGTTCTGCCAATTCACAGTCAGCCAACAGGGCGTTCAAACGCATGGGCTTTCATGGTCGACTGGTTTCTCACGGACTTAGGGCTTTAGCCAGCACCACGCTGAATGAACAAGGCTTTGATCCTGATGTGATTGAAGCCGCATTGGCGCATGCGGATAAAAATGCTATTCGGGCTGCCTACAACCGTTCTGATTATCTTGAGAAACGGAAAAAGATGATGCAGTGGTGGTCAGAACATATAGACGCGGCAGCCGA
Organism: uncultured Gammaproteobacteria bacterium; assembly: GCA_964651385.1. Classification (GTDB taxonomy): domain Bacteria; phylum Pseudomonadota; class Gammaproteobacteria. The sequence goes on along the minus strand of CAZYYM010000105.1, from coordinate 400 downwards.
TGGAAATATTGACCTGCCGGATTCAAGAAACCTGAGAGCCGTGAAGTAAATTACGATCCTCCGTTTCTCAGGCCTGCTGCCTGGATTCAATCCACTGAACAATTGCACTTTCATGCCAGCCAACTGAACGGGCGCCCGTCAGTTTCACCTGTTTTGGGAAATTCCCCTTGGCAATTTCCGCATAAATGGTTGAGCGGGATAATCCAGTCAACACTTTTACTTCGTTCAACCTCAAAATTCTGCAACGCATCATACAACTCCTTTTCTGTACGCCATTCATGCTAAACAGAAAGGGAATCAACACAACAATAAACCCCTACAGACCTTAACCCATCTTTAACACTACACCCACGATTTTAGCGAGTTTTCATCTGTAACCCATTGATTTCATTAGTCTGGG
>CAZYYM010000104.1:0-11819 GCA_964651385.1 uncultured Gammaproteobacteria bacterium | reverse complement strand
TAAAATTTTAAAATTCGAAGGCATTGCTGAAAATGGCGGTGCCGCCAAACAGGTCATCGCAGATGGCCTTGTTAGTGTTAACGGTGAGGTGGAAACGCGAAAACGGAAAAAAATTAGTGCCGGTGACTGTATCGAAATCGAAGGTCAGTCGATAGAAGTGGTGGGTAAAACCGGCTAGTTTGATTTTTAAACCAAACCCCAGCTTTGAATACATTCTCTGCACAATCAGCCTTAACTATAAAATTCTTGCAAGAATTGAGCAATTTATAAAAATATTTCGAATTGTATAAGGCTGGCAATATAATCCCCGCTTTTGCAGGTGATTAAGTAGATGTCTGAATCGTCGATAGTAATAGAAACCGGTTCCAGTCCGGCCGATAGTTGCGTGATCTGGTTGCATGGTCTGGGGGCAGATGGTCATGATTTTGAACCCATTGTGCCGGAGCTGGATTTACCCTCTGATTTAAATATCCGTTTTGTTTTCCCGCATGCTCCAATGATACCGGTAACCATTAACCAGGGTTTCGTAATGCGCGCCTGGTACGATATCAAATCGGCTAAACTCGCCTCTGACCCTGACGAGGCAAACATTCGAAGCTCGGCAGAATTGGTAGATGCAATAATTGAGGCGCAAATTGCTTCGGGGATAGCCGCGAATCGAATTATCCTGGCCGGGTTTTCGCAGGGTGGCGCGATCGTATTGCAGGCTGGTTTGCGGCAATTACATTCGCTGGCAGGCATCATGGCTTTATCGACATATCTAGCCTTACCGGACAAGCTCGTAGCGGAAAAGTCCGGGATTAATCAAAATATACCGATATTTCTGGCGCATGGCGCGATCGATCAAGTCATTCCGGTCGAGATGGCGTATACCACGCGTGGTCAACTGGAAAAGGCGGGATACAAACTCGAATGGCATGAGTACGAGTACATGCCGCATAGCGTGTCATTGGACGAGATAAATCATATTAGCGCGTGGGTGCAGAAAATTTTAAGAAATTAATTTCCGCCCTGCCGCTACCTGAATGTGCACTTGCTCGGGTGCGGTGCCACCGGTAATATTCCTCGCATTGACGGAGCCTTCCAGTGATAGTACGTCAAATACATCGGCTTCGATTCGTTTATCGAAACCCTGCATTTCAGTCAGCGTCAATTCACTTAAATCTCTTTCCTGCTGAATGCCATAGGCTACAGCATTGCCGACTACTTCATGGGCATCGCGAAACGCTAATCCCCGATTGACCAGGTAGTCGGCGAGATCGGTAGCAGTAGCATAGCCCTGTTTGGCGGCAGCATACATCACCTCGTGATTGATACTCACATTTGGCACCATGTCACCGAACGCGCGCAGGCTGGCACTCAATGTTTCCAGTGTATCGAACAACGGCTCCTTGTCTTCCTGATTATCTTTGTTATAGGCCAGCGGTTGCGACTTCATCAGCGTTAATAGATTTACCAAATGACCATTTACACGGCCGGTTTTACCTCGTACCAGTTCGGGCACGTCCGGGTTTTTCTTTTGCGGCATGATTGATGACCCGGTGCAATATCGATCCGGCAATTGAATAAAATTGAATTGCGCGGAAGACCATAAAACCAGTTCTTCTGACATACGCGATAAGTGTGTCATGCAAATCGCTGAATCAGCACAAAACTCGATGGCAAAATCTCGATCACTGACCGCATCAAGTGAATTACGGCAAGGTGCATCAAATCCGAGTAGTTCCGCGGTAAACTCGCGGTCTAGCGAATACGATGTCCCAGCTAGTGCAGCAGCGCCGAGCGGTAATTGATTCATGCGTTGCAGACAGTCAGTCAGCCGACTATGATCCCGTTCGAGCATTTCAAACCAGGCCAGCATGTGATGGCCAAAAGTAATAGGTTGCGCTACCTGTAAATGGGTAAAACCCGGCAATATGGCATCGGCTTCGCGCTCGGCCAGATCGAGCAGTCCACTCTGAAAATATCGAATTTGGGCGAGTATTGCCTGAACTTCGACGCGTAGATAAAGCCGGATGTCGGTTGCGACCTGGTCATTACGCGAACGCCCGGTATGCAGTTTTTTACCGGCGCTGCCGATTAGCTGCGTCAGACGCGATTCAATATTCATGTGTACGTCTTCAAGGCTGACCGACCACAGGAATGTACCGTTGTTTATCTCATCGGTAATTTGCGCCATACCTTTTTCAATTGCGGCCAGTTCGTTTTGGTCGAGAATTTTAATTCGATGCAGCATTTTCGCGTGTGCGAGGGATCCTTCGATATCGACCAGCGCCATGCGCTGATCGAACGAAACCGAAGCGGTGAAGGCTTCGACAAAGACATCGGTAGGTTCATTGAATCGCCCGCCCCACATGCGGCTATCCTGTTTGCTCATATAATTAATCTGGGTTGTTAATAAGTACACCGAAAATCGGTGAGGATTGTTGTATGCTTGCAGTGCAGGAGAAACAAATCAATAGTTTATGACCGATAACGACGAAAAAAATCTCATACAGACGATAGACCGCGCCTACCTCCCCGATTTCTGCGACAAAGAAGTATTTCTGCGCGCATTACTGGTAATCGAGCTCATCGCTATTGTGTTTGCCCTGGTCAGTTACCAAAGTGGCAGCTTCTATGTGCACATCGCTATAATCTCGGTCTTTATGCTCTGGGTTGGCCTATGCGTGTCGATGGCATTGTGCGGATTAAATCGATCCGGCTGGTTGAATACCGTGTCTGGTACCACGGCTTATACAATCGGCGTGACGTTGCTGGTGACGATATTGGTCACGCTGCTAGGGTACCTTCTGTCGAAGACTATTCGCATCAGTTTTCAATCCCAGGACCTGGTTTATCTGTTGCTGCGAAACGCGGCAATCTCGGTCATTCTGGTTGGTCTGGCACTGCGCTATTTTTATCTGGAATTTGAAGCTAAATTGATTCTTGAAGTTCAGGCGCAGGCTCGTTTACAGGCCTTACAGGCCAGGATCAGGCCCCATTTTCTGTTCAACAGTATGAATACGATTGCAAGTCTGACTCATGACCAACCTGACCTCGCTGAACAAAGCATCGAGAATCTGTCCGATTTATTTCGTGCCAGCCTGGCCGCCGAAGCCAGTGTTAGTTTCAGTCAGGAGCTGGAATTAACACGTAGTTATATTGAACTCGAATCATTGCGGCTGGGTGATCGGCTGAAAGTTAACTGGCGCTTGCCAACACCATATCCAGAAATTTCTCTGCCTGCACTAACCCTTCAACCTTTGGTTGAAAATGCTATTTATCATGGTATCGAACCGATTTACGAGGGGGGTGTAATTGATATCTGTGTCGCAGGCACCGATGAATTTATTGAAATTTCAATTGCCAATCCGGTACTCGAAAATCTTAGTGTTCAACATTGTGCAGGGAATCAAATGGCAATTGATAATATTCGAGAACGCCTGCATATTGCTTTTGGCGGTGCTGCTACTATGCTGCTGAGTGAGGTTAAAGGGCGATTTACTGTTACACTTAAATTGCCTGTCAGCAGGGATGACGAGGAAAGCTGATGAAAGTTCTTATCGTAGACGATGAAAAACCAGCCAGGGACCGACTCGTGCGTATGATTACCAGGTTGTCCGAATGTGAAATAGTCGGCCAGGCGGACAATGGCCAGCAGGCTATCCAGATGGCGGAATCTTGCGAAGCCGATATTGTTTTAATGGATATCCGGATGCCCGGCCTCGATGGTATACAGGCGGCGCATCACCTGTCGCAGTTCAAGCAGCCACCGGCAGTCATATTCACTACCGCATTTGCCGACCATGCACTCGAAGCCTTTGAAACTCACGCGGTAGATTATCTGCTCAAACCGGTGAAGAACGAGCGTCTGCAGGCTGCGCTGGTAGCGGCCCAAAGGCCAACCCGCGCCCTGGCCGAGCATACCGCTGAAGTACTTTCCAGTATTGAAGTCCGCCAGCATATCTGTGCGCGCAAACGCGGTAATCTGGTTCTCGTAAAAATGGATGATATCTACTTTTTTCACGCCGATCAGAAATATGTTACGGTTCGACATCGCGATGGTGAAGTACTCATCGAAGATGCTTTAAAAAACCTCGAACAGGAATTCAGTGACCGTTTTGTGAGGATTCACCGTAACGCCCTCATCAATCTGGATTATCTCGCCGGATTACGCGCTCAGGACGATGGGCAATATGTTCGTTTTAAGGAAATTGACGATACGCTCGAGATTAGTCGCCGACACCTGCCGTCTATACGCAAGATTATAAAAAACTTATAATTCGCGCCACTTTTCCTCAAATTATCCTGACTTATGCAAACTGAATTAACCGAATTACGCATTGCAACGCGCAGTAGCCCGCTGGCGTTATGGCAGGCCGGAGAAGTAGCCCGGCTATTGGGTGACCTTTACCCACAATTGACCGTTACTCTGGTGCAGATGAAAACGCGCGGTGACAAACTACTCGATGCGCCTCTGGCCAAAGTGGGTGGCAAGGGTTTATTTGTCAAGGAGCTCGAAGCCGGCATACTCGAAGGCCGGGCAGATATCGCTGTGCATTCGATGAAAGACGTACCGGTCAGTTTCCCCGAAGGGCTCGAACTGGGCTTGATTATGGAGCGCGAAGACCCCCGCGATGCTTTCGTATCCAATTGTTATAACTCACTCGATGATATGCCCGATGGCGCACTGGTTGGCACGTCCAGCTTGCGTCGTCAAACCCAGATTCGCGATCGTTATCCGCAACTAAAAATCGACTGGTTGCGAGGCAATGTCAATACGCGTTTGGGTAAACTCGACGATGGCGAATTCGATGCAATTATACTCGCCAGTGCCGGGCTCATTCGTCTGGGATTTAACGATCGGATAAAAACGCCGATTGAACCCGAAGAATGCCTGCCGGCGATTGGGCAAGGAGTACTCGGTATCGAAATTCGCAGTGACGATGAGGCTGTACGTCGTTTAATTGCGCCACTGGGTCATAATGAAACCACCACGCTGGTGAGTGCCGAGCGGGCATTGAACAAAACCTTAAATGGCGGCTGCCAGGTGCCTATCGCCGGTCACGCTATTTTTGAGGAAGACCAGATTTATCTTCGTGGCCTGGTTGGTGAACCCGACGGCAGTCTTATTCTGCGAGCAGATATTCGAGGTAATATTGATCAGGCGGAAAATCTGGGCGTTGAACTGGCGCAGAATCTAATCCTACAGGGCGCAGACCGCATTCTCGCCAGCATTCAGCAATAATGTCTGATCCGACACAGGGCGTATTGCATGGCCTGTGTATTTTAAATACGCGGCCTGCCCACCAACAGGCTGGTTTAAAGGCTTTACTCGAAGCCGATGGTGCGCAGGTTTTATCCTTTCCATCGATCAAAATCGCCAGCACCGAGCCAACCGCTTTTCACCGGAGTCTGGCTTCCAATATCGGGCTATATGACATCGCGGTGTTCGTCAGCCGTAATGCAGTTGATGGTGCATTTGCTTATTTGGGTACCGGCCCACTGCCGAGGAATTTACAACTGGCGGTGATCGGTGAAGGCACCTACCAGGCCCTGGCCAGGAGAGTGGTTGACCTTGATCAACGATTAATCCGTAGCGAACCCTACAACAGCGAAGGGCTGCTGACAGCCGATGCATTACAACAGATTACGGGTAATAACATAATTATATTTCGTGGCCAGCAAGGTCGAACCCTGTTAAGCGAGACATTACAGAAACGCGGTGCAATCGTCAGCCATTGTGAGGTTTACCGGCGTCAGTCTCCGGATTACGCTGACGCTGCAGGTGATTTTTTCAGACTCTGCAGCAGGAAGTTTCCGTCGTTGGTGTTATTTACCAGTAGGGAAGGTATGTTTAATTTAGTCGACCTACTGGATGAAAACTCATGGGAGAATTTGTTACTTTGCCCGTGGTTGCTGATCAGCGAAAGAATGCGTGAATCGGCTGTTGATCTGGGACATAATGCAGATATTATCATTGCCCGAAAAGCGAGCGATGCGGGCATACATCAGGCGATCTGTGAATGGGCGCAGCAGAATTAAATCGAATTTATGAGTGAAAAATCAGAACAGCAAGCAGAGCGAGCCGTTGAAAGCCTGGACGGTGAAGTAGCCGTAAAAGAAGAAAATAGAACGGTTGTCGAGACACCGGCCACTGAAGATACCAGCACCGCTGGCAAAGCCAAAGACTCTGCGGTTGATCCGCTCAAAGATACCGCGGTCGATAAATCGGTAAAGGCGCGCCGAGGATTCCCGTGGATTGGGTTGTTAAATTTCATATTAATACTCGGGCTGATTGCTGCTGCGGCCTATTATTGGCAATTGCAGCAAAATGCCGAAGCAGAGAAGCGGACAGCGATTAAAGCGCTTGAACAACAGATAGCCAGCAAGGTTGAAAGCAGTCAGATACAGTCCAACCTACGCCCACTTGAATCGGGGCTTGCCGAAGTAACCAGTCGTATCGAACAGTTGCAGCAACATCAGAAGGATTTACAAGCATCCGGCGAAAAGCTTTATGAATTGTTCGGTCGCGACCAAAACAGTTGGCAACTGGCCGAGGTCGAGTACCTGATGCGCATCGCGCAACACAAGTTAATTCTCGAAAACGATTTCGAAGGTGCTGCAATTACATTACAGGCCGCCAGTGATCGAATTGCGACGACCGGTGATATAGGTTTGTTGCCAGTCCGTGTCAAAATCAGTGATGAAATTGCCGAACTGAAAACGCGTCGTCGAGCGGACTTGGTCGGCATGACACTGAAGTTGTCACAGTTGGGCCAACAAATCCGGGGATTGATGCCGGGGTTTCAGCCTCAAATTGGTACCAGTACAGAAGCAGGCAATGCTAAGTCGACTTTGCAGGCTCAAGAAGCCAGTATCGAAGAAAGGATTAGATCGTTTCTTGGCTCATTGGTGAGTGTTAAAAGAGACGTCGATTCTCCGCCCACACAAACCGAAGCATTGGTTATCAATGTTGGTGAAAAACTCGAAGATAATCTGAAATTAACCCGCTGGTCTGTACTCGAACGCGATGCTTTCCAGTATCAGCGTTTAATGAAAGAAAATGTGGCGCTATTCCAGCAATTTTACAATCTTGACGATGCCGCCAATCACGATTTTTATTCACAGTTAAAGGCGTTGCAGAAAGCTGAAATAAAACCCGAAAAGCCCGATATTAATGGATCGCTCGAAATGCTTAGAAAGATTATCAGCAAGCGCAGTGATGCAGAAGAAAATAAAGTCAGAGGGGATGCCGATAATGTTTAAGCTGGTAATGAGCATTCTACTGCTGGTAATAGTTATCCTCGGTGCGGTTTTGCTGGTGCAAAATGACCCCGGATTTGTTCTGATTAAGTACGCTGATTTTTCAATCGAAACCAGTCTCGCATTTGGAATTGTGGTGATGATTGTTGCCATGCTGCTAATTCATTTTGCGTTGAAAATTGTTCGCGGTATTTGGCGGCTACCCCATTCAGTGAGGCGTCAGTCACAAAACCGACGATTTGAAAAAAGCCGAAAGTTGCTCAATCAGGGATTGATCGATTCTGCCGAAGGGCGCTTCGAGCAAGCCGAAACCAATCTGATCAAGCTGGTCGAATACAGCGAGAGCCCGTTATTGCATTATCTCGCGGCTGCTCGAGCGGCTCAGTTGCAGGGCAAATACGACGAGCGTGATGGCTACTTAAAAGCCGCGCACGAAGCCCAACCTGAAGCAGAAATTGCAATCAGTGTTACCCAGGCTGAACTGCAACTGGCACATCAACAAACCGAGCAGGCCTTGGCTACGCTGACGCATTTACGCAGTATCGCGCCCAGACATGACTATATTGCAAAGCTGCTGGCGCGTGCTTATTATGAACTGGAAGATTGGCAACCGCTGGTTGATTTACTACCCGAAGTGCGCAAAAAAAATCTTATTCCAGATAAGCGATTCAAAAAAATGGAGGCCGACGCTTATAGAGGCATGCTGAGTACGATAGCGATAAGAGGTGATGCTTTGGCCCTGGAAAAAGGCTGGGACAAAATTCCGCGATCGAAGCAAACCGATTCCCGCCTTTTGTTGCATTATATAGGCCTGATAAACGAAGCCGGTATTAAAATCGACAGTGCGGAAAATCTGCTAGTCAAATCACTGGACAGCCATTGGGATGATCGCTTAATCGATATTTACGGCGAATTTTATGCCAGTGACGCTAATGCACAATTGAAGCAGGCTGAAAAATGGTTAACCGATTATAGTCAGAATGGAAACCTGTTACTAGCGCTCGGCAGAATCTGCATCCGCGCGAGACTCTGGGGAAAAGCCCAGGGTTACCTCGAAGCCAGTATCGGCATCAGTCCAACCCCGGCTTGTTGCCTGGCATTGGCTGAATTATTCAGCAAGCATTTAAAGGAAAGCGACAAAGCTACTAAATTCTATCAAATGGGCCTTGAACTGAGTCTGTCAAATGGTCCGGTTTGACCGCAAATCGGCTCGCGATACCGACCGCAGTTATCTTGATCCTGAAATTGTCAATCAACGTCTGCAAACACTGCGCGCGCTGGCATTGCAGGCCGGTGAAAAAGTGCTCGACGCCGGTTGTGGCACGGGATTACTGGCGGAACTGATGTCGGCACGAGTCGGTGATCAGGGTTTGATCAGCGGCGTCGATTCTAGTCAGAGTATGCTTGATCTGGCCCAAAGCCGGTGTAAAGAACTGAGTAATATCGAACTACATCAGGGCAGCGTCACAAAACTCCAGTTCCAGGCCGATAGTTTCGACGCTGCCAGTTGTGTTCAGACGCTATTATACGTAGATGAAGTTGACACAGCGATCGGTGAATTGCACCGGGTTTTAAAACACGGTGGTCGTATCGGAATCATCGAAACCGACTGGCATGGTGTCGTCATCAGCAGTCCCGATAATACGCTCACTCGTGTTATGGTCGATGCCTGGGATGCAGTCGTGTCCAGCCCGAACCTGCCACCCAAACTAATTTCTCTATTGTCAGCTGCCGGATTTTCGGCCATCCGTGTACAGGCGATTCCAGTACTCAATAGCAGTTATAACGAGGCTGGCTACGGCGCCAGTATGATTCGCTATATGGCCAAAAATGCTGTGAAACAAAATGTGGTCGATCAGCAGCAGGCCGACCAGTGGCTACGACAAATTACTGCACTGGCCGAGCAGCAGGGGTTCTTTTTTTGTGTTAATCGATTTTTGTTTACCGCAGTGAAATAAAAGCGTTAGTATCTTTTGTCTATTACCAGACAGGCGGAAATTATGTCACAACAATATCAGGGCAGCTGCCATTGCGGGGCAATCACATTTTCCTATCAGGGCGAAAAAATCGATAAGAGTCTTCGTTGTACTTGTTCTATTTGTTCGCGTAAGGGTGCCATGATGAGCACTGAAGCAATTCCCAAAGAGAGTCTAACAGTCGTAGTCGATGGTGAAAATCTTGGCCTGTACCAGTTTGATAGCAAGGTCGCCAAACATTATTTCTGCAAAACTTGTGGCATATATACTCATAACGAAATGTTAAGAATGCCGGGGCATATGCGTGTCAATCTGGGTTGTGTCGATGGTATCGATACCGGCGAGCTTGAGGTGATGGTGTTTGACGGCAAGAATTTACTTTAACCCGGACAAATCAGTTGAGCGTTAAAAAGATGCGTAGACAACAAAATATCCTGATTGTCATGGCCGACCAGCTTACCGCTTTGGCGCTCGGCTGCTATGGGAATTCGGAAGTCAAAAGCCCGCATATCGACCGACTCTCAGCAGAGGGTGTATTGTTTGAATCGGCCTATACCAGTAGCCCGTTATGCACACCGGCTCGGTATGCCTTTATGACCGGGCAGAATATTTCTCAGTGCGGTGGCTATGACAATGCCGCCTACATGCCAGCCACCATGCCGACCTTTGCGCACTATCTGCGCCTGATGGGATATAAAACCTGCTTGTCGGGCAAGATGCATTTTGTCGGCGCCGATCAGCTTCATGGATTTGAAGACCGGGTAACCACAGACATATATCCGGCGGATTTCGGCTGGATTCCAGACTGGACCAGAGCCGATGAACGCATCGATTTGTGGTATCACAATATGTCGAGCATTAAGCAGGCAGGCGTGGCCTCTATCACCAATCAGCTTGCTTTCGATGATGAAGTCGGTGCACAGGCTATGCGCGTCATCTATGACCACGCGCGAAGCGATGATGACCGGTCACTTTGCCTGGTTGCCAGCTTTATTCATCCGCATGATCCTTATGCCACGCGTCATAAATACTGGGACTTGTATAACAATGTTGATATAGCGTTGCCAGCGGTGCCTCGACCATCCACGGATCTGCAGGATGCGCATAACAAACGACTTGAAAAGGTCATCGCACTCGATGCGGTCGACCTGCGTGATGAAGATATCATCAATGCGCGCCGCGCCTACTATGGCAATGTGTCTTATGTCGACGAATGGCTCGGCCGATTACGCGGTACCTTGGACGAGTGCGGCATGGCCGAGGATACCACGATCATTCTTACCTCGGATCACGGCGATATGCTCGGGGAGTTCGGGTTATGGTACAAAATGAGTTTCCGTGAATGGTCCTGTCGAATTCCGATGATTGTGCATCAGCCGACTCGATTCGAACCTCGCAGAGTAAATCAACCCGTGGCGCTGGTCGACGTTTTACCGACCTTGATTGATATCGCCCACGAAGGCACTGGAGTAGGCAAACCCGAAGCGATCGACCCGCTCAATGGCCGCTCTTTAGTGCCGCTTTGTGATGGTGATGCGTGCAACGATCCGAATGCCTGCGTTAGCGAGTATCTGGCCGAAGGTACCGCTGTGCCGATGCTGATGATTCGGCGTGGGCGTTATAAATACATCAGTTGTCCGACCGACCCGGAGCAATTATTTAATTTGCAGGAAGATCCCGATGAACTCAACAATCTGGCAGTTTTGCCCTCGGAGACACTGGAGGATTTCCGCCGGGAAGCGTGCGATTACTGGAATGTCGAGGAATTAAAACAAACCGTGATCAGAGACCAGCAACGGCGCCGCGCGGTACATTCTGCACTACGAATCGGACGTTATCAGGGCTGGGATTTTAATCCTGCACGGGATGCTTCCGAAGAGTATACCCGTAGCCATATGGATCTGACTCGTTTTGATGTTACTTCGAGGTTCCCGCGGCCGGAGGCGTTTAAGCCGAAGTGGAAGTAGTTTGAACGCAAAAAAATAAAAGGGATGTGAAAAACGAACAAAAACCCTATCTTGCCGCCAGCGGTATGATTCTCGGTCATATCCGGAATAGTTCGGATGGTCGGTGAACATGGCAAACGCTACGCCAATGTCTGGCCGTACAATCAATAGTTGATAATGGCAGTTCAAAACATCCGGATAAAAATTCAAGAATCTTCACGCCGGGTGGCATAATAAATCGTAATGGATTCAATTTATCCGTAGTCAAACAGTCATTTAATTGTGCAATGGAAGCGGCAATTAGTCGATCAGAGCGGTGAAGTGTTTGCTACGGTTAAGAGAATGACGCCGGATTGGAAACCTGACAGCTATGACTAGTAGGAGATGAGCTTATATGAGTCTGGAAAAATTCAAGTTGTACCTTGCTCTTTTTTTAAATAAAGAAGTCTCATTTATGACTGATCACCTATCCATCTTATTATGGCTAATCCTGGTTGGGTTTGTTGTATTAGGGCCATTAATGTATTTTTTAAACCTTCGTGCAATGATTGTCGGGTGCGCAGTTTTGATAATCGGAGGCTTCTTGTTATACGTTTGGGTAAGGGCTGTCGGAAGCGCTTTTGGCCCAAAAGCCTCAAATACCGATTTA
>CAZYYM010000103.1:0-12226 GCA_964651385.1 uncultured Gammaproteobacteria bacterium | reverse complement strand
CGGTGTAGTCGATATCTGTGTTAACGGTGCAGACAACAGTCGTCTCTGGAGCGGGTTTTTTTGTTACCGACAATGGATACCTGGTTACTAACCGGCACGTGGTGCGCCCGTCAACTTCTACGGGTTGGAAAGATAAAGAAGTGGCCCTGAAGAACTACCGGGATCAACTGCAAAATTATGAATACCGGCTCAGGGAAGACGAACAGTCGCTCGGCAACATGAAACGAAGCATCGACAGCAATCGGGCCTATATTGATTCTGGCAGAGCCTCTTCCTCGGAAATCAAGCGCTTCAATCGCTATGTTACTAAATACAATCGCTACAAAGATCGATTCGACGATAACGAAAAGAAATTCAACAAGGTCAATAATGAATACAAACGCGCACAATCAGAGTTTGGGTTCAATAGTAGCGTTAGTAGTTTCTCGAAAAAATTCACCATCATTTTGAAAAATGGTAAAAAATACAGAGCGCGCCTGGTTAAAGTTAGCAAGAACTATGACCTCGCGTTGTTGAAGCTCGATAATTACACCACCCCTTACCTTAGCCTTGCCAAACGGCATCGCCCAAAACAGGGCACTAAGGTTTTTGCTATCGGCAGCCCTTTGGGTATTACCGACTCACTTACTACCGGCATTGTCACCAAGGCGGGAAAAAATCAGATTTTTACCGATGCGCAAATATTGCCCGGCAATAGTGGCGGCCCTCTGGTGAATAAAAATGGCGTGGTCCTCGGTATCAATACTGCAGTTATATCACAAACCAGAAATGCTGATGGCCTCGGCCTGGCCATATACTCAAGATTAATTAAGGATGAGTTCAGGAGCAAATTAGCGGGGGACTTGTAGCCAGTTTATTTCTGCTATTAATTTTACGCCGTATCGGGAGGATTCGTTTACTCAGGCAGGCTCGCGTTTGCGTAGATTTTCGCAAATATCGAATATCCCGAACAACACTATCAAATTAAATCGTTACCCATATACCAGCCGAGTATAGTACTCCTCCAATGAACAACCATGACCGTCTACCTCTTAAATGCATACGGGTTCTCGATTTCGGTCATTACCTGGCGGGGCCAACGGTAGGTATGATACTCGCGGACCAAGGTGCGGAAGTGATTCGTATCGACTCCCCAAGTGGAACGCGCTGGCAGAATCAGGCGAATGCCATCCTCGGTCGAGGCAAAAAATCGATCATACTTGATTTAAAAACTGACGAAGGCCGAAGCATTGCCGAGAATCTGGCCGCACGCAGCGATCTGCTGGTGGAGAATTTTCGCCCGGGGAGTGATGGACCGACAGGGCCTGAACGCCGATCATTTGATGTCGATCAATCCAGCACTGGTCTATCTGTCACTACCCGGATTTGCTTCCACTAATGACGCGAGACGTGGAATAAAGGCCTATGAAGGCGTGATTGCCGGGGCATCCGGTCAATTTGCCGACATGGGTCTGAGCCGCGTATTGATGGGTATAAACCCGTCCTTTACGCCCCTACCTCCGGTGTCTGCTTACGCGGCCACACTGGGCGCAACAGCGGCGGTTCTAGCATTGAGAAAAAGCAAACGATCAGGCCACGGAGAGAGTATCGAAGTGCCGTTGGCATCAGCTCTGCTCGAAGGTCTGGTTGACAAAGCCATGCAGGTAGAAAACTATCCTGATCGCTATAAGTCGCCGAGCGAACGAGAAATAGAAAGACGCCTTGCCGTCGGCGAACCGATGAATATGGCTTACGAAGATATCCAGGAACTTCTGGATCCCTGCTACCGTAGTTATTTCTGTGCAGACGGCAGGCCATTTTATGTCGTCTGCGCTTTCCACAAACATCATGTCGCCAAGGCTTTAAAACTGATGGGACTATGGGAGGATATGAAGGCCGAGGGCTTACCCGAGTTCGATGCTTATTTACCAGTCGACCAATGGCCTGAAGGACAGGAATGCACTTTGGGGGCATATCCATTTTCACCTTACTGGGCGAAAACAATCTCAACCGGATTAAAACGCGTTTTCAAAACCAGGACAGCCTTCGAGTGGGAGGAAATATGGGGTAAGGCTGGTATTCCGGCTGCAGCCCATCGTACCACTGAAGAGTGGCTCCAATCCGAGCACGCACTAACTTCAGGCCTGGTGTTAGAGCTCGACGATCCGACAATCGGGACTACCCGACAAATGGGAAATATGACCTGGTTAGCGCAAAGCGCAGATACAGCCATACGTAAATCCCCTGCTCCGGCTTTTGATGCCGATCGCGAATCCATTATGGGCATCCTCGACGAAGCGGTTCAAGCCCGATCCATTCGGCCGGAGATCGATACCAGTGGCTGGCTAAGCGGGATAAAAATCCTCGACTTAACCAATGTGATCGCGAGGCCGACCATTGCCTCGACACTGGCGCGGTTTGGCGCCGAGGTCATCTCCGTCAACCCGATCGAGCCGACTATGGATCCCTGGAATACCATCATCTTCGGGTTACAAGCTGGTCGTGGTAAAAGGGTGGGGACCACCTTACAAGCCTTGCGTGAAGAGAACCTACAGCTGGAAAATGGCGGCAAGCCGGAGCGAGACCTACTTACCGGAATAGTCCGTAAAGAATCGAAAGGTGATCAGTTCGCCTTCTATTTACGAGTATCTTTTATAACCATTCCGGAGCCATCCGGCCTCATTTCAATATCAAATAACCCGCTAGCCCGCATCAAGTCGCTGAGTTTTTTGTAGCCATAATTAATGGCGGAAAAGGATCGATTATTAGAGAGATAATGCGCCACTTTACTCATATACGCCCATCCATCGTCTTCGCTGGCCCGCTCTACAGCAGTACGTAATAACTTCACCAGCATTGCATCCTTTCTTAAATCTTTCTTACCTTTTTTAACCGGCTTTTTCGCACTATCCGCTTTTTCTTCTTCAGGAATCAAGTTTTCGGTATAGATGAATGGTGAGCAGGCATCGACAAAAGGCTTCGGTGTTTTCTTTTCACCAAAACCATAAACCGGCAGGCCATTTTCGAGAATTCTCAATACCAGAGGGGTGAAATCACTATCGCTTGTCATCAGTGCAAAGGCATCGACACTGTTGCTATAAAGTAAATCCATAGCATCGATGATCATCGCCGAGTCTGTAGCATTTTTACCTTTGGTATAGGCAAACTGTTGCATTGGCCTTATCGCATTCGGATGAAGCTTCTCTACCCAGCCGGACAGTGACGGACTTTTCCAGTCTCCATGCGCATGTCGTACATTCACCAGCCCATTCTTGGCCAATTCTTCCAAAACCGCTTCTATCGAATTATGACTGACATTATCACAATCGATTAGTAGCGCTATCCTGTTTATTGCTGACATACTGCTGCCCTGAAATTATTGCAGTATATACCAGCAACGGTTGAAATCACGCCAACTGGTGAACTAACTCAATGGGTTTACATCAAAATTGTATTGCTTATTGAGCCTATAGCATGTTTCCTGCCAACTTGTCGAAATCAACTTCGGTCGTGCTGTCGTCTTCTGAAGTGATAAAATTACTGGCGATCGCTAACAAGTCCGAAATTACATGTCTTTGGCCGCCTATCACAATAGGCTGGAGTGGATTCACATAGCCTTTTTCAAAGTAGACCAGTTCATTGTTTCTCACTAGGTAGGTGCCATTCGTTGATTCCAGGTCACGAAGATGAATTCTCCCATTGAGAATTCTTATTTCGGCATGATGTTTACTGGCTGTGGAGGAATCAATGTAAATATGACCTTCTCTTCCTAATATAAAAGTACGGCCTTCCAACGATTCTATATCTAGGTTTAGTAATTCGTTCATCGATCAAATTCTCGTAGCGCCCTTTAAATTAAATTTGCCTTTTTATAATTGTATATATCGGCAGCCATAGAATAACATTAGTTTATTTTCTATCTTTTTCATTGAATTCAGGAATTAAACTTTGCCACTGATCTCTCACCGGATTACTCACCATCTCGCCATACATAAAAACCCAGCTCGGCATCCATATTTAACGGTTTTCGACTGGTAATAAGTCAAATAAACAGAAGATTATCAATGTTTCTTATCGACCGACTGAAGCGCTTTTTGAAATCGTACATCTAATGTTTTTTGCAGAACTGCTACCGCTCCTGGCATACATAACCAATTCAGTTCCATTGTCTCAATCAGCTTATTACTATCAACGGCTTGCCGGCCTAATCCGAGCTTATTCATTTGTTCAAGCTGATATTGCATACGCAAGTCTCTATCTTCCTCCGGGCTCTCGGCCCCAACAGCGATTTCTAACTGGATACAAAGCAGGCGACGTTCTGCGGCAATTGCCACTCGATCGATATCAGATTGAGCCGAATTACGACGGGCTTCAATACGACGCGCCAATTCCGCGTTGTGCAATTCAATCGAGTCCCATTGCTGCGCTATATCCCGTAATTGTTTTTCTGAAGGCGCCGAGCCCAGTGCCTCCAGTTCAGTGCAAAGATTGGCTTTCACTCGCAACGCATCGATTTGCTGTATATGCCTGTTTTCAATCATCCACACATGACGCTTGTCATACTGATCACAAGCGTTTCGATAGTCACGCCGAATGCCATCACCCAGCTTCTCAGGGAGTTGTCGAGGCAATTCGGGTAGCGCGTCATAGTTCGCCTGCAGGACTGATAATTGTTGATCCGCCTCCGTTAGATCACTCGCTGTTTTCGCCAGCTTCTGGATTGATTTGATAATTTCCCGGTAGGCATTGAGTTGCTGATCGATTTCATCTCTTTGACTCCGGCGTAAGTCATTGACCTTTCCATAGACAATATCCCCCTGTTTTTTAAACGCCTTCCAGGCTTTCTGATCTTCATTGCGCCGGGTAACGCCAACCTGATTCCATCTAGCCTGCAATGATTTAAACGCGTCCAGGTTTTCAACTTTAGCAGCGGCCTCGGCGAGTGCTTCAGCCTGCCTGATCAATTGCTGCTTCAACGCGATGTTATCATTATAAACAACCTGCAGTTTCTCGTTCAGCCGATCCTTCAATGCCGAAAACTGCTTCCATTGCTTCTGTCCCGCTTTGCGTTCCACGTCCTTTATTCGAGTAAATTTATCGTTGATACTTCGCACATTGGACTGCAGCACTTTATAGTCAGGACTGCTATCCATGTCTGCTTCTTCCAGTAGCGCCCGCATCTGTTCCAGAAACTGTTGGCGTTGTTCTAGATTGGTCTTGCGAAGTTCATGCCGTTGTTCAAAAAACTCGGCACAGGGTTGATAAACTTTGTCTGCCGCAAGTTTGAAACGAGGCCAATACTGGTCGGATATTTCCGAATGACCAAGCGCCTTCCATTGCTGCTGGAGTGCCTTCATATCCTGGGAACGCTTGTCGGGATGGTGTTTGGAATCAGCCAACAGTTCCATCGATTCACACAATTCCAGATATTTTGGCTCAGTTGCAAAATTCTTCCAGTCACCCATATCCCCCAATGTTTTTCTTGCGTCGTCGAATCGGACCTGTAACGCCAGTAAATCCCTACCTCCGAATTGATTAAGCGCTTTCGTGACTTTCCCGGCAGTTTGTTCCGCTCGCTGTAAATTGCCTGCACGGGAAAACCGGAAGATAGCACTGATATTTTTATGTACCCCTGCCAGCTTCTTTTCGTATGCCTGTGCCGATGCATTTTGTTCTTTACGCCAGTTCAGCAGCCGTTGTTTTAATTCCGCTGCGACCTGTAGATCGGTAAATTCGTCTGGCCATTGAAGGTCTTTTAAAGCGACCTCCAGTTTCTGGCAATTAGCGGCCAGCTTGCCGGAATCATCCATCGCATCCCGATCGAGGTCGCCGGCCTTAGACACGAACTCGATCGCGGCCTGCAACGCGTTGAGCATTTTTCGATACTGCTTATGCATACCTTCGTCAACCGGGGTTATCTCGGCCTGCGTCAGCCAGTCGTGGCTAAACTGTTGATGCTGTAACCCTGTAGCGGTCAGTGCATCAATAGAATCTGAGAAACCCCGCATGGCCGTCAATTGCAGTTGGGCTTCAAGATTGTCAAACAACTTCTGCTGGGACTGCCGGGCATGTTCGACGACTCGCTGGCGCTGATAATTCTTATCGACAACCTCACGAGCCACCCGATAACGTCGTCTGCAGTCATCGTCTATATCTAAGATCAGATTATCCCATTGCTGGCAATGCGTCTGACAACGAACCATAAACTCCGGTAGCCAGTCGTGGACAGCGAGATATTCAGCTTCTTCAATCAGTTTTTCTACCCGGGCTTTATTTTCGATCAGTTCTCTGTCGTGCCTTCTGAGTAAATCTATTTTGGCCCTGATAGTGCGCTCGGCATTTTTATCTTTGCCGCGCATTATCTTTCGCGCAGCTTCAAGATCCTCTATGTTCGAGAGCTTTTCTGCAACGAATTGTCGGCAGTCGGTATATTCTGTTATTTCAAGCAATTCCAACATTTGCCGACTCGGTAATTGTGACAGAGCTTCAATGCGAACGGCACGGGAATAAGCATGTGCCGCGATACGCAAGCCTAGCTCAGGATACCGCTTCTGCAGTTGAAGGTATTGCGTTTCATCCAGCGAGTGGTTGGTAGCCAATAATTTATCGACTCTTTGCTCAGCTTCAATTCGAACTGCGTCATCGGAAATGCTATCCGAGAGATCATGCAAATCAGCGACTGTGTTTAACTGCTGCACCGCCGCAATACGAATTGAACGATCTTCGTCTTCTCTGGCGAGCTTCAATAGCATTTTTTGATGCTCTGCGCTGCCACTATCCATTTCCCTAATCGTCCTCAGACGATTCTCTAGAGAGCGGCTTTTCCAGGCCGGTTTAAAAAGATCGGATAACATATTTGCTCATTTAAAATATCAAACCCTTCGAAATACTGACAGTCCCTACTTCACTCACACACGCAATCCCGGCCTTTACCTTTGGCTCGATAAAGCGCCTTATCCGCCAATTTTAAAACATCCCAGGCAGATGATATATCCCCTTTTGAATCCGCGATCCCGATTGAAACAGTTACCACAACCGATTTACCGGGGTTTGGTTTTTTCTTGGCATTATTTTTTCTTCTGTCTGCGCGTTGGATGACAAAGGGGGATTTTTTAATTGACTCGCGCAGATCGTCCAGGTGCTGCCAGGCGGCATCGGTATTTTTACCTGTGAAGACAATCGAAAACTCTTCTCCACCATAGCGATAGGATACTCCTCCACCAGACACTTTACTCATTTTTGCTGCGATCATGCGTAACACGGCATCCCCGACATCATGCCCATAGGTATCGTTAAACCGCTTGAAATGATCCACGTCTAGCATCGCGACTGTATACAATCCGCCTATTCTCTGAAATTTTTCACGTAGCGCACTCCTAGCTGGCAATCCTGTTAACTCGTCCAGGTATGCCATGCGCCAGGATTCCTGCATTACGGCATACACACACATTAACAAAGCAGCACTGCTAAACACGATCAGACTACGACTTTGATCGCCAAAATGCATTTGAACAATCAGCATAAAAAGGACACCAAACCCTGCAGCCATGTGTGGCGAAGGCTTCATAATGCAAAGTAACAGCTGGGAAAACAATATCGATAGGGAAACGATCAGTACCGATTGGGAAAGCTCTGTCCAGTCAAAATATTGGGCCGGTAACCAGTTACTGAGTAAAATATGTCTTAGCCAATCTGGAGCAGCCTTCGTTGCGTAAACCGAAAATCCGATAGCAATTAAAAATACAACGTAGACAGGAATTGCTCTGACACTAATAATGCCGCGATCGGGTATTACCGTTAATACCAATAATAACAAAGGTGTAAAAACGGATAGTAACGTGTAACTCAGCTCGCTATCTGCCCAGCCGGTACGAAGCACAACATTCGCGATTGCCAGTAAAACCACATAGAAAAATATTGAACTGCGATTGAAGTGAATACTTAAACCTAAAACCATTAAAGCCAGCATGTGTGGCAAGTAGGCTATTCCGTTGATTATCGACTCAGGTAGTTGACCGTATTTTTGGTAACCGTAAAAAGACCCTGCTAGCAGGATAATTATCGGCACAAGGTTTTTAAATACTTTCATGTACTGTCTCTGGTGTACCTGATTTTGACTTGCCCGGACTGTGTCCAAAAGGCTTGATTACAAGTTCGGGCATTTGAGTATAGCTTGTTGCTTTTCAATTTCCTGAATACGGAGGTCGCAACGAATTATTTCCTAATAAACGACTGTCAACAGCTACCGTTTGCTATCAATTGACTAAAACCGGCTACAATCCCCACTATGTTACAAATTACGCAAAATACCGTCATACCTGATGAAGAAATAGAACTCTCCGCAATTCGTGCCCAGGGAGCTGGTGGACAAAACGTCAACAAGGTATCTTCAGCAATTCACCTCCGATTTGATATCAATGCATCCTCCCTGCCTGAATTTTATAAATTACGTCTGCTTGACCTTCGTGATAAACGTATCAGCAAAGAAGGTGTCATTGTTATCAAAGCCCAAAAATTTCGAACCCGGGAAAAAAACCGCCAGGATGCGCTTGAACGACTCGGCGAAATTATAGAATCAGCCTCAATTATCCGCAAAGTAAGGCGACCTACCAGGGCAACGTGGAGTTCCCAGAAGAAGCGTGTGGACAATAAGGTAGAACGCGGTAAAACTAAACGCTTGAGAGGCAGAGTTTCAGAAAACTAACCCCGGTTTCTGGCTATCACGAACCACCTGAATTATTGCCGTCACCAGGTGGACCTCCACTAAACCATCGTTGTCTCCAGGCATGTAACCTGCGCCAGACTGCAATCAAGACAACAATTACCAGCGGGGTCATCCAGAAAACCAGGGGGTCGTAGAAGTACTCTGCAAACTTTTCAATCATTAATTCGGTCAATCCTCGTATCGGCAACGGAAATATGGAACAAACGCACCCACTCGTCGCTGGTAACGCCGATATCCATCGCCAAATATCTTTATCATTCGCTTTTCCTCGTAATAACCACCGATCAACATGTAGATGAAATACATCGCTAGATAGACGATATTGTTCAAGGAAGGCCCACTGGTCAGTAAGAATAAAAATCCGGCGACCATCATCGGATGGCGTACCCAGCTATATACCCCTTTGACTTCGAGTCGGTGTGTGCCGAAAAGCTCGATATTATCGCAAGATGTGGTTTTACCGAACAGTTTTTGCAACCCGCTGTAGGCCTGCTTCAGGCCCAGAAACTCGAGGTAATTACTCTGTAAAAAAGCGCTGTATAGAAATGCAATAGAACCTAAATGCAGGACGACAATCACTTGCCACAACCAATCAGGATAAGTGATCAGCCAGATATCGTGCTCGGTGTTACGTGCCCAATGCAATGTCGCGATACCATAATAGAGCGCCCAATAACTAAGACCGCAATAAATCATGCGCCAGAAGTGATCGACAAAAAAAGGGGTAACCCAGCCAGCCAGATTTTTCTTGAATGGCTCCTGAGCCCCTACTGAGTGAAGCAGGCCAAAAATTGTAAATGCGATGATTGAAGCGCCATAGTCATCCAGCGCAGATAAAACCACAGCGACTGCCAAATCAGAAAACGCTATCCTTTCTCGTATACTAAAATGGCAGCTTTCAGATCATCAAACTCGTCACAACCGAAAGTACAGACTTTATCGAGAATTTCCAGGTGTTTTCTGGCATTGGCCAGATTATCGGTTTGCAGATAAAGTTCGCCGAGATATTCGTTCGCACCGCGATGTTCCGGGTCAATAGCCAACGCCTTCCGATAGGCTGTTAGTGCTTTGTCAAATTGCTTCAGTTTTCGCTGGCTGAAGCCGATGTAATTCCAGGCGTCGGCGTTATCCGGACTCGCGGCAACGACCTTATTAAAAATCCTTATCGCCTTTTTATAATTGGCGACCTCAATCGCCTTTACGCCCTTGTCGAAATGACTGGATTTGCTTTGGCTAGAAGAGCTCGAAGAGCCGGCAGCCATCGCCAAAGATATCGAACAGAAAGTCATTACGAAAGCCACAATTAATTTTGTAAACATCGTTTTCTTCTCCTGAAATATTATAGTTAGATGGCTGCAAATCGCATTAGCCATTAACTAAGACTCTATCGATTGACAATCGTTCAGAGCCTGGCTCATTCAATTAGTATTCCCGAACGATAACCCCTACTTTGATCAATGTAAGAAGAGGTTTACCTTCAATCGGTTACTCATCTATCACAACCACCATAACGTGCTATACGGCACAGTTTTTTTTGGTGTGCATTGTATCATGTCGAATATCTGAAATTACTGATTCTTATTATGAATGATGACGAAGACGACCGTACGATTATCCTGACAGATCTGGATAAGAAAATACTGGAAAAAAACATTCTAGGCGAGCTATATGGCATCGAGTCCGATGACGATATCACCATCGATGTACCTAAAATTGACCGTTAAGTATCTATTGAAGGCGCATATTCCATTGTCGCAAAGGATCGCCTGCCTGTGTTATGGCATTTAATAATTCCCTGGACAAACTCAACCGCATTGTCACACAGACCTTTCGTGCTAACGATAAACGAGTAAAACGAAACCGAGCTCGCGCACTAAAAAGGTACCCGTGGATTTTCGGTCGCTGCAGCCGTGAATTTCGCCGCATTTATCTGCAGGAACCGACCACTCAACACCTCGATCATGACTATAATCCGATTGACGGCTGCAACTGAGAGTTGCTGTGCAGATCTTGCTCTGGCCAATTCCGTTATACCAAGGCGGGTTACGGAGATAGCGGAAACTACCGATTGACCTACGCCTCGACGCGCAAGCCCTTTAACGCCCCCGCCTCTATACTGAAACAAAGGGAGTAGATGATTTCACTTTGGGAATCTGATGATCGCAATGGCGGTATTTGGGCTACTTGCTGGCTTATCGGGCGGCACTACTAATGTCATGGTTGCGATTTTAATTATATTCTTTTTGTCACTGAAAGTTCCCAGGTCGATTATGGTGCCTGCACTCAATAGTTGTTTTCTGGTTGGCAAGATATCGCAGATAGTGGTTCTATCTCTGGCAGGTCTGGTGGGTATGGGCCTAATAGCTGAAACCACGCCATTAGCATTAGTCGCCGTCATCGCACTGCTTTTTGGCCAAAACTTACGCGAAAAAATTGCTATTGAAAACTACAGACGGATCTTGCAAATATTGCTGATTGTTTTGGCAATAGTTCTGGTAGTACAGTTTGTTTATTAGCAAAGCCAGCAGGAATATCAAATGCGACGAACACTGCCAGGAAAGTGGATTTTGCAGAAAACGATCTGCTTTATCGCATCCGGTACCGAAACAGCAGTGTCAGGCGATGGTCTTTAAAGATTTGTATGAAAATTGACAAGGCTAATAAAATTCAACTCAAAATTAACCTTCATGTTTTTTCACATCTATTGCCGTGCCTGCAATTAAAATCCGGGCCCCGGGGTCGTCCTGTGGTAGTTTTGGTATAACAAAAATTCACTATTCAGGTAGTAGTAATCGAAATGGAAAATAACAATTACTCAACTGACTTGCAAACCGAATTCGTCGGGATACAGTTACCAACCGCCACATAGTTTATCTGATCAGGGTCGACCGCAGAGCGAGCAACTGGTTCTTTTATCACCTGACCGGCCAGTTCTTGGGGTTCGATGGTACTCAATGCACCACCAAAAGTACCGACGGCCGAACGTACAGCGCCTAATACAACAACTTCATGAGTCTTAATTGTTGGTCCTTGAATTTGAGCGAATCGAGAATATAAGGAAGGGTTCTCAAAATCATAACTTTCAGCGTCCTCATCCTTGGTAGCCGAAAAATTCTATCAACCCAGTGCGCCCTGCAGTTGGACTTTTCATACAGGCCTGTTTTCTGTCTGATTTAAGGCTGGCTGTTCTGATTCGTATAAATTCTGTCTAACCGAGTCTATATCTACAGAAATGCCTTGTTGATTGTAATAATCACGATTTTCAATTATAACCAGTCGAATAGTTTTGCAGGAGGATCAACCCTTAAATCAATCCTGATACGGAAATCTGCTTCTTAACAGTCGCCTCAAAAATACCAGACCGAACAATAGTAGCAAAATATTGGTATCTACCCCACCGCTACCTCCACCACCTGAATCGGTAGTGGTTGGTGTCACGACTACGGGCGTAGTCGCTGGTGTCGCTGGCGCCGTTGTTGGAGGA
Source organism: uncultured Gammaproteobacteria bacterium (assembly GCA_964651385.1). Lineage (GTDB taxonomy): Bacteria > Pseudomonadota > Gammaproteobacteria. The sequence continues at coordinate 38 of CAZYYM010000103.1, read as the reverse complement.
GTGGTCACCGCAGTGTTATTCAAAACCGATACCCCACC
>CAZYYM010000102.1:0-12343 GCA_964651385.1 uncultured Gammaproteobacteria bacterium | reverse complement strand
CAGAACGCTATGAGCGTGCGGAAAACCCTCGTTGTCTTCGAAGCTTGCTGTGGCCGAATCGTTATCCCAACCACTGATATTGACATCCCAAAGATCGGGAATTTCGGCAAGCATAGCGATCACATCGCGACCTTCGCTTTCCGCCTGCAAACCATCCGGACCTCGAAGTTCGTCGACGGCAAAACGAAAAGCTACTGCGCAGGTATCGCCGACCGCTTCTTTTACATCGGTAAGAATTTCGCGGCTTAAACGGATCCGGTTTTCGAGACTACCGCCGTACTCATCGCTACGACGATTGTATTGCGGTTTAAGAAAATGCTGTAACAGACTCATATCGTGTGAGGCGTATACATAAACAATATCGTATCCAGCCTGACGGGCACGTTTAGCCGCATCGACGTGCCATCGACGCATGTTTTTAATATCGCGTCTATTCATTGCCCGCGATTGCAGCGGATTATTGTCATCTACTACGTCATCGCTCGGCGACATTGGTGCAATGCGACTATAATGATTCACCGCATGACTGGCGTTATAAGCGAGTTCGATACCAGCGAGTGAACCGAATTCGTGCACTGCATCGGTCATCAACCGGTGCTGCGGAATATCGCGATCATCCCACAGCCTGCCTTCGACAAAGGGTGTTAACTCTGAACTGGGATGTATCTCGACCTCCTGGGAACAGACGACACCCCAGCCACCCTGGGCTTTAACACGCCGATTGGCGGCCTCAGCCCGGGGACGGGCATGACCCAGGGTGTTGCAATGTGGTACCTGGTAAAAACGGTTTTTGGTGGTAACCGGGCCGATCCGAACTGGCTCAAAAAGAATGTCGTATTTTGGGTCTCTAGTCATGCGAATGGTTCCAGTTTATCGGTGACGACTCGGTCGCGGCGTGGTTCGTTATCGCGCGGTGCTTGACCCAGCTCACGAGCCGCTTTATGGCCGGCATAGACCGCGGCGGCGATTATACCCGGCGCGGCGCAATCGCCTATACGGCGCAATGTCGCAAACTGCTGTTTATGCGCCTGTAAATCGTGCCAGAGTCGATCATTCGGCAGCCGCGCGGTGACCGGCAGCAGGTAATTCGCACTCAGAACCGAAACCCTGCCGCTAAAGACACAGGCCAGTTGTGCCTTATTATCCACCCAGCCTTCAAGACCTTGATTGCAAATCATGTCGACACCGGCGTTGATCAGCGCCTGAATGGTCGCATATTGCTCGTTGGTGTAATTGCTCCAGTCGCCTATTCTTGCCTGTGGTGTCACCAGCGTGACTGCGATGTTATGTTGCCGAAGCTTCAGTGCGATAGCGTTGGCCAGGTAGTAATGATCGTCGTCGTAAATCATCACATGGCCTTTTGGCAAATCTCCGGCCAGCATCGACTCTACTGAAATAACGCCCTCGCGGGTATGTCCTTCGAAGGCCGACAATCGATATCGACCGACACCATCGGTTCGCCAGCTTGCGCCGCTGGCAATCAGTACATGCGGCATCGCAAGTTCGCAAACGGACTCTGCATCGAGTCGATTCTCAGGATAAATAGCAACGTTCGGCATTTTCGCGAGCTGTGCCAGGCGCCAGTCGCGTACCCTTGCCATTTCAGACAAACCCGGCATCCGTGACTCGGTATTAATGCGGCCGCCGAGTTGCGTATCGGCCTCGGCGAGCGTCACCGAATAACCCCGCTGGCCGAGGGCACAGGCGGCTTCCAGCCCGGCCGGGCCACTACCGATAACCAGTACATTTTCGTCTGCGTGCCTTGCTGCGATACGGTCCGGGTGCCAGCCGCGTCGCCATTCCTCACCCATAGTCGGGTTTTGCGTACAGCGAATCGGCGCGCCAAGTGTGTCGTGCGCATAGCAGACATTACAGCCGATGCATTCGCGGATATCGTCGAGTCGGCCCTGGCGGATTTTTTCAGGTAAAAACGGGTCGGCAATCGAAGGGCGTGCAGCACCAATAAAATCTTGAGTGCCACTGGTGATCTGTTTGAGCATTGTGTCCGGTGAGGTGAAACGACCGACACTTACCACGGGTTTGCTCGTCGCCGCCTTAATCTTTGCCACCGCGGCCTGGTTCGAGGCTTCTTTTATAAACCGCGAGCTGCCCATTTCGCGGCCATAATCGGTAACCGTGATATCCCACAGATCGGGCAATTCGGCAATAGTCTGAAACATATCAAACAATTCGAAGGGGTCATCGTCGATATCGGCCGGGATCGAATAACGTACCGCTACCGCGCATTTATCGCGCACTGTCTGCAGCGTGTCTTCGATGATCTCGCGGATCAGTCGCACCCGATTTTGCGCGCAACCCCCATAGTCGTCGTTGCGCGTATTCGATTCCGGCGAAAGAAAGTTGCTCAATAAATAATGGTGATTGGCGTAGACGTAAACGATATCAAATCCTGCTTCCACGGCGCGCCTGGCAGCTGCCTGAAACCAGCCACGCAGTTCGATGATATCGTCGACTGTCATCGCCTGGGTTTGGCTCGGAATCGCGACCACCGCATCGTTCGGCATACTTACCGGGCCGAAAGATGCTTCGCGACTATAGAGGTTCGCCGCGGAAAACCCACCGTACCAAAGCTCGACGCCTGCGAGTGAACCATGGGCGTGGACCGCATCGGTCATCAATTTTAAATTGGCGACATCATCACTGTCCCAGATCGAGGCGTGTGGATAAGGCACATCATCCGAACTTGGATGAATCGAACAATATTCCGTGCACACTACTCCCCAGCCACCTTCGGCTTTGACACCGCGCATTGTTGCCAGCATTTGCGGCCGGTTATAGCCCATGCCAGTGCAATGCGGCACCTGGTAAAATCGGTTCGGCGCGGTCACCGGGCCGATATTTATCGGCTCAAATAGCGGAGCGTAACGTGGGTCTGGCATCGACTAGTTCGGCATTAACTTTGGCGAGCGTACCTGGCTCGGGCGCCTGTTGCAGTGTCACCACCGGCAGGGTATCGCGCAATTTGTTCTGAAACGAGGCGATACCGAGCTCGAGGTCTGACAACAGCGCGCCCTGGTAAACCGTCGAGCGCATACCCTGGTCGGAATACTTCACCAGCTTGATATCTTCTTCGCCGACCATGGTATTGATCTCGCGATTGTATTCACGCGCCTGCTGCATTTCGGCTCGTGCATCGTCGAGTGCATAGCAGGCACCGGCCATGATGCTTTGTTGATGTCCCAGCGAGTATGTCTGGTAGACCTCGATCATATCGGGCATTAGGGTCAACACAAACCCCGGGAACATACCCCAGTAGACCCAGATACGCTGGTGTGATTCGGGCAGGTAGCTTTCTTCAGGCAAGCTATGCAGGTAATTTCGTACTGCTGTAGATTTCGCCGGTGCCTGCTTTAAATAGCCGTGCGCTCGCGATAAACCGCATTCGGTGATCTGATCCTGATAACTATTACCGAACAGATCGTAGAGTTCGGGATGCCCTTTGGGTACATGATAGCCTTCGTTATCGATATCGAGCACCGCTTTCCAGTCGAGCTCGAATTTAAATTCCCATAATGTTTCCAGCGGTTTCATTTGTGCCATTTTATACAGGGCGACCTCTTCCTCGGCGCCTGCCATCAGACTCGCCACAGATGCACCTTCGCCCCGAAAACGGATAAAAATAAGGCCGTGCCATATTTCGCAGTCCAGCGCTCTGAGGCCGTAATCTGACTTGTCGATATCGGGAAAGGTATCGGCTCGAGGAATCGTTTTCAGGCGCCCGTCGAGGTGATAAGACCAGGCATGGAATGGGCACACAATGACATTTCTGCAATTACCACTGTCGCCTTCGACCACGCGCGAACCCCGATGCCGGCAAAGATTATGAAAAGCCCTGATCTCACCGTCGTCACCACGAATAACCATCGCACGCTCATCGCCCAGTTGCTGGCATTTATAGTCGCCCGCTTCCGCTAACTCGGAAACATGGCCTATCCAGAACCAGTTGCGCAAAAAAACCTGTTCCATTTCGAGCTGCGCAAGCTCGGCATTGTTGAATGTCCAGGCGGGCAGACCCTTGCGGCCATTGCCGGTTTTTTCGAAAATCTCTGTTGCGGTAACAAATTTCATGATGGCAGTCTCCATAGTCCTTCGTCAATGCAATCCTGCATGGCGCGTTCGATGCCGGTTTTCAGAATCAGCACCATTTCGTCGATCTGCGCCCTGTTAATGGTCAAAGGCGGTGACATCACGCACATGTTGATAATGGGGCGCACTATGAGCCCGAGCTCCTGACAATGTTTATCGATGCGGTTACCAATTTCATAATCTTTTTCCAGATCATCATCACCCTGCTTGAGTTCACATTCGACACAGGCCATCAATCCAAGGCCGCGAACGTCACTAACAATCGGGATCTCTCGCAGAGTCTGCAGTTGTTGCTGCATGTACTGGCCTACCTCGCGTGAATTCTCGAATAACTTTTCACGTTTCATGATCTCGAGGTTTTTAATGCCGGCGGCCGCGGCTACCGGGTGCCCGGAATAGGTGAAGCCGTTGGAGAAAACCTTGCTATCCGCCCCGCTGGCATGTATTTCATCAAGCAGTCGATCCGACACCAGTACTGCGCCCATGGGTACATAGCCCGATGTTAAACCCTTGGCGGTAGTAATGAGATCGGGCTGAATATCGAAAACGGCTTCCGAGGCAAAGCAATGGCCGAGGCGACCGAAAGCTGTCACCACTTCATCGGACAGATACAGCATGTCGTACTGGCGACAGAGTTCAAGGCAACGCGCGTGGTAACCCTTTGGCGGTACGATGACCCCACCTGAGGCGAGAATGGGTTCGGCCACAAATACCGCACAGTTATCCGGACCGAGTTGCAGAATGGCCTTTTCGAGATTATCGGCACAGTGATCCAGAAATTCCGCTTCCGACAGATCCGGGTCTTTCCACAAGGGATGCGGCGCCGGTATGTGATGCACCAGATCGGTGGCAAAATCGAGATTTACCCTGTCACGCTCTTTACCCGACACGCTGCCACCAAGATAGGTGCTACCGTGATAACCTTTCTGGTGGGCAATTATTTTCTTCTTGGTCGGCTTACCCCGGACATTATTGTAGAACTGTACAAAACGTAATGCCGAATCTACCGCGGTCGAACCGCAGGTGGTAAAGAAGACATGATTCATATCACCCGGTGCTTCTGCAGCAATGGTTTGACTCAGTTGTGCCGCGGGTCCCGTGGTCAGCGACCATGGCGAGGCATAAGGCAATTGGTTAATCTGGTCATATACAGCTCTGGCCATTTCCTCGCGTCCATGGCCGATATTGACACACCACATCCCGGCGGGTGCATCGAGCAAGCGCTTACCGTCGCTGTCATAGACATAGACTCCATCGCCTTTGACAAGCACAGTGCGCTCGTTTTCACCGAGTTTCGCGATATCATCCCAGGGGTGGATAAATCGATTGTCATCGCGTCTTAATTCGCTAGTGTTTGCCGACATTTTATCAGTCCTGCCATTTTCAATGAAAATAAATTGTAATATTTTTTTTATTAAAGTCAATTATTTCAATAATTTAAAATGTTTAATTGACTAAACACTCAATTTAATTTAGATTTGTTAGCGAACTTACTAACGACTCATTCCAATATTTTGTTAGATAGCAACGTCACTACGAAAAACCTCAGTAGCCGAAACCGCAGTGTTCAAACTGCATTTCGTAAGCAGCAGATTATAGAAGCGACGCTCGATTGCATCGACGAACTCGGGCTATCGCAAACCACACTGGCAAGCATCGCGAAGAAAACCGGCGTATCACAGGGCGTGCTGGTGTTCCACTTTCAAACCAAAGATGCATTGCTGGAACGGAGCTTGCGATACCTCAGCAGGGAGTATGAAGAATGCTGGCAGGCGGCACTCGCACAGGTCCCGAAAGACGCTGTAAGCCGGTTGAAAGCGCTGGTTTATGCCGCATTTAAGCCATCGATCTGTAATCGAAAGAAAATCAGTGTCTGGTATGCTTTCTGGGGCGAATCCCGCTCGCGCCCAAAATACCAGCAGGTCTGCGGTGAGCAGGATAGCCATTTTTCCGATACCCTGCTGGCTATTTGCGAGGAAATAGAATGCGATCAACCCGCCAGGTTACCCGCCTTAACCGCGGCATTAAGCATCGAAGGCATGATTGATGGACTATGGCAGAATTTTCTGATCGGCAAACCCGGGTTTAAGCGTCGCCAGGCTTTACAGGCTATCGAAGAATTAATCGGGATCATTTATCCGAATTCGAGCTTGAATGAAAATTCGAAACCATTATGCTAATGTGAGTCAGCAAGATAATAATTAATAGCCGATTAAGCGTCGGTCAAGCAATGCACACCTAATATTGATAATTATATCGAGTGCATCGCACCTTTTTTAATTACCCACTCCCGGAGGAGAATTATGAGACTAGCAGTACCCACTCTTACTAACCTGGTTGCAGCAGCATTAATTGTCGGATCTTCAGCTGCATCGGCGGCTGGCACGCTCAACGTCACCAACTGGGCGGAATATATCGGGGAAGATACGATCGCTAATTTTGAAAAGGAGTTCGATGTTAAAGTCACTTACGATAACTACGATTCGCAGGAAGCTATCGACGCCAAACTACTGGCCGGCAATTCCGGCTACGATGTTGTTTCGCATGCCAGTTCTGCCATTGCGCGGCTCATTCCCGCCGGCATATTGCGTCAACTGGACAAATCCAAACTGTCCAATTTCAAACACATCAGCCCCGATATTATGAAGCAGCTCAGCCGGGACTGGGATCCAGGTAATAATTATATTGTGCCTTATATGTGGGGTACGCATGGTGTTACCTACAACAAGGAGCTGGTTTTGAAAACCCTTCCGAGTGCCCCGATTGGATCAATGTCAATGATTTTTGATCCCAAAGTCATGAAAGAGTTATCCAAGTGTGGTGTCGCTTTCCTCGACTCACCCACTGATATCGTCCCAATGGCGCTGGCCTATCTTGGGCTGAACCCCGCATCGAAAAAGAAATCCGATTATAAGAAGGCCGAGAAACTACTGAAAAGCATACGCCCCTATATCAAGACCTTCGATAACTATGCCTATCAACGCATGCCGCAGCGGGAGTTCTGCGTCGCTGTAACCTGGGGCCCCGATGGCTTGCTGGCAATGTCGGGCGCGGCCGAAGCAAACACAGGCGTGGTGCTCGACTTCTTCCTGCCACCAAAACTTGGGGCAGCGACATTGTGGATTGATGGTTGGGTAATCCCTGCCGATGCCAAAAACATCGAAAATGCGCACCTCTTTATGAACTACATGATGCGACCTGATGTCGCTGCCGGTGATTCAAATTTCACCTGGTATGCAACAGCCAACAAAGACGCAGTCAGTATGATCGACGAAGCAGTAACCAGTAGCCCAGCAGCCTTCCCGACTCCAAAACAGGTCGCTAAGATGTACACTCTATCGGTAATCCCACCAAAAATTGAACGGGTTAGGACCCGCACCTGGACAAATTTTAAGGCAGCCAACTAGGCCACTATAGGCCAGGGCGAATTATTGCCCTGGCCTGTTGTTCAATCGTTCGTTGACCTAAGGGCAAGTCAATGTCTAACCAGCCAAATTATACCGATCGACCCTGGATGGATCCGGACGCCGAACCGTTTATAAAGGTACAAAGCGTCAGCAAACACTTTGGCGATTTTACCGCAGTCGATAGTGTCGATCTCGACATTTACAAAGGCGAGTTATTTTCTCTGCTCGGCGGCTCTGGCTGTGGTAAAACCACTTTATTACGTATGCTTGCCGGATTTGAAACCCCTTCATCCGGCAATATTTTTATTGACGGCGTTAACATGAACGACGTACCGCCTTACGAACGTCCGGTTAATATGATGTTTCAGTCTTATGCACTTTTCCCGCATATGTCGGTGGAAAAGAACGTCGCCTACGGCCTTCAACGCGACGGCCTTGCCAAAAATGAGGTAAAAAAACGCGTCGAAGAAATGTTGGCCATGGTCGAGCTCACTCAGTTTCGCAAGCGTAAACCGCACCAGTTGTCCGGTGGCCAACGCCAACGCGTTGCACTGGCTCGTGCCCTGGTTAAACAGCCAAAGGTACTATTGCTCGACGAGCCACTCGGTGCACTCGACAAACGCCTGCGCGAACACACCCAGTTTGAGTTAATGAATATCCAGGAAGAACTTGGCGTTACCTTCGTCGTGGTCACACACGACCAGGAAGAAGCGATGACTCTGTCAACCCGTATCGCGGTAATGGATACGGGTCGATTTATGCAAATTGGAACGCCCACTGAAATATATGAATTTCCCCAGTCACGACAAGTGGCTAATTTTATTGGCAACGCCAATATGTTCGAAGGTCGCATTTTAGAAAACAGCGCTGATCATGTTACTGTCAACAGCAAAAATCCCGAATGCCTATTCTATGTCGACCACGGCATATCTATTCAGGAAGGCACCAAAGTCTGGGTCGCATTACGACCGGAAAAAATTAAAATCAGCAAAAAGCCGGGGGAGTCCGGCAATACCAACCTGCTTAAAGGCATTGTTCATGATATTGGCTATCTGGGAAAACTATCGACTTACCGTGTAAAAATAGATGACGATACTCTGGTCGAGGTTACATCTCCGAATCTGGCACGACCCAAAGACGGTAACCTGGTCATCGACTGGGAAGACGAAGTCTATCTGAGCTGGGAAGCTTCCAGCACAGTGGTATTAAGTAAATGAGCGATGCTTACGATATCGGTAGTCAACTATCGGTGCCCCGATCAGGATTACTGCAACGTTTGATGCATTCGATACAACATAACTGGAAGGCGCTAATCATTTTTGTACCCTTTTTCTGGTTACTCATATTCTTCCTCGCACCATTTTTTATCGTGCTAAAAATAAGCCTCTCCGAATCCGTCATCGCCAGTCCACCATTCCTGCCGATGATCGATCTGGCAGAAGAAGGCGTGATGCGAATCAAGCTGGTGTTCGATAATTTCGCTTACCTGTGGGAAGATGATTTATACGTTAATACCTACTTCAACTCGTTAAAAATTTCTTCCATTTCCACCCTGCTCTGTCTACTGGTTGGGTATCCCATGGCATATGCCATAGTGCGCTCAAAAGAAACGACCAAAAATATATTGCTGATGCTGATCATACTGCCTTTCTGGACGTCATTTTTATTACGGGTTTATGCCTGGATGGGTTTGCTCGCCGATCACGGTACAATTAACAATCTGCTCATCGCGATAGGCATAATCGATGAACCGATACGTTTGCTCTATACGGATTTTGCCGTCTATGTCGGCATTGTCTACACCTACCTGCCGTTTATGATACTGCCACTTTACGCCAATATGGAAAAACTCGACTGGACCTTACTAGAAGCGGCAGCCGACCTGGGTGCTCGTCCATTCACGACTTTTGTCACGGTCACTATACCCATGACATTTCCCGGTATTATTGCCGGTTCACTACTGGTATTCATACCCGCTACCGGCGAGTACGTCATCCCCGACCTGCTAGGTGGTGGAAACGTGCTCATGATCGGACGCGTTCTGTACAATGAATTTAATGCTAATGTTGACTGGCCGGTGGCTTCAGCGGTGGCGATCGCATTGTTGCTGGTACTGGTGCTACCGATGATGCTTTACCAGCATATACAGGGTAAGGAAACGGAGGCGTCATGAATAACGCAAAACGCTCCCGCTTTCTAGTCGTAACAACCTGTTTCGGCTTGGCGTTTCTTTATATACCGATGATACTGCTGATTATTTACTCGTTTAATTACTCAAAACTGGTACCCGTATGGGGCGGATTCTCTACACGTTGGTATGGCGTTTTATTCGAAAGTGACGAGGTTTGGGCAGCGGTATCCCTGAGTTTAAAAATCGCCACCGTGAATGCCTGTTTCGCTACCGTACTCGGCACCCTGGCCGGACTCGCGCTGGTTCGATTCGGCAGCTTCAAAGGGCGAACACTATTTAGCGGCATGATAACCGCGCCGCTGGTGATGCCCGAAGTGATCACCGGATTATCCCTGTTATTGCTTTTCATCACCCTGAAAGAGTTTATCGGCTGGCCCGACAATCGCGGTTTTTCGACGATTACTATTGCCCATATCACCTTCTCTATGGCGTACGTAGCGGTCATCATTCAGTCACGCCTGGCCGGCATGGCGCAAGATCTGGAGGAAGCGGCTCAAGATCTCGGCGCCAAGCCGTTTCGGGTACTCACTGATATCACCCTGCCATTGCTGGCACCCGGCATGCTCGCAGGCTGGCTATTATCATTCACACTGTCGTTGGATGATTTAATTATTGCCAGTTTTGTCTCCGGACCCGGCTCGGTCACGCTACCCATGCTGATTTACTCACGGGTCCGACTTGGATTGCGACCCGATATCAATGCACTGGCAACCATCATCATACTGGTAGTCGCTATCGGCGTTTTAATCGCAGCCTGGATTATGTTCCGCCAACAAAGACAACGCGAACTAGAGTTGCGCATGAGCAATGACTCCTAATAACCGACCAATCGGCAAAACCGCTATTAATTTTAGTGCGGTTTTACCGTATAAGCTGGCTTTGCCAAACTCCATGCGAACGGTTTCCGCTGGACCTTACCTGAGGTGAACTCCAGCTCCTCAGTAACAGCAAGGACTTATAATGGAATCCCCATTGATATTAAAACTCGATAATGCGAGTTATGCGAATAGATAAAAAATGGAAGTGCATGATAGGTTATTGAAAGGTTTGATGAATTAGTAAATGCGATAGCCGGATTTGGGCGTGGATATTGTATTTAACCAGAAAAGAAAGATTGGAGATTCCGGTAGTTAAATGCCGGAAGTTCCGTTCCATTTAGGGTGTTAAGCTCTACCAAATTTAAACATCGCTCTAAAGGAAACAAAAATGAGTGAATTTCTATTATGCAATCAGCCAATGAAGGCTGATTTTTTAAGTAATACATGTGGCATTGATCCAAATCTTATACAGGGTAGAGGTTGCTCTAAACCAGCTTCGATATCCCCCTACACGCCCTACGTACTAGGTGAAGAACTGAGCACATTCGACTCGCAATTAATCTCCATACTATCAACGCCTAAAGTGGCTAATAATCTGACCAACCTCTCATTATCTTTTGGCTGTGACAATGCTGTTGCACTCGCCGAGATGACCAAAAAATTACAGGAATATAATGTCGGCCTTATTGGAGCATCCACCAGTGTTTACGCCAATCGCCTCGGTGGGATTGCGGGTGCTGTCAAGGAGTATAAAGATGCGCTTATGGCTTACCGTAATGCCATTAAATCCAATCCCGCCGTAAAGACTATTGCTAAACAAAAAGCATTTAAAGCTTTTCAAAACTTGCAGTTCCGGTTTAAGCATGAACTTAATGCAATCAATGCTGGCATAAGAGCTCGCCGAGGGACTCCGCTATCTAACGCAACTCGCGCCACCAATATTGCGCGAAGTAGCCGCAATGTCTCAAAGCTTAATGTCACTTCTCAGGCGCAAGCCCATAATCTGGTTAAATTTACACAGCACGCGAAGTTTCTAGGTAATGGTCTTGCAGTCATTGATTTCACAAGTCGTGGAGGGAGTGTTCGTAACGAATATAAAGCTGGCGGCGAGTGGGAGCGGGAATTATTTATCGAGTCGAGTAGTTTTGCGGCGAACGCAATAACTGGCACGGCCGTGGTTAACGCTGGGGCTGCTGCACTGAGTTTTCTAGTCGTAGCGACCCCTATTGGATGGGTTGGATTAGTTGTGGGGGGGGCGTTGCAGTTGCCGGGGCGGCTGCCGCAGGATCGATAGCAATGAATAATGCTGTTAAAGACAATAGTGGTGGTTGGTATGACTCAATAATGAAGGCGCTACAATTTTAATGACTATATTCTCCAAGCTGCTAGCATTGATTTTTATCTTCATGCTTATCGCATGTTTTCTGTACGTTGTTTTTGGGCAGGTAACAGTGAGAAAGCTTAGAAAAAACCCAAAAACCAAAGATGCGCTTGGCTTAGAGATTGTAAGCGGTTGGGATATTATCAATGTAGCACAGGCCTTGGCTTTTCCCGCATCATGGATCAATAAACTAGAGGAATCTCGGATTTCATTTTTATATGCAAATGCAAAAATACTTCGTGAAAATACGAATAGACTAGATCGAATTTTGGGTTCAGTATTTTATTGGACAATGATGTTGTCAGGCTTGTCAGGCGCGTTGCTGGTACTTTTAAATTCTTTGGGTTTTATACCAGAATAGAGGCTTAAAGGGTCAAGAAAAACACTCTCACCCAATGTCCAGACCAGCACGAATAGAATACGAAAACGCTTTCTATCA
>CAZYYM010000101.1:5846-12353 GCA_964651385.1 uncultured Gammaproteobacteria bacterium | reverse complement strand
CTAACATTTGGATATTGCTTTCCGTCTTCTGCAATAATATCAAAACTGGCCTCATACACAGTGGGAACATGCGTTCTCAAACTGGCATTGAACATGCGCACCAGCGGGTTCAAATTTGATGGTATTTTCAGTAACGGAAGATCATTATATTGATAAGTCAAACTCGAGTAAGCGGTATCGACGTCAATCAGAAAGTATTTCGGATCGTAGTCGATGGTACTCTTCATATCGTTGCTATCATAGTTACCCGCGGCAACTCCTTCATGTATGGCACGATCAATTTCACTATAGAAGAGAATGATATCCTGGCCATATAACGCGCCTGGATATGCTTCACCGCCACCGAAATAATTGGTCGCCACATTGTCCGTCACCGCGCCGTAGAGACCCATCTGTACCTGCACCTGAGGATGCGTACCACTATGGTACATGTAACTTCCGGGCTGGAGGTTATTCCACTCATAAGTAGTGGATGCATTAACACCGGCTTCGGCGTCAAATGACATAACCCGGGAAGTACCATCCGCTGCGGTAAAGAAGACCGGCGCCATCCCTTTTACCGTACCCGGAATAACCAGCGAGGTATTGCGCGGCAAAGTATTGTGTAGATTAATAGTGAGGCCATCAAAGGTATCGCCAACAATAATTCGCGGACCGGGTGAACTTAAATTGGCCTTATTGACACACTCCATTCCGCCATTACCATCCGATTGCATGCCACCCAGGGTATAACCCCACATGGGAATAGGCGTTTGAGTCGAGGGCAATGTAAGTAGTGTTTTATCGTAAGCGCCTGCACACAGGTCGACAACCTGATTGGCAGCCATCGCTGTAAATGAACTGCTTAATCCCAATGTACCCAGGATTGCAGCTGATATCATAGAACGTTTCATATTATTTCTCCGTCTTGTTCCAGGCGACTATCGCTTGTTCACGATTGCCATGGTTAACATGCCGCCTGGGAAGACGTCATTATTGGTCAGCTCTCTCTCTGCATGAGAGTGCCACATAAATACCATACCACCACTGGGGTTCAGACCACCTTCGCCAATGGGCAGTGATCCCGCGTCTCCAAGGTATGGACTACCACCGTAGAACCCGCCAAAAGCGAGATCCTGGTTTTCAGGAATAACAACCGGTAAAGGCTTGCCATGATCGGCACACCATTCCCAGCTGGTATCGTCGAAACCATCCGGTCCGGCAGCACCCGTCCTGTTATTAACCGCATCGTCACAGGTATGGGCAGTAGCTGAATTATAGATGTCCCATCCCATGCCTTTTCCGGTCCACTGGAATATCATATCTGCAGTCGATCCCTGAATCGCATTTAAGGTGTAATCGGTAATGGGGCCGAGCGAAGCACCACCAGAGGTGGTCAACAGGTTGCCATCGCGTGCAATCTGGTCGTAATGATTACCATGTAAATGCAATGGATGCTGGTTGCGTCCGGCATTCAGGGTTCGCAATAACACGCGTTCACCAGGCACCATAGTCACCAACGACCCATAGGGTTGATGCGGCATTTGCGGCAGAAAATTATCGGCCAGGGTGTCCGGTCCATTACGTCCATTGATGAAAAATAACACCGAATGATAGGAAGCGTTATCCCATTGATCGAGCGCATCCATTTCAGCCAGATAGTGCAGCTTCGGATCCATTTCACTGAGGAAAAACAGGAATTCGTCATCGTAAGCAGTACCCAGATCGTTATAGGCAAGCGGGCTGGCATTTGCAGGCGCCGCCATCGAGGGCCTGACAATCAATGTGCCGACGAGCCCCATGTCGATTTGTATCTGCGGGCTCACACCACTGTGATACAGGTAGGTACCAGGCTTGTTAGCGACAAATTGGTAGGTAATGGAATGGGTACCGCCATCGGCAGCAACCACATTCAATCCATCGTAAATGTTTGTATAACAACCTGTACCTCCCAATGGACCATAAATATAGCCAATATCACAGGTTTTTCTTACGTATGTCTGCCCGGGAAAGACCAGGGAGACATTCTGTTGCGTAATATCGTCGTTATGAACAGTCACTTCGACGATATCACCCTGGTTTACGATCATGGTAGGGCCGGGATATTGAGCCGCTCCATTCGCCGAATCGGCAAATCCCCAGATCTGGAAGCTGTCGCCGTCCGGCGTCGAAATCTGTGCCTTCTTGGCATAGAGATCGAATACGCTGGCTTCTGTGCCTTCGATCGCAGCGTTTGCACCTAAGGACACCGCCATTAACGCACCGAGTGCAAGCGCACGTCCGGTACTTTGATATGATTTAAATAGTTTCATCATTTTCTCCAATATAATTACGGTGTAACGACAATTTCTGTCATCGGACCACCAAAACTCTGGCCATTGTTACTCAGGTCATTTAACTCGGTAACGTACATAAAGTAGGTTCCTGGTGTGACATTCAAGGTATCGATGATCACATCAAAAGATTCGCCACCGCCCAGGTTCACCGAAGAGGTGTCATACTTATCTGCGAGTTCGCGGGCGCCCTGGCCTATAACCTTCATGGGTAATCCAAGTGCGGTAACCGTACTGAACTTGGTGACATTCAGGTTAGATATCCTGACCAGCAGTTTCTGCCCTGCTTTCACTTCCATTTTGCTCGACAGGGGTTGACTGTTGTAACCGTTCGGATCGGTAGCTGTAGCATTATTGTCCTGCGCTGGTGCCAGAGAAGGTCCTGCAAAATCCGCGTTGCCTGGCGTGTAATAATCATTACTCGCAACGGTAGCGGGATAGCCTCGGCCGTTAAACATCATGTAGTTATCCTTCATGTTAGCAAATGGCAATGGCTGGACGTTTATGTGTAAATCATGGAACACCGGGTCAAAACCGCTAATCTGCAAAGGCATTTCGACGTCATAGCCGGTTGAACCGTCTACATCGTTGTAAGCGAACTGTGTATAAGCTCTGCCACTACCATCCGCATAGACCAGTCCAGCCGGATTAGCTGTTCCCGGTCCGTAGAGTCTGTTTTGCGCCGGTTTAACATAGAGGTTACCCAGCATACCCATCTGCATATGTTCCGCAGCCTCGACATGGCAGTGATACATATAAGTACCGGGTTCCTGCACATTATAGTAGTACGTCAGGGTTGAACCCATATTGATCGAAATCGACGCATCGGGGACACCATCGAAAACACTCGAGGCATTCGGGAAGCCATGAAAGTGAACCGTATGCGGATCGAACAGATCCGGTCTCATCACCATCCCGGAGTTGGTTAATGACAGGTAAAATTCCTGATCTTCGTCAAGCACAATCAAAGGCGCCGAAATAGTTGCTTTTAATATGCCTTTATCGACCGCATCTTCCGGAACTGTACCGGTAATGTCACCGAAACCGAAAATATACTGTAGATAACCGTCACCCATGTTGCTGAAGCCGTCACCAGCGCTCAGGTGCATACACTTGACAGGTGGTAGCGTGGCGTCCTCGGCCCCCCCCGCATTACGCGAGAAGGGTCGAGTTTCACCACCAGTCCACTGTGCATCCCCGTTAGTATCACCGGGGCACTGCACGTCAACCGCTGCCTGAACCGACGTTAGCGGAAACATCAGCATGGCGAGTAACGATGCGCAGCTTCCATATTTAATTACTGTTTTCATATTTCCATACCTCAATTCAGGTTTAGATTGCATTTCGTCTTTTGTCTGTTTGATAACACTCATCGCTACTGCACCTCGTCTGAACCAAGATCATAATTCCCAGCCCGGGGTTGTAGATCGATATCCAGTTGTTGTTGCCCGCGGGCCCTGGTACCGGCTTCCACCGCGATCGATGTACCAGGAATGTGGTAGTCAGACGCGACATCGATGCCATTATCGAGTGAATCCGTATCATTGATAGATAAAGGCGCGTATCGAACATCGAGCCAGTTACCACCTTCGTCGAGGGCCGGTGCAACCATGATGGTCTGGAACTCTGGCTGCGACGGGTTAACACCGGGGTTACCATTGGTGTACGCGCCAAGAAAAGCTGGGTCACCATCGATATTAATGTGAAGCCCACGGCTAGTATAAGTACCCGTCGCATCGCTTAACAGATTCGGTCCGACGTTGCTCAATCCGACAATATTCGCACTCAGATCGATATAACAGGGTGCGCCACAGGCCGGGTCGACTAAACCGGTGGGCGCAGTGAGATCATAGATACGCGAACGGTTGTGCCAGATAATATTATTTGAAACTCTCGGATTCGAGAAAGACTGCCCGTAGAGAGGGGCTAGTCTGCCCAAAGCCGCAGCATCAACCAGTCCCGACAGCACGTTATGGTCACGAGCCACAATACCGGCAACTCGTGGAGACGATAACGCTGGGCTACCCGGATTAAATGCCGCACCTGCTGTCGCAGTACTTTCATTATTGGCAATGGTGTTTCCAGAAATATCGACAGCAATAGCATCCAGCAGCGATATACCGCCCCCGCCGAAGCCGGCGACATTATTCACAATCGTATTAGCGTTGATGCCAATCGACCACCAGGCTCTAGTATTGCCGGGATTGGTAGCAACATCGTTACCGTTGACACGTCGCAGCGCGATACCGGCGCCATCGCCCGCACCCGCCTGGTTACCCTGAATCAGGTTACGATTGATCTGAACATGGCCTGAACCGGTAGTCCGGGCAAAACCGCCAACGAAGGGGTCCGCACCAGCAATCAGGATTCCACCACCATCGGTTTCAAAACCCGGTGTCTGGCGGAAGGACTGGTTAAAGATAATGGTATTATCATTAATCTGTCCACCGCTACTCAGGCCCAGGTGACCGATTCCGGCACCATCTGTCATGGCAAAGTTTCCGCAGATCAGGTTGTCGGTAACTCGATAGTTACTAGAACCGTTGTAGATCGCGATACCGCCACCGGCACCGTTAAAGTTACCGTTACGTGTAATCATATTATGCGCAACTTTCACACTTCGAATTTTGGCATCCGGATGTCGCCATCCGTTTTGACCCGCATTCGGATCGGGTGGCAGAAGCATAAACTCTTCCTTGATCGTATTGTGTCCCAATCGTATACCACCACCATAGGTGCCCTGGTTACCGGCGATCTGGTTGTTGCTGACGCTGAAACCTTCGACGTATCCGTTAATAAACACGCCACCACCAGTCGATGCACCGGTAATAGTGAATCCATCGATTCTCGAAGGACGGTCATTGAGAAACTGGGTTGGCCCAAAGGACTTGCCCAGCACTGTCAGGCCCGCACCTTCTTCGGTGACAAACAATTCAGCTACTTCCTGACCAGGAATCAGGTCAAAACGGGTCGGAGCGATTAGCAGACTATCAACTTTTTGACGCCATTTGACGACCTTTTCTGCAGGCAGGCTACGGGCGTTAATCGTTGTTGAATACGCCCCGGCACCCTGTAGTGCAACTGGTTGATACATAATCGGCAGTTCATCGTAGGCACCCGGTGCAACCAGAATCAGGTCGTCACGACCCCAACCGGCCAGGCTACCAGTACCATCTGTCCTGTTAGCAGAGTAATCCAGCGCATCCTGAATAGGTGTCGCGCCAGGGGTGCTATTGTCAGGCATTACAACGATAACTTCACCTTGACGTGGTAAAGGACCCACTGTCACGGTGACACCCATCGGCGATGACAAACCACTAACTCCATTAGTGACCACTAGTTGATAGCGACCGTTAGGAAGACTGCTACCGTTAGCAGTAAGTGTTGGCACTGCACCGGTAATAGTCGCATCAGTCCAACTGACATCGGTCAGCGGATTTTCGGTACCATCTTCAGCTACAAGTGCAACACTACCAAAAGTTCCGAATCCAAAATCACGCGTGATCGTTTTACTGGTCTGCGGATCAATATTGGTAGCGGAAGGGTTAGGAACACTGTGCAGACCAACAGAATTGATCGTCAGCATACGATCCGCCGGATTAACGGCATTCTGGTTGGAAACATAGGCGCCTACCAGCGGATACTCGTTACTGAACACCGATTTAATCATTGGCGTTGTATCAGCAGCATCACAATCGAGCTGGAGTCCGGCACCGGCGAAGGCCGCTACAGAGACAACCGGTGTATCCAGATAGGTAGTCGCACCCGGCATATACTGGAAGGTATAGCAGAACTGGCTGAACTGCGGGTTGTGATTAGGATCGATAATCATATTACCATTTCCGTCATCAACAAGACCCGAATCATTCATACAGGCGGTGACCATATTAGGTGCCACACCTGAGGGGCTGCCGACATTCACTGTGTTTGATGAAGGCAGCAATGCGTTGTATTTACCGAATTCGTCGGTATACACACGGGTAATCTCGTGACCTTTGAAGTCATAGAAAGCCACCGGCAGCCAGGGCGGAGAAAATTTCTCGCCGAAGGTCGGTGCATTCGGATTGAACTCGTTAGCGACATCGTTAATCACACCACCTACAACATGAGCAGCCTTTGGCACCTCGGTGAAGTAATGGAAATCAGCTGCCGCATTCTTACCTTCGGAGACGCGAACCTGCTTGGTGTCACACAG
>CAZYYM010000101.1:0-5746 GCA_964651385.1 uncultured Gammaproteobacteria bacterium | reverse complement strand
AATCAGCTGCCGCATTCTTACCTTCGGAGACGCGAACCTGCTTGGTGTCACACAGTGGTCTGCTTACCAGAGGGTCGGCCAGGGTATTGTATACCGGTGAAATATAATCCAGCGGATCACCATTCAATACCTGTGTTACGCCATCATCAGCCGTGGCGTGGTGGAGTAACTTGGGTACTTCATAGGCGTCACCCACGCAAATGGGTGGTAATGTCTGTGGCACCGCATATTCGTCACCGAAGTCGACGTTTTTAGCATCTTCCGTTAACGGAAGATATCCGGGAGGCGTAAATGCCTTGACGATATACATGCCAGAAGGAAGGTTCTCTGAAAATGCATAGCCACCGTCAAAAACACCCGGGCGAATCTGGTTCCAGTTACGCAGACCATCGAAACATTTAGTATCGATAGCTTCGAAACCAGCACCATTAGAGCCGCCACAATTAGTGGGCAGGTTATCGTCCCAGCTATCAGACCAGACAACTT
The DNA here is from genome assembly GCA_964651385.1 of uncultured Gammaproteobacteria bacterium. Classification (GTDB taxonomy): domain Bacteria; phylum Pseudomonadota; class Gammaproteobacteria. The sequence goes on along the minus strand of CAZYYM010000101.1, from coordinate 5,260 downwards.
CTAAAGCATCACCGTTATCAAAGACACCGGTGCCACCGAGTCCATTTTCAGTCGTATTGTTATCAACATCTTCAGGGCCCATAGTTCCGCCGTCGGCCCATCCCAGAGGATAGTTATCGACGTCGGGTATCTGTATACCGGCAATGCCGTTGATGTCGTCAATGATTGTGTCACCGCCAGCAATGGCAGCGCCGTTTACATCGAGTGAATCCTGGAATAATGCGACCTGAACACGGGGAATACCCGGCTCCCACTGTTCAGCAGCCGCATAACGGGGGTCATTCTCCGCACGCGTAACCGCGTATACGGCGACACCGGAGATACCACCATTCTCGCCTGGGCCATAGTTGGCCTTACCAAATTCCATGGTGTTTTTCTGACCGAGGAAACCCTGGAATGCTGTGGTTAGCACCGTACCGGTTTCAGTGCGGGAATTTCCGCCATCATGCGTACATCCGTCGCCCTGATCGGCGGTATCGACGCCGTTAACCAGCGTGCCGGAACAAGCAGGAACGGTCTGGGGTTGTGGTACATATCCGTCGACACCGACATTCGTACCGGGGCCACCGCCGCCATTGTCAACCGTGAACGTCGCACCAGTGGCTTTAAATGAAGCAAAATCGACTTCTGCTACCAGCCAGTGGAAGAACGGAAATACTTCTTCATGTGGTGCTTCACCGTTAACATCAATAGGCATAGCCTTGTAAATTCGCCCGTCCCTGAATCGCAGGTTTGTCGCGGATGAATCGGCATGTAAGTTGACGTCGTCTACTGCGGGGTCATCACAATTTCCGGCTGCGCTCACACAATCTCTATAGCCATTCTGGTTACGGTCATAAAAAACAACCGTGTCGAGCTTGTGAAACCAGTTGAAAATCGGGATTTGACCCAGGTCACAACCTGTAGTGGTACAGGTAATGTTACTGGCCGCCAGACCTGCAGTAGAGGGTTGACCACCCGCCGCGAGGAACTGGGCCGAGACAACGAATGGGTCGTTTGTACCGCCCGTACCTGAAACGGTGAAAGGATGGTTGGATATAACGGCATCAAGACCATCGTCCCAGATAGACAGGCTGTATGGTGCAGGGGCGCCATTCGGACCAGGCTGTAGATTCGAAATTTCGAAGGTTGAATTGGCACCACAGGGTCCGGAATAAATCGCTTTACCCGCAATTCCGCGGTTTACCGCTATACGACAACCACCAAATGGCGTGCCATTCGAAAATTGAAAGCTGGGTGAGCGCGACATATGATTGTCAACAATCTGCCCATGAATGGTAGCCCCACCTGGAGTGGCCGTCTCTCCTGCACAGGCATTATCCATAACTCTTTCAAGAATGCCGGTTTGCGGATTGCGCTGGTCATGCTCGTCAAGGAATCCAGGTTGACCGCCCATACAGTTGAAATTACGTATAAATCCGACAAATACATGCGGGCCGGGAGGACCGAATTCTACGAATATCTCCGGGTTATTGGGTTTAACCCAGGCATCGATGGTACGCGTACCTTCGATTGTCGAGGTCTGGATCCAGAGCGGGTTATTCGGGTCTTCACCACGTGGCGGTGTTATTTCAACACCGTATTTGGCCGGCGGCAGGTTCTTGATGACAAGATAACCATTTTCATCCGGCGTCACCACAAAGCCATTGACACCGTCGTCGGTAGGTAGCGAAGTAATATTGCCAGCGGCATCGTATTGCGTACCGAGCGGATTGCCGTAGGCATCGAATGCGACTCGACCGCCAGCAGCACCATACTGACCCGCCGGGTCAAATAACTTAATGCCAAAGGGGACTCTCTCGCCCTTGAGATACGAGTGAGAAAGAAATCGCTCGCCAAGGTCTATCGCGCCATTAACCGGGTTGTTATCCTCGAATACGCGGATACTGATTTGCGCAGTAGGGATAGGGAAGCTGTTAATTCGGATGGTTTTATCGACCGCTCCGGTGCCTACTTCAACAGTACCGCCGCCCATCGCACCGCCGTTATAAGGCACGACCGAGACGAAATATCGCCCATTATCCGGCACTTCAATGGATACCGAGCTGTCCAGGGGGTTAATAGTAGTTCCCGAAATTCCATTACCGTTGCCGTCGACAGCGATCGGGTGATGGCTTTTATGGAATTCGAAAGAGAGACTGTCCTTCAATAGAGAAGGCACATTCAGTGTCGGCTTGTAGGTGTTATCTTCTTCCACTAAATAGCGGAACCCTGTAACCGGAGTTACAGTTGGAACACCACCTATCAATCCAGTATCGGTACCGGAAGCCTCAACAGTCAGATTTATGGTTGCCGCCGAGGCCACCTGGCCCAGGGACAATCCCAACACTAATGCAGTGCATCCAACTGAACGAGCCAACCAGTCCTGCGTAAATGGCTTATTTATCATCGCAATTTCCTCATATCATTACCTTTGATGTTTTGTTACGGAAAACCAGGAAAACCCAGGAATTCCAGACAAATCTTGCTGGTATCAATAATGAAGGGATGTGGGAAGTGTTTAAATACAGCAAACGTAGGCTTTGCTACACCATTTACCCGAAGATTAACTACGATTTAACGGTAGTTTTGGGTAGATTTTTGAGCAGTTAAAGGTAGATTAAATCGTACACTGCGATAACAGGTCGAATCAGGACACCTTTATACCTTATATACAATCCGTCAAAAAAATATTTAAAGCATTTTCACGAAACTTTCACATAGACTTGTGTAAAGTCGGTTCCATAGTCAGACATCAGGATGAAAGCGCATGAAAAAAACAGGTTTAATATCGGTCGTATCGATTATATCGCTTCTTAGCGGGTTTAGCACGTTTGCGCACCAGTTGACGCTTGATACTCAGTTAAACAACCAGCCTTCTGAATCGATCAATGCTTCGCCGATCTCTCATTTTACTTTCTCATTTCCGGAAATTGAATTAATCGATCAACGCAACCAGCCACAAGCACTCGGTGAATTATTCGAGAAGGACAAAAATGTAGTATTCGCCTTCTTTTTCAGCCATTGCGTTAGCGTCTGTACTACCACCACGCTCAGCTTAAAAAGCATACTGCCTGATTTACCCCCTGACACGACGATAGCGATGATCAGCATTGACCCGGATACCGATACACCCGAATTATTACAGGCGTACGCAAAGTCGTACGGAATTACCGAATCGAACTGGTTTTTATTGACTGGGGATAATAAGCAAATTGTAGATTTGCAAAAAAGTTTTGAAGCCTATCGAGGTAACAAAATGAATCACACAACATCAATATTTATAAAGAAAGCCCATTCTGATGTTGTTACCGAAATAAAAAATAATTTTTCGGTTATCCCGAAATTACTGGTTGTGGGCTAACATTACTTATCGAGGTTTATAGATATGAATATTCAACAACAAAATGGAATTATCTCGACGATTAATTTCTCACCCTTTCTTGAAAACGAAGAATATAAGAGTCTGCGAAAGTCGCTATTCGATCAGGCGGTAATCGCCAGCAATATTTCGCCTGTAAATCAGATCGACGTATACGATGAATCAATCCTGGTTTTTCATAGTATTCAGCAGGCGCTTAGTTTTTTATACCACGTTTTTCACTCAGTAGTTAAACTGGAAAGAGAAAACAACGGTGGTATTAGCCTCCGATCGAGTATTTGTTTTGGTGACTACTTCGTGCATCAGGATCAGATTTATGGTGACGCTGTCAACCTTGCTACAAAGCTTACCTACTCATCGCGTGAAAACGAAATGCTCGTTTGTGGCATTGATAGCCAGGTTATTGAAGACTTTTCCAGGAATCATGGCGACATCGCCTGTTACGCAAGAAACTCTGACGAGAATTGCGTATCTATCAGTTTGCTGGATCAGGATTCGACATGCATCAAAGTAGATACCCGTCAATTTAAATTCAAATTTAACGACCAATCAAAAGAGTTCGATTTAGAAAGAAATCGAAAAATTCGTGTCGGTCGTTCAAACGATTCTGATATTTTCATTGATAGTGACCGGATTTCGAGAAACCATGCCACCATTACATTGAATTATGACAGCCTTCTTTTTGAAGATCATAGCTCGAATGGAACCTATTTATATTTTGACGACCGTGAAGTATTTGTAACCAGGGAAACAATAAAGTTACCCTGTAGCAATGGTCATATATCCTGTGGTTATAGCCTTTATGCCAATAATGGTGAGTCGACTGACGTCATATCATTTATGTTGAACGATGATAATACAGTAACCCGCGAATTCTAGGCGTCTATTACATAATCGGCTTTTTACGAAATCGTTCAAACCGTCAACCGATCGCCCGGTTGGACTTCAAATATCAGCGGTAAACTTAATACCCGCCAAGCCATTATCCTAGAAACCTTGGTTGAGCGCGAAAAAGATGTGCAAGATATTGATGTGCATGGGGAATTTGAAAATCACGTGATCACCTTATTGGTGATGAGTGATTCTTCAAATTTTCCAGGCGCGTCAAGAGCTTGTGCATACTTTCGTGATCCAACTGAGGATTCTAGGATTATATTAACAACCCGGTGGTCGCCAATACGATAATTATTGGGCCAGGATGACTGCTGTTCCGAATAGCACTTCTTGCTAAGCGGGGCAACGGCATTGATACGATCTGGGTCAGCCCGGCAAGTAGAATATCCGACCATTGTGATGTAAAAAATAAATCAATCCGCGCTTCGCAAGAACGGGTTTTTGCTGAATTTCCTTGGTCCGATGCACATGACAAGCTCATTCACAGGCTGATATTCAACAGTAGCCCTTTTTTATCAACCCTAGTTTTCCTTCCAATGCGAGAGGTCATCCCTATACGCAAAGACTGTCACCCAGCACTTTTATGCTTAATCCTGGAACCCTCAGTTATGCGCAAAAATAAGTAAAAAATATTGAGTTGCATGATGGGAGATATGAAAAATGCGTCGTCACCTTTTTGATGACAAGCAATTTTTCAGATATTGTAGTGATGCGGCCTTGCAGTGCGTGAAGAGCCTGAACTCTTATGTGATCGAATTGTGGTTTAGAGGTTCGTATCTAGTCCAGATTTATCGATCGTATGCGGCGTCTAAACAACAACAGTTTAAAAATAATCAGACCCAATAGCATTAGCAACACATGACGGTCTAGCAAACCACCACCACTACCTCCACCACCTGAATCGGTAGTGTTTGGTGTCACGACTACGGGCGTTGTCGCTGGTGTCGCTAGCGCCGTTGTTGGAGGAGTGGTCACCGCAGTGTTATTCAAAACCGATACCCCACC
>CAZYYM010000100.1:0-12697 GCA_964651385.1 uncultured Gammaproteobacteria bacterium | reverse complement strand
TAAAATAAAAGCTAATTGGGGTCATTTATGTTAAATTATGCAGTGGTCGGAAAAGCGATTCCGGCTGAATGTGAGTCACTTTAAACAATTGCTGATAAGGAGACTAAAATGGGAATTTTCATCACACAAGGTAACTATAGCGAAAGCGCTATGAAAGGTATGGTCGACAAGCCGGAGGATCGGATCGGCGCGGTAACCGGTCTCATGGAATCGGTTGGCGCAAAACTTCTGCAGTACTATGTAACCACCGGGGAGTTTGATTTTCTGGTTGTAACGGAAGGGGAGAATTTGACCGATGTCGTCGCTGGATTGATGATCGCCGGATCAACCGGTGGAGTTAGCAATCTGAAAACGGTCCAGGCATTGACTACCCAGGAAGCGATGGCCGCCATGCAGAAAGCCAAAAATGCTCGAGGCGGATTCCACGCGGCGGGTGCTGACGACTAAGTATCGACTTTCTATCGGCAGTCGATAGAATATTTATCGTCTGCCGGTAGATTTCTTTTTCAGGGTTCGAATAGTATCTCTATCCGTTTACCTATGCTGACGAATTCCGTTTTGGGATCAATCGGTTTGGCAATATGATCATTCATACCTACCGACAGCACCTTATCCCTGTCACCTTTCATGGCATTAGCCGTCATCGCAATAATCGGTAATTCGTTTAACTTTTCGTGTTGACGAATTAGGCGAGTCGCCTCATCCGCCACCCAATCCCACAGGTGATGCCCTATTCTGGCAATTATGGTGTCGATAACCGAGCCATCGCCGGTTTGTAGAAGATGATTCAGTCCTTTCATATGCGCTTCTCGATAGCGCTCGGGTATTATTAACGCTTAAGCGGAAAACTCTTGGTATCGATTAAATTGTTTATCGACTGCGTTTACGTATATTCTTCACAGTCACTTTTTCCCGTAATTTTGATGATAACAATAACGGCTCTCGATAGAACTCGATTCAATCAAGATGGTTTTCTGATTGTTGATCAACTGATACAGTCAGAGCGTATACCTCTGTTGCACCAGGCCTTCGACGATTTATTTAATGGTGATTTTGAAACCGGGGTTCGACCACTAGGAACCAGAGGCGCAGTCCCTCGCACCCCTGATATTCAATTAGCCTGGTGGATCGGGCTGGGCAACAATGAATGAAAGGCAGGATTAATACGGTGATGGCCGTCACAATGGGTATAGCATAGATCAACGGGTTTAACGGTAAATTGACAAATTTAGGAAGATTATGAAGAAGCTGAAGAATGAAAAGGAAATGATTAAGAAGGCAATTGTCGAAGGTGTAGCCTACGGTGAGAAGCGAGGTGTCGTCGAATTCGAAGCGACCGATTCCGCCGACGAAAAAGTCCAGTATATTTATCGTTTACTGGTTCACGACAAGGTGATTCAACCCATTCCTGAAATTGAAATATCGATAAAATCCATGCGGCATAAATTGGCAATCTGGGCTTCGAAATTGAAATAGCGGTTTGGATGGGTCGGCATCCGATATGATCGGAATTAGTGGGCGGCTTTCACCAGTACGCGGTCATTCGTGACACCTGTAATTTGCCTACTAGCAGTAATTCTTCATACCGATCTGCATCGCGGTGGCTAGTGTAGTGCTCGCCGAGAGCGTCGACGATTTTACTCAGGCAAGCCTGCGGCAATCATGCGATCGTATAAAAGCTGATGCTTGGCCTCATCTTGATAAGTTTCGAACATGGTACACCTATTTACCGAGACCTTTGGTTCTATCGCTATCGCTTTTAGCGCAACTTCCCTGGCACCTTCCATATCGTCGAGCGCGACATGAGACGCCGCAATTAAAGCTAAATCATAGGCACCTAGCTCCGAATTCTTGAAATATGCATCGATGGATTTTTGGTACTCGCCGATACTATACTGAACGATTCCCCATTCTAGCCAGTACCAGCCAGGGTGCAAGGGGTTCAGGCGCATGGCACGTTTTGCGGTTATTATCGCCTTGTCATGCTCTTCGACATAGGCGTAATAACGAGCCATCTTGACTGCGATGTGTGCGTCATTCGGGCTTAATCTTTTAGCTTTTTCAAAATGGTGCCCACTTAATTGATATTCGCGGATGTAAAAATAAAGTGAACCCAGTATTCGATGCGTCTCGCTTTCTCTCTCATCCAGCGAAAGAGCAAATTTTGCTTCTTCAATGGCGCTGTAAATATCCTGCTCGTTTTTCGTTATCCACATACTAGCCTTTGAGCAAACTATCCATGCACGGGCACGCGCGAATCCGGGATCAAGTTCGATAGCTTTGGTGAATTCAGCGGTAGCATTTGCACAGTCATCATAACTGCCATAGCCATTTTTATGGTATTTAAGACCCCTCAACAAATAGTCATATGCTCGAAGATTACTAGTCCCTCGTGAAGTGGCACGATCGGTTTCAATCCGTCGTATTTGCCCACTGATAGTGGATACTATGGTTTCAGTAATTTCATCCTGAATTTCGAAAACCTGATTGACTGGCCGATCAAACTTCTCGGCCCAAACGTGTTTTCCTGCGTTGGCATCGATGAGTTGAACATTTATCCTGACCCTGTCACGGGTGCGCCGAACACTGCCTTCTACTAGATATTCAACACCCAATTCTTCGCATACTTTCTTAACATCTAGAGATGCCCCGTCGTATTGAAAAGCAGTATGCCGTGCGATCACCTGAATATCGGAAAATCGGGAAAGCTCTGTTGTTATATCTTCGCTCATACCTTCGGCGAAAAACTGTTGTCCAGGCTCAGAACTCAGGTTTTGAAACGGGAGCACGGCGACGAATGGGCCCCGACTTTCTGATTGGCCAATAGAATAGTCAACCGGTAAAGATGCTAGGTCACTAGCGTGGTTCACGACCTCGTCGGTTCTAGCAATAAATTGGTATCCCCTGCCATGTACAGTTTTTATAAGTAGTTGGTTCTTCCCATCATCACCTACTGCTTTACGAGCAGACTTGATGTGGTTACTCAATGAAGTATCGGAAACGACGCGGCCTGACCAGATCTTCTCAAATAACTCATCTCTGGGGATTAATCTTCCTCTATTAGCGACGAGATATTTCAGCAAATCCAGCACTTGAGGCTCAATAGCTACCTGGCTCCCGGCCCTGGCAAGCTGAAAGCTTTGAGTATCAAGCTCAAATTCGCTGAATCGATAAATCATTCACACATAGGTTTCAAACCTGTAAAGATTTAGGAAGTTCTTGGAGTTAGCCTGATTTTTACATAAAAAATGCCAGATTGTTTGAAATTATTATGCAAATAGTAGGAATTCTTCACATTCGCTTCAGGTTTCTCGAGAGAATTTTTGGCACCATTTCGGTGCGCAAAATATGGTCTAGCTTTCAATATTTTCTAAGGAGCAATAGTAAAGATAAACCCTGTTTTGCATTTATCGACTATCACAGTAAGGAGAAAACCATGCCTAGATTTGTAATAGAAAGAGAAATTCCGGAGATTGGCACAGCAGATCGCGATGCATTAAGGGGGGCATCACAAAAATCCAATTCAGTGCTTGCCAATATGAAAATGCATTCCAAGAATATTCAGTGGGAGCACTCCTATGTTACGGCTAATAAAATTTTCTGCGTTTATCTGGCAGATTCCGAAGAGCTGATCCATGAGCACGCAACTGAGAGTGGATTCCCGGCCACGATAGTGAGTCAGGTAGCAAATGTTATTGACCCTGTTAGTGCAGAAGGTTAATTTCGCTACAATATTTGACGGAGTTCCCCCGGCCAAAAGCCGGGGTTCATTTTGAGCATTCAGGGTCAAAACAAAAGGAGTGAATCTGGATATGTTGATAACATAGGGTTCGTTGAGGTTCGAGGTTCGTAACTCGCACTCAGATCGCCAGTGTCGGTTCCGGTCACCTTTCAGTTTGTGGATATTAGTCGACAGGTTTTCGACCCTAAATTACCGGTGCGAAAAACTGGAAAGAGAAATAAAGATTCTAATTGGCATTGTGCGTAAGATCAGATTCAAACATCTACGTAGTCTAAGCTGGGTTTGTAGTCCAACTACTCGGGTGCCTTATCGGAATAGTGGACTTTTCCATTTTCATCGGTCCAGCTATAGATCGTTTTCTCTTTTATCGACGAATTACTATCATCTGACTCAGCAATAGCATCTTCGCTTTTATCTTCGAAAATTATGTCCGCGAGTTCTATTAACCGCGTGTTAGTCAGTAAATCTACAGGGTTGCCGGATTGTATCTTTTGCTGGAATTCCGGATCTTCAAGGATTGCCTGAATGCGTTGATCATTCTTCACGCGCTGCATTCGACCCCATATGTCGGTTAGTTGAGTCGCCAGCGCGGCTTCCATTGCGTCGGTATTGTCGGTCGATTCATCCAGCATGCCTGCGGATTTTGAGAGTGCCAGCATATCGGGATTATTGACCAGTTGCTGGAAGGCAGGGAGTTGTTTCACCGCTTCAACATCGCCGCTATTGAGCACGTTCTGGTTTTTCGGATCACCGAGTAGCGTGCTCAAATTATTGCTGCCAGCGAGACGCTGAGCCTGTTGCGCTATATCAGCCGGAGACTCAACCATTGCGGCTCCCAGTTTGGCAATTTCGGGTTCGGCTTTGGCCAGCGAAAGGGCGGTTTTGACCGCCTTGCTCGCTACGTGTCGGGTAATGTTTTCTATAGGGCTTTTTTGAAGGCCTTTGTGTTCGGTTATCCTTACCTGTGGCTGCATATCGCGAAGGAATACGAATAACCAGACAATGATCACAGCAACGATCAGGCCTGTTGGTAAACCGACCAGGGCGCCGCCAATGGACGAGGATGTTGAATTATTATCTCTTTGCGGCAAAACTTTGCCGATCATCCAGAATACCACTGCAACAGCAAAGGCAGCGGTGAAAAACAGCATGGCCGAAGCGGTGATAATTGCAGTTATGCCGTGGAGCGGAGTCTGGTTTCCGACAACGATAGAAGTCTGGCTGGAATAAAGAATGGCCGCGATATATCCCGCCAGCAGGCCTAATACCCGGGAAAGCGATTTGAGCAAGCCTTTCCTGTATCCGCGATAGCTGAAGAACGCGGTCACAGCGATAAAAATGATTAACGACCAGTCCATCTACATACTCCCGTTGATTTCATTAAAATATCATACGATAACCTTAACCTGTACTTCGGATTTCCCGGAATGCATGAGGTTAGATATTTGTCGCAATATCCAATTCGCCACAAATAATTATAAAAATATTTGTACTATAGTTTGTCATGCAAATTGATTTATGAATAATATCTTAAAGCGACAAGGAAATATTTATGACACTCCCTAATACAATATTCGAAAACAGGATAGGCGATCGTGGCCAGACCCTTTATTGGGATACAAAAGCGGTCCATGAGATTTTAAAGCAGGATTCGGCGGAACAAACGCTGCGCTCCACGGAACGACTACTCGAGTCATCCGGTCTGTTGCCGGCTTGCCTGAAGCTGGAGGACACCAGGGACGAATTTGGTCGTAGCCCGATTTTGAAGGTGGCCGACCAGCTCGATACCCAGGCCAGGAAAAAACGGTTCCAATCCCTGGTGATTCAACAGCATAGCGCTGAGCAGTGCGGTTGGGTATTGTTTGGCAACGACGGACGCATGGGACGACGCTGGCTGTATCTCGACGATATCGACAATCCGGACAGTTTGCTGGCGGCATTGCAAACCCTGGCCGGTGACAAGAACCTGGTAGTCTGGCCGCATGGTCAGCTTACGACCCGCATAAGAGCGCTGGTTGATTTAAACGGTAGCCACGATATTGAAGGTGAATCGGGCAATGTTATTCGGCTGGGTACGGTTGCCTATCCGGGTGAAACGGGAAAACCCCGGCCACATTCGATTGTTAAGCAACCCGAATCTGCCGAGCGGCTATCCAATCTCGACAGACTGGAAGCCGAAAGCATCCATATTATTCGCGAGGTAGTGGCACAGGCTGATAATCCGGTGATGCTTTACTCGCTGGGTAAAGATTCTTCGGTGATGTTACATCTGGCTAAAAAAGCCTTTTATCCCAGCCAGCCGCCTTTCCCGTTACTGCACGTCGATACGCGCTGGAAATTTCAGGCCATGTACCAATTTCGTGATGAAATGGCAAAATCTTGTGGCATGGACCTGATTGTTCACGTGAATCCGGAGGGTATCGAGAAAGATATTAATCCTTTCGATCACGGTAGTGCTTTGCATACCGATGTGATGAAAACAGAGGGCCTGATTCAGGCTCTGGACAAGTATCAGTTCGATGTGGCATTCGGTGGCGCCCGCCGTGATGAGGAAATAAGTCGCGCCAAAGAACGGGTATTTTCCTTCCGTACACCGACGCATCGCTGGGATCCGAAAAGTCAGCGACCCGAAATCTGGAACCTGTATAACAGCCATAAAAACAGGGGCGAGAGCATTCGTGTATTTCCGCTATCGAACTGGACGGAACTCGAGATCTGGCAGTATATATACCGCGAAGCGATACCGATCGTGCCACTTTATTATGCTGCCGAGCGCCCTGTGGTTGAACGCGAGGGTCTTATACTGATGGTCGACGATGATCGTTGTAAATTATTTGATAACGAAAATATCCAGATAAAACGTATCCGCTTCAGAACCCTGGGCTGTTATCCGCTGACGGGTGCGATTGAGTCAGATGCCGACGATTTGCCCTCGATCATACTGGAGTTATTGCAAAGCAAACACAGCGAGCGACAGGGCAGGTCGATAGACCATGATTCATCCGGCACGATGGAACAGAAAAAGCAGGCGGGGTATTTCTAATGGGAGCTGATATTCAACAACGTATCGATGAATATATCGGCCATCAGGAGCAGCTTGCCCAGCTTCGTTTTATCACCTGCGGCAGTGTCGATGATGGCAAAAGTACCTTAATCGGTCGTATGCTGTATGAAGCCGATTTGATATTTGAAGACCAGATAAATGCACTGAAAAGTGACTCGATAAAAATGGGTACGCAGGGTAAAGATATTGACCCGGCATTGCTCGTCGATGGCTTGAGCGCCGAACGTGAACAGGGCATTACGATCGATGTGGCCTATCGCTATTTCGCCACTGAACACCGAAAATTTATCGTTGCCGATACACCGGGTCATGAACAGTACACACGTAACATGGTGACCGGTGCCTCGACTGCCGATGTTGCCGTGATTCTGGTTGATGCGACGCAGGGCATATTGCCGCAGACCCGCCGCCATTCATTTATAGCGTCATTGTTCGGTATTAAACATGTGGTGCTGGCGGTCAATAAAATGGACAAGGTTGATTTCGATGAAACCGTATTCCAGAGCATCGTTGAAAATTATCAATCGTTCACCGATAAACTGGAATTTGAGTCCATAACCCCGATTCCGCTTTCGGCACTGAAGGGCGATAACGTCATCGGGCGTTCACAATTGACTAATTGGTATTCCGGACCGACATTGCTGGGTTATCTGGAAACGGTAGAACTCGGCCGGTCTCAACTCGATCATCCATTTCGCTTTCCGGTGCAATGGGTTAATCGGCCCGATTCGAGCTTTCGAGGTTATTGCGGAACGGTAGCCGCGGGATCGATTGAAACGGGTCAGCTAGTACGTGTTCTGCCATCGGGTGAAGTCGCTAACGTGGCTGAAATATCGTTATATGAATCCAGAATCGACAGCGCAATAGCTGACCAGGCCGTCACTATCCATCTTGATAAGGATATCGATATATCGCGCGGTGACGTACTGGTTAAGGCCGACGAACCCTGCGAAGTGTCCGATCAATTTGAGGTTTCAATAGTATGGATGGATCAGGGCTCCGGATTTATCGGACGTTCTTATTACATGAAGATCGGCCCGCAACAGATTAATGCGACGATTACCGATATCAAGTACAAGTACAACATTAATACTTTCGAGCAACTATCCAGTCGCGCGATCGACGTGAATGAAATCGGTGAAATGACCCTTAGTCTGGATCGACCAATCCCGTTCGAGGCTTTCAATACCTGCAAGGCCCTGGGTGCTTTCATATTAATCGATCGCTATAGCCATGCCACTGTCGGTGCCGGCATGATTAATTTCTCGCTGCGACGCGCGCAAAATGTTCATCGGCAAGCCCTGGTCGTCGACAAGAAGGCAAGAGCCGAATTAAACGGTCATGCGGGCAAAGTGCTCTGGTTTACCGGATTGAGTGGTTCAGGAAAATCGACGATCGCCAATGCGCTGGAGCAGGTGTTGCACAAACGAGGTATTCGAACTTATGTACTCGATGGTGATAATGTTCGTCACGGTTTAAACAAGGATCTTGGCTTTACCGATGCCGACCGCATCGAAAATATCCGCCGCATTGCCGAAGTGGCCAGGCTAATGGTAGACGCCGGAATCGTTGTACTGACATCGTTTATCTCACCCTTCCGGTCGGAAAGAGATATGGCAAGATCTTTATTCGAAACAGATGAATTTGTTGAAATATATATCGATGTATCGCTGGAAACCGCCGAGCAACGTGATCCCAAAGGTTTGTACAAAAAGGCAAGGCGTGGTGAATTGCCGAATTTCACCGGTATCGATAGCGATTATGAAGCGCCGGAAAATCCTGAGGTTGATGTGGATAGCGGCGCGTTATCGGTTGAAGCCTGTGTTGATCAAATTCTTGAAAAGGTCAAATGAAAACGATTGACTAAGTAACGTCAAATCTACTTACCGCAGTTGACTATCCTTGCTACCACGTCGATTGAAGCTATTTTGACCGGCATTGAGCTCATCAAGCTCTGACTGGCAGGAAACACACAGGTGCACCCCTGGTACTGCTTCGCGCCTGGCCGCGGGAATGTCCTGACCGCATTCTTCGCAATGCGGTAGGCTCTTGCCCCGAGGTAAACGGCTGCGCGCAAGTTCTACTGCATCTTCAACACTGGCATCAATTTGATCCTGTACTGCCCCGTCTCGGGCCCAGCCACCGGCCATAATTTGTTCCGCTTCAGATTAAATAAGTTAAGTGGATTATATTGATACTGTGCGTTCAGAACAATGTGGTTTATTTTTTGCAAGCAGCGTGTAAAGTAATGCCATGTTGAACCTAGAAAAAGCAGTAGAATCACGAAAGTCTGCACAAGCGACTGATTCATCTAGCTATATGAAAAAAGTGCTCATCACCAATAAGGTGACTACACATTTTTTCATTACGCTATCTAAATCAGTCGCTTGCACATCTTTTTCGCACTCTACTGCGTTTTCTAGGTTGAAACCCCTGCTTTTATTATTGTTTGGAATTTTATTGCCGAGTAACTCGCAGGCGGAACAGTCACCTCAGTTTGCGGTGGCCTCCAGCCTGCAATTCGTGATGCCGGAGATTATGGCTGCGTTCAAACAGAATGCAGGCTATGCGCCACGTATCACTTATGGATCCTCGGGAAATTTTAGACGTCAGATTACTCAGGGTGCACCGTTTCAATTATTCATGTCGGCAGACGAATCCTATGTTAAGGCTCTCTCTGAGTCGGGGATAACATTAGACGAAGGTCGAGTTTACGCACTGGGTCGTCTGGCTGTCGTTGTGCCGGATGGTAGCGCGCTTGTGCTATCGGAGGATTTATCTTTTCTGGCAAAGGCAGTTGAGCAGAATACGTTGATACATTTTGCCATTGCAAATCCGGATCATGCACCCTATGGCCGTGCAGCACGCGAAGCGCTGACGTCATTGGGGCTCTGGTCCGGTATTCAACCTTTTCTGATCAAAGGTGAAAACGCTTCGCAGGCAATGCAGTTTGCTCTTAGCGGTTCCAGCCAGGGCGGTCTGTTGCCCCTGGCTTTGGCCCGTTCACCCGCTATAACGGGAACCAGTCGCGTGTTGGCCATTTCTTCGTCGCTTCACAAGCCGATACGGCAACGGATGGTGCTGTTAAAAGGTGCTGGTGAGCGGACGAAAGCATTTTATCAATTTATCAGCAGCAAAGAAGTCGTTGATATATTCAAAGCTTACGGTTATGAAATACCGTCAACGACCAGCCCGGACGATAGCTAGCTATGGATAATACAGCTTTATATTTATCCCTGAACCTGGCTTTCTGGACCTGTGTGATTCTATTCCCAGTCGCAATTTTTTTCGGACGTTTGCTGGCCTGGCAGCATTTTCCGGGTAAGGCGCTAGTCGAAGCACTGATTGCCTTGCCGTTGGTATTGCCACCGACCGTACTTGGCTTTTATTTGTTACTGGGTATGGGTACGACCTCGACACTGGGTCAGTTTTATCACGAACTCACAGGGCGTCACCTGGTGTTTACTTTTGACGGACTTTTGCTCGCCTCAGTTATTTTTAATCTGCCTTTCGCCATTCAACCGATGCAACGCGCATTTGAAGCGATTCCGGTCACTATACGCGAAGCGGCCTGGTGCTGTGGATTATCGGCACGACAGGCACTGTGGCGAATTGAATTTCCATTGGCCTGGCCGGGTGCTGTTTCGGCGCTGGCCCTGACCTTTGCTCACACACTTGGAGAGTTCGGTGTTGTGCTGATGGTCGGCGGCAATATCGAAGGAGAAACAAAAACAATCGCCATATCAATCTATGATCGTGTACAGGCTTTCGACAATCATACAGCGGGCATTATGTCGGCCTTTTTACTGTTGTTTTCGTTGGTATCGATTGGTCTGGTTTATCGGCTATCTTATCGGCGTAAGAATGATGCAAGATAACGGCGTTAGACTCAGATTTATTCAACAACAACCGATATCACTGGATGTCGAGATTGAGTGCCATGCTGGAGAATTGCTGGCTTTAGTTGGACCCTCGGGTAGTGGCAAATCGACTATTCTACGCACTATTGCGGGGCTGCATCAGCCGGATAAGGGATTTATTCATTGCGGACATGAAGTCTGGCTGGACAGAGATAGAAATATCCGGCTACCCACGCAACAAAGGCAAATTGGATTTGTCTTTCAGGAATATGCCCTGTTTCCCCATTTGACTGCGCTGCAGAACGTCACCACCGCGCTCGGTCATTTAAATGCAAATAGACGAATCGGCGAGGCCTTTGAATTACTTGAACGGGTGAATTTGAAAGGCCTCGAAAGGCGGTATCCCGATGCCCTCTCGGGCGGGCAACGTCAACGTGTCGCCCTGGCAAGAGCTCTGGCCAGAGAACCTGAAATTCTATTGCTTGACGAACCTTTTTCTGCTGTGGATCAAGTGACGCGTCGTAAATTGCAACAGGAACTGGCGATACTGCGGCGCGATATTCAAATACCGATCCTGCTGGTAACCCATGATCTCAATGAAGCGGCAATGCTGGCTGACCGTCTGTATGTTTTACATAAAGGGCAGACTTTGCAAAACGGCAGTCCGGGAGATGTCCTGCGTCATCCTGAGAATGCTTTGGTTGCCCGCTTAATGGGGCATAGTAATATCTTTTCCGCGATTGTCGAAAGGCATGATAAATCACTCAACAGGACATTTATCAATTGGCGTGGCATGTCGATTGAACTTGAATTGAATGAAGCATTTGAAGTCGGTAGCGGGGTTGGCTGGGTGATTCATCCGGCACATCTGATTATGCACCGGCGTGATCGACCATCGATGGGGGAACGTGAAAACCCGGTGTTCGGCGTCGTCAAAGAGTTGCTGGAACTCGGTGAAACCTCGATGGTCAGTCTTGAACTGGGCGGTGGTGATTTGGGTTTTTTGAGTTTTTCTATCAGCATCCATAGTGCTCGAAGAAATAATCTTGCTGTCGGTGTAGAAGCCGGTGTATCGTTGCTGGCTGAAGGAATACATCTGATGCCACAGCAATAATTGGCGCCTGCTCCACTGCACGCAATCGTTTAACGTTACTCTTTTTGCCTGTTTTACTGCGGAGGTTCGAATGTGAAATCTGCTTAGATAGTCCGGTCGATTTAAGTATCGGCTTATTTCTCCGGGTCAATCAAGGCAGCTTTCCCCGCCTTTGTTCTAATCCAGTTTATGGTACGTAAAACGGCTGGTCGATTAACAATCATGCGTTCAATTTTATATTTCCCGGGGAATTCCAGCAATACCAGCCCAATAAGTATTGTCAGCAATCCCTGACCGGGAAGTACCAGCATTAAAATTCCGAGTACAATCAAAATAATGCCCAGCAGATTTTTAGCGATAAAAACCGGTATGCGAAGAATTCGATTGCGGTTTTTCCAGGAATTTCGATGCCGGTGAGAAAAGGCGAAATAATCCTGCGGTAATCTGATCAGTATAATCGGCACGGCGACCAGTGTTGCCAGAAACGAGAAAGCAGAAAATACCAGCAACCACCACGCCAGTACTTCGTTATTGGAGAGCCAGTCGAGCATGCCGAAATAATCGAGCCTCAAGCCTATCTTGCCAAAGTCTGTAGGTGTGGAATTTTCTTATTTAATGTAAACGTAAAAACCACCACATAGCCAGCTCAGAATCAGTAGTAACCAGGGCAGCCAATGTTGCCGGTAGACAATGCGTTCATGCAGTTCGATCTCTTCTGTCGAGCCCGGGTTGGATTTTACCGTTTTGAGTCGCTTGTCCAGCTCGCGCGATTTGGCTTTTTGTTGCTTTTTGTACTGATCAATTCCCTTCTGTATTCCCTGGGCAATAAGTCGGGTCTGTTCTTTAGTCTGGCCGGGGCGTTGGGTGCCTCTGGCAATCTTCGACGCTTCGCTTCGGGTTTCGGGCGATGCGTTTTGTTTCCTGGAATATCGGCTCAT
>CAZYYM010000099.1:1850-12850 GCA_964651385.1 uncultured Gammaproteobacteria bacterium | reverse complement strand
GTTATAAAATTCTGTTTATTAGCAAATTCATGGCTTTCACCTGACAGTAAAAATTGCCCAAGAAAACCAGCAATCCACCCAGAATCAGATGTGTAAAAAATTTTTTTACACCTAACTTCACTTCTGCTTTGGCACTTTAGTGACCACCCGGCAGGAATATTTCCGGTATCTCGAACGTCCGCTAAGTCGTGTAGGCGGCCAATCCACTTCGATAAAATCTGGCACCGTTTGTGAGATCAGGTACCGACTATTTCACCTGAACGTTATCATCAACGATCCAAATAAAAATATTCCGCATTTTTCCTCGAATTTTCCATTCTGTTTAGCAGCTTACAATGACAGCATATTTCATGGCCTACAACCGCAACCCGCCATCCAGCTCAATAACCCGCCCGTTGATATATTCATTACCCAGAATATAGGTCACCGTATCGGCCAGTTCCTCCAGGCTACCGGTTCTGCCCAGTGGTACACCGCCAACGATACGATCGTAGGCTTCGGGTTTCATCGAAGCGACCATCTCAGTTTCGAAAACGCCCGGCGCTATGCCGGCACAGCGAATACCATAACGCGCCAGTTCACGCGCCCAGGTGACAGTGAGTGCCGCCACGCCCGCCTTGGAGGCCGCATAGTTGGACTGCCCGGCATTGCCGGCCCGACTGATACTCGAAATATTGACAATGACACCTTTGCTACCGCTTTCGATCATCTTGGTCGCTGCGGCGCGACCGCAAAGAAAAACGCCGGTTAAATTCACATCGATGACCGACTGCCATTGCTCCAGTGATAAACGATCGGTGACGACTCCATCTTTGGCCTTAACCAATAGACCATCTCGTAGAACGCCGGCATTGTTGACCAGAGCCGAAATGCTCCCGAGATCGGATTCAATGGTCGAAAACAACTCGTCAATCTGCGACTCATCGGCGACATTGGCGATATAGGTTTTTACCTTCGACTGGTTTTTCTGAAACTCTTTAGCTACCTGCTCAAGCGCGGATTGATTGACATCGACCAGGGCTATGCCGGCCCCATTGGCCGCCAATTGTAATCCGATGGCTTTACCCAACCCCTGCGCACCACCGGTAATAACTACTGTGCCAGCTTTTAATTCCACTCATTGCTCCCGAATTCTGTCATCGCTGTTTTTTGTGGGCGGCATTATAGGCCACATTGTCGGTTTACGGCCAACCAGGAACGTTGAATGGATGATCGTCGGCCAGGGTAGCGGTTTCCGGTGTATCTCGCCTCCGGTTATCTGTCCTGTTATTGCGTTTACTCGCTTTGCTTGCTTGTGTCCGTTCCCTGGGCCGGTGGTGCTCGGGCTGATGAAACCGCGCCGGGGATGAAATCGGCGCGGGTTCGAACTACCCCGCAACCTTATTTCAGCGATGAATAATAGGCTGCCAGATTGGCAATATCATCATCACTAAGCGGTGCGGCCATGCCCGCCATGATCGGATTCTTTCTTGATCCATCGCGAAATGCCTTCAATTGAATCTGAAGGTACTGCTCTTTTTGGCCGGCGAGGTTCGGATATATTGGAACAGCGGAGATTCCGGCAGCACCATGACAAGCGGCGCAGGTCGCAGATTTGGCCTTCCCGGCACTGGCATCACCGGCCATCGCATTCAGGCTGGTTGCGCCCACAAGGCATAGAACGGCGGCAAGAACTAGTTTTTTGGGCATTTCATTTTCCTATGGTTTGTTAAACAATTAATTGAGTCTACGTTGAGAATACTGAATTGATGCTGAATATTGTCGGCAGTTTAAGTTCATCGGGTTACAGGTAAAGATATCACATGGCATCCAAATTGTTTCAATTTTTCGGAATTTTTTCCTCGTCAGGCTTTTTCCTGAAATCAATGTGCCAGTAGAATCAAAGAAGCCAATGCAATCGAATTGCAGTGTTATCTGATTCACCATGCTTTAAACGCCCAGGAGTTCAAATCTGGCATCCAGGAGTTCAAATCTGGCATCCATGGGTTAACGTCTTCCATAACGCTCCTATCGTCTGCTACTTCCAATAGGATAGGTCGGGTGACACTACCTGCATGGGCAAAATTGGCCATTCCCTGCGCACCTCCGGTAATGACTACTGTGCCAGCTTTTAATTCCATTTATTGCTCCCGAATTCTGTCATCGCTGTTTTTTGTGAGCGGCATTATATGCTAGATTGCGGGTTTACAGCTATCCACAATGATTTGAACGGAAACAACCTGATCTATGTCCTGTACGCCATTCGCACTTTACAATGCCTTTTCTGAAACCGGCTTTGGCGGTAGTCCGGCAGGTATTATTCCCGAAGCTAGCGCGATAGATAGCGACAGCCGAAAAAGCATCGCCCGCGAAATTGGTGCGCCGGCAACCGCTTTCGTCAGCCATAGTGATACCGATCAGGTTGATGTGCAATTTATTTCAACAGTTTCCGAATTGCCGATGTGTGGTCACGGCACTGTTTGCCTGATGACTCGACTGGTCGACCTGGGCCTATTGAAGTTAAAACATTTCGAAATCAGCACGGTCAGGTTAAAACTGCCGTCAACTGTAGCCACCGTAGAAATAGGCATTCGCGATGATGGTCGAACACGGGTGATGCTCGACGTCAAGCCTCCACAGTTTCGAACAGACAACCTGGATCGGGCCTGGTTAACTGAAATGCTCGGTATCAACGACGACGATTTTTGCCGTGACCTGCCACTGGAAACAGCCATAGGTGATTTTATTCATCTGATTGTACCGTTAAAAGGGTTAAAGGTGATGTCGCAGATAAAACCCGATTTCGACGCCATCGTTCACTTTTGTCATCAATTTGGCATACAGACCATTGCCGTGTTTTGTATTGAAGTCGAACAGGCCGATAATACTTTGCATGTACGTGACTTTTGCCCTGCAGTGGGAGTCACTGAGTCTGCGGCGGCGGGTACCACAAATGCCGCACTGAGTTGTTATTTAATTCGCCACAGCCTTATTAGTGGGAACGACAATCAACAAATAACCGTCCTGGCGGAACAGGGTATGGAAATCAATCGCCCCAGTTCGATACGAACTATTGCGACTTTGGATGACAAAAACATAATACGATTGCAGGTCGGCGGTGTCGCGACCAAAGTGTTTGACGGGCAATTGTATTTGCCGACTCAATCCAGCTAGCCCGGAGCCCTTGAAATGGCCACGATAAACGCTTCAAAACTATATCGGGAGACTCTGGTCTGGGATGCACACGCCGGTATTTTTCCAAGCCCCGAAGTTGATTTAAATTTATTAGAAGACTGGCACAATAACGGTGTTAATTATGTCAGCATCAATGTCGGTTTCGATGTCATGGGCTGGCAGCAGACGCTGGCGACACTGGCCGCTTATCGCGACTGGATGTTGGCGCACCAAGAACATTACCAACTGGTCGGCAGCATTGCCGATATTGAAACTGCACGGCAGCAAGACAAACTCGCTGTCAGTTTTGATATTGAAGGTATGAATGCATTAAACAACGACATTCACATGCTCGGCGTTTATCAGGCACTGGGTGTCCGCCAAATGCTGTTTGCCTATAATTTGAATAATAGCGCGGCCGGTGGTTGTCACGATAACGATATCGGTCTCAGCCAGTTTGGGCGGGAAGTCGTTCACGAAATGAACCGGCTCGGCATCATCGTCGACTGTTCCCATGCTTCTTATCGCAGCACTTTGGATATCATGGACGCCTCGGAAAAACCGGTTGTCTTTTCACACTCCAATCCGGTTGCGGTATGCAACCATCAACGCAATATCCGCGATGAGCAAATCAGGGCCTGTGCAAAAACCGGTGGCGTTATCGGCGTGAACGGCATGGGCATTTTTCTGGGTGACAATCATTCCGACAATAAAACTTTAATCAAACACATTGTTTATCTTTGCGAACTGGTGGGTGCGGAGCATGTTGGCATTGGTTTCGATTATTCCCCCCCAACGGGTCTCGACTTAAACGCTATTCTCGGCAGCCGTCCTGATTTCTGGCCCGCGGGCCAGGCCTACGACACACCACAGATTACCCATGCCAGTCCAGCTCAGTTACCCGATCTGACCAATAGTCTACAACGACGTGGATTTGGAGATAATGAATTACGCGGCATTCTCGGCGGAAATTTCCGTCGGGTCGCAACGCAAACCTGGGATTGAAAATTCCCGGGTACATACCGGTAATCATCGGTAGGGATTATTGACTGCCGAGAGGACATGGCCAGGGAAGACAATTGTTTTTATCTTATAAAAGGTATCTGAGATACAGTCACCCTGTCATCGCCCGATTGAGACCTGACCCGGTCTTTTCCAGGTTCCCGATTTGCCCCCCGCTTTCTCAATCAACCGGACTTCACCAATTACCATGCCACGATCAACCGCCTTGCACATATCATAAATGGTCAACAGCGCAATTTGAACACCGGTCAAAGCTTCCATTTCAACCCCGGTTTGCCCGCGGCTCTCTGTTGAAACGGTGCATTCTATGCGACTGGTCTCGTCACATACTTCAAAATCGACCGAGACATGGGTAAGTGCAAGTGGATGGCAAAGTGGAATCAGATCGGCCGTGCGCTTGGTGGCCATGATGCCTGCAGTGCGCGCAATACCGAACACATCGCCTTTTTTGTGCTTGCCCTGTTTGATCAAATTGAGTGTTTCAGGCTGCATACTAATGCAGCCCTTGACGACAGCCCGACGCGCGCTGATATCCTTGTCACCAATATCAACCATATGGGCTTCGCCAGCCTCGTTGAAATGGGTTAGTTTGCTCATATTAAATACTCGGTTGAATTGCGTCATTCATTATAGGGGCAAATGGATTGAGGGGGAATAATCGCTGTAGAGGTGGGCCTTGTGCCTACCCTGTTTATCGACACATGCCAAAAGGGCGATCACAAGGGTGCCCTACGCAATGGATATTCTATTTAATCAACAAAAACAACTCACGGTTGCCTCTGTGAATGGTCAGAATAAGACCATGTCGATCGTCGGCCATAACTTCGAAAGCCTCATCGAAATTTCGAATCAACTGCTTGTTAACGGAATAAAATATATCCCCGCTACGGATGCCCGCATTCCAGGCGTTAGAGCCGGGTTCAATCTCGCGCACCTGTAGATATTCAATCAGTCCCTGCTGTAGTTTTGTCTCACGAATTTCACCGACTATTGCACCGGCCAGTTTGACATGGAGTTTGCCGCCATCGATGGTCTTAATTTTAATCGGCTTGACCACAGCAGTCAGTTTTTTCATGGCGCCTTCGCGATACAACATTAAATCGATGCTCTGCCCAATCCGCAATAATCCCACCAGATTATGCATATCGTCAGCACCGCGTATTTTTCGATCATTGGCAGAGACGATTACGTCGCCTACCCGCAAACCTGCATTAGCTGCCGGCGAGTCACTCTCGATCTGAGTGACGATAAAACCATTGTTGAGTTTTATACCGAAGGCCTGTGCCAGTTGCGGCGTGAGGTCCTGTCCCTGTGCACCGAAGCGCCCGCGTTTTACCTGGCCATGTTTGATCAACTGCAACATGATGTCATGCGCCATATTTATCGGTATGGCGAAGCCGATCCCGATACTACCGACATTGCCATTACCTCCCCCGAGGATAGCGGTATTTATACCAACCAGTTCGCCTCTTAAATTAACCAGTGCACCACCCGAATTACCGAGGTTTATCGATGCGTCGGTCTGAATAAAATCCTCGTAGGACTCGATGCCTAGGCCCGAACGACCAAGCGCCGAAACGATGCCCGAAGTGACAGTTTGTCCCAAACCATATGGATTGCCGATCGCAACGACAAAATCCCCGACTCGAATTTTACTCGAGTCGCTAAGTTTGACCGATTTCAAATCATCGGCATCAACTTTAAGCACCGCGATGTCTGTATCTGGATCACGACCGATAATCTCGGCACTCAATTCGCGGCCATCGGTTAGCGTTACCGTAATCTGGTAGGCATCCTGTATGACATGATGGTTGGTTAGAATATATCCAGACCTGGCATCAATGATGACACCCGAGCCGAGGCTACTGGTTTCCTGGATTCTTTCCACACTGGGAAGTTCGAAGAACCGACGGAAAAAGGAATCATTCGCAAACGGTAACTCAATCCTTCTTTTCGATTGACCCCGTGTGGCAATATTAACTACTGCAGGGGTCACATTTTCCAGCATGGGTGCAAGACTGGGTAAGGCCTGATCACCGATTACAAGCGGAAGTGCTGAATGCGCTATATTGGTACTCAGCATCAAGAAGGTAAGTGTTAGTAATTTAAATAGCACTAAGGCGAGCGCGGATTAAAATTAAACTGTTTTTGCATCTGGCAATAAAACGCTTTGGCATCGTAACTGTCAGCCGGAGGTGTTTGAATCAATATCTCAACCAGCTGATCACCTTGAATATCACCCAGCATACCCTTACCTTTCAAACGCATTTTCTGGCCCGATTGCATACCGGGTTTAATTTTCAGATCGACCTGTCCATCAAGCGTCGGTACCGTCAGGTTAGTACCCAATGCAGCTTCCCAGGGCGTTAACGATAAACGGAATATGACGTCGTTACCATCCAGCTTAAAATAACGGTGTGGCAGGATATTCATTTCCAGATACAGGTCGCCCGCCTCACCACCCTGTGACGAAGCATGCCCCTGTTTACTCAGGCGAATCTTCTGACCGTGGTTTACACCTTTGGGTAAATTTACTTTAAGCTTTTTCATTTCCACGCCACCGTGACCAGCCGAATTTTTTTGCGGATATTGAATGGTCTTAGCACCGCCGTGACAAGCTTCTTCGAGCGATATATTAAGCTTTAACTCCTGATTTTCACCTTTTCCCAGCGTCTGTTGGCCCTTCTGGTGGCCCTGTTGCTGTTGAAAACCGCCCCCGAAAATGGATTCGAAAAAATCACTGAAATCACCGCTACTGAATCCACCGCCCCCCTGAAATCCACCCGCTCTTGCACCAGCGCCACTGAACTCGTGACCATGTTTCCAGTCCGAGCCAAAGCGATCGTAAGCCTGACGCTTTTCCGAGTCCTTTAATACCTCATAAGCTTCGTTGACTTCTTTGAATTTGTCTTCGGCGGAAGTATCCTGATTAACATCAGGGTGGTATCGTCTTGCCAGTTTACGGTAAGACTTTTTGATGTCTGCGTCTGAGGCATCCCTTGGGACGCCAAGTATTTGATAGTAATCCTGATATTTCATGTATAATTCGGGCAGTAGACTTTAGATTGCCTAGCATTCCATATAAAGGTTAAATGGCGAATTTCAAGCGATTTAATCTTCGCCATCCGAATCCAGCACCGCCATTTCAAGGTTGGCATGTTCGACAAATTCCTGGGGCATTTCCTTTTTCACGGCGACACCAAGTTTTTCAAATTCAGCCACACGCTTAACCAGGTTGCCCTTGCCCGATGTGAGTTGGTCACGTGCTTTTTTGTACGTAATTTGCGCCTTATCCAGTTGATCACCGAGATTGTCCATACTTTCCAGAAAAAGGCGTAACTGGTTATACACTCTACTGGCGTTGTCGGCCAGTTTGGCCGTATGTTTATTCTGATCTTCAAAACGCCATAATTGCCTGACAATGTTAAGACTGGTCAGCAGCGTGGTCGGCGTGGTAATCAAAATGCGTTTATCTATGGCCGCATGAAATAGTTGCCCGTCCGCTTTTATCGCTTCTACGAATGCGGATTCGATGGGTACAAACATAAATACTATTTCGGGTGATTTGATTCCCGGTAATTCGAAGTAGTTTTTATCCGATAGTTCAGTCATTCGCTGGCTGAAAGCGTTGATATGCTCTTTAATCGCCAAGGCTCGATCAGCCTCCTCTTCAGCATTGACAAAGCGCGTATAGGCATTCAGTGAAACCTTGGCATCAATGACCAGGTGCTTTTCTTCCGGCAAGTAGACGATGACATCCGGCCTTCGTCTACCGTCATCGGTATTAAAACTGACTTCGCGTTTATAATCCTTACCGGCAATCAATCCCGAACGATCGAGAACGTTTTCCAGAATCAATTCACCCCAATTACCCTGAGTTTTCTTTTCACCTTTCAAGGCCGTGGAAAGATTGCTCGCCTCTTCGGTCATTTGCCGGTTGAGCTCATGTAACTGTTTGAGTTCCATTTTCAATTCAGCACGCTGCGTGAGTTCCTTGCTATGAATTTCCTCGACGCGAGATTTGAAATCATTGACCTGCTGCCGAAATGGCTTGAGGAAAAGATCTAGACCTTCACGGCTTTGTTGACTGAACTGATTCTGACTGGTTTTGAGAATATCGTTGGCAAGGTTTTCAAATTCTATCTTTAACTGTTTGCGATTATCTTCGAACTGCCGGAGTTTCTGATCACTTAATTCGCGGTCCTTTTCCAGCTCCATTGTCAGAGCCTGATTGGCTTTATCACTGCCGTGCAGACTTTGCTGCAATGCCTCACAGCGATTCCGGGATTCTTCCAGGGCCAGCGCAGTTTCCTGCTGCTGCCGTTCGAGTTGCCCGAAGGCCTGATTCTTCAGGGCAAGCTCAGAATTCAAATTATTGACCTGGCCAGACAGCGTCTGTAGTCGAGCAGTATGCCGACGAACGATCAGCAAAAAAACAACCACCACCAGGGCGGCAATGCCAAAATAAACTTGCTGTTGTTGGGTAATATCCATGATGGGCCGACTGAAACCTGTTTCGTAACTGGAGTCTATCGGAGTTAATTGTCCTCTGCGAGGGCTTTAATCTGGAAAAATCAATGGGCGTGAAAAAGATGTGTAACAGATTGATGCGCATGGTGAAATCAAAGACGCCGTGGTCACCTGATTGGTGAAGAGTGCGTTTTTGAATTTATCAGGTGCATTAAGGTGTTGCGCAGACTTTCATGATTCAACTGATTTTATCAGGTTTAAGGGTTCAAGGCCGGTAAACTTTGCCTGATCGAAGTCGAAGCTGATTTGATCTCAGTTTCTATCGACTGACAGATTTGCCTCAGCTCTTTTCCTTGCCAGCCTTTTGTCTTTTCACTATACAAGCTCTGATTCATGGCATCGATCTGAGTTTTCAACGGTTCGCCAAAATAGCCGGCAATCTGGTGCAAGTGCATGAAATCAACATCGATGTCCAACGCTTGCGCCCATTGTAGCAGGGCTTCGCGGGCAGCAGCGGCATTGTCATTATCGCAGGCCCGCTCCAGTTTTTGTTTGGCGCGGCGTAGACCCGGTTGACCCGCTTTTTCGCTGGTTTCCGGCGTCAACTTGCTCCTATTCCACCACCAAACAAGTCCACTGACAATCCATCCGATGGCGAGAAACAGACTCAGCCAGATCCAGAACCTGTTAGCCTGAGGAACAACTTCCACTTGAGTAGCAGCCGGCTTTTTCGTGTTATCCGCCACCGGCGCCATGTCAAGTGCTGGCTGATTACCAGGCGCTGCCCCGGTAACCTGAATGCTACGAGCCGGCAAGGTTGCCACTCGTTGGCGACCGGACTCCACATCCCACCAGGGAATACTGATCTCGGGCAGGTTATAAATACCGCCTGCGGTCGGTATCAGTGCAATTTTTTGCTGTCGCGTGCCCACAATACCCTTCTCGCTGCGCTGGTCATTCAATACTGCCTGATCCGGGTACTGTTTTATTCCAGCAATTTCCACCTGTTGCAGTGGTGGCAACTGGGCAGCGGTCAAACCGTCCGCTATGAGCATGATGGTGCGGGTAATCGGTTCTCCAACTACCAGCTTTTCCGGATCTTCCTGCCAGACTTCACTCAGGCGCAGATTGCTCGACGGCAACCAGTTCCGGCCACTGAATACCGGGGCAATACCGTTGACATTAATTTTCAATTCCGGTGAGTTAACACTTCGAATTTCGCCTCGTGTCTGAAAAGGATCGAATGACCTCGATGACGCCGCCAATCTGACCTGCCCCAATACCGGATTGATAACCATACTGCCACTGCTTTGCGGGAATAATGCAATTTTCTGTTCAAGCACCAGATAGGCCTTATCGCCTAAACGTGTTTGAAAGCGTTTCACTTCTCCTAACGGCTCAGTGACGACATCAATATTGTCGACGACCAGATCACCAAATTCGTAAGCCGTAATATTCGTGTCGCTCATCAATCGCATAGTAATAATCGCTTGCTCTTGCACCGAAACCGAGTCTCGATCGCTTAACAGTTCGAAAATCAATCCACTACCCGATCCAGCGCCCGACTGCGAGGCTGGTTTTACCGATACCTGAAATGGCTCAGTGCTGTCGTCGCCAAACTGTATTGCAGGTACGTTGACTTCGCCCACCTGTTTCGGCATTAGCTGCAAGGTCCATTTGATACTGCGTTTATATTCACCGTTTATGATACTGATACTGCTATTCTGGCTGGTATTAAGAATGACGAAATACTGCTGCAATGGAGAAAAATCAGGGTCGCCGTCGGGCGACTCATCTGCATCGAAAAACAACTGGAAGGATTCATTGACATGTACCGGATTACGATCCACCGAGACGACGATTGCAGCCTGCAATACGGGGCTGACTAGTAACAATAAAAACAGTACATAGAGATGCCGTTTCATGAGCTTACGTTACCATGGTTGTTGCGCCTTGCTATTATCGTCGCGCTGTCGATATTGAAAAAGAAATTTTCGCCGGAGCAATCCACCCGGGTCGTCGGGTATTTTACGTAACCATTGTTCGGTAGCCTGTTCCGACATTTGATCGTCCAGACTTTGCCGGGCTTCGGATTGTGCTGAAACCTGATCCGCTTCAGACGGTTGATCCTGTTTGGTTTGATCCAGTTGACCATCGTCGGATACTTCCGGATTAGCTGGTTGCTCCTGCGTTTGTGGGTCAGCTGGCTGCTGTTGCTGACCATCGCCTGCACCCTTCGGGGATTGCTGTGAATCGTTTTTCTGGTTCGTTTCTTGCTGACCCTTATCTGATTGCTGCTGATCCTGCTGATCCTGCTGATCCTGCTGATCCTGCTGATCCTGCTGATCCTGCTG
>CAZYYM010000099.1:0-1750 GCA_964651385.1 uncultured Gammaproteobacteria bacterium | reverse complement strand
GATCCTGCTGATCCTGCTGATCCTGCTGATCCTGCTGATCCTGCTGATCCTGCTGATCCTGCTGGTCCTGCTGGTCCTGCTGGTCCTGCGGATTTTGTTGGTTTTGTTGTGACTGCTGTTGTTGCTTTAGCTGTTTTTCAATCATTTTTTTATTGTAGACAGCATCCCTGTGACCGGGATTCTTTTGCAGGGCCTGATCATACGCCGATATAGCCTCTTCTAACTTACCGAGTTTAGCCAATGCATTCCCACGGTTATAGTGGGCATCGGCGCTGTCACCGCCTTCCCAGTATTGTAGCGCCTGCTCATAGTCTCCGGATCGAAATAGCGATGAGGCTTTCCATTCAGGGTTTTCGAATATCGACGCTGCGGATTGATGGTCTCCCTGTTCAAAAGCCTGGCTTCCTCGCTGATTCGCGTTTAGCCAAAGCTCATCCCAGGGGGATGCCTGGGTTGCCGGTGGAAATGGTAGAAACAACAATGGCAACAGCAGAATCACGCCTCTTCGAAATACCAACGCAACCAGGGGTATTAGTATCAGTATTAACCATGGACCCTGCTCGCGCCAGAGATCGGCACTTAAATCACTGACTTCGGTAGCACCTGCCAGCGGACTAAGACGCATGTTGTTGAGCAGTGCATCAATATCGCTATCGGTAGTGCTCATCATTTCAAAATCACCACCACCGATGCTGACAATCCGGCGCATCTGTTTTTCATTGAGGTGTGGAATTACGATTGAGCCCTGAACGTTTTTCAGAAAACCACCGTCTGCCAGCGGTATCGGCCCGCCTTCTTTGGTTCCGATAGCGAGTACCGATAAACGAAGGCCGGTATTCGCCTGCAATAACGTTTGCATGGCTTCGATTTCACGCCGACTAAAACCGTCGCTGACCAGCAATACGTCACCCTTCGGGACACCGGCGTTGTCAAACAGAGCGAGCGCCTGAAGTAAAGCTTTGTCGGCACGACTTCCCTGAGCCGGCATAATTTCGGTACTGAGACTGGGCAACATCGCAGCTATGGTATCGATATCTTCAGTCAATGGGGTTACCACAAAGGCATCGGCAGCGTAGCCCAGCAATGCAGTCTGACCCTCTTTACGCCGGGCCAGAATATCGGTGATCTTGTGTCGGGCGCGATTCAATCGACTGGGTTTAACATCGCCGACATCCATCGAGCGCGATAAATCAAGCGCTATGACCAGTGCCGATTGCTCATTGAATATTGGCTGCGGCAGCTTTTCCCAGACCGGGCCAGCCAATGCGATAATGACAAGAAACCCGCTGACCGCCGCTAATATCCACAGGCTGTTGTCTTTTATAGAATCCTTCCCGCTGAGCAAATGCGGTAATAATTCGACATCGACCACAGACTGCCAGATACGACTGCCGGGGCGTCGTTTCAAACCCTTCCACAAAAACCACAATAGCGGAATCAGTACCAGTAACCAGGCCGGTCGCAAAAAGTGAAACTGTTCGATCACGCCCGATTCACCCTTAAATCTAACAGGTAAATCAGCAGCGCCAGAATCAAGGCACCAGCCAGTGGCCAGTAAAATAAGGCGATTACCGGTCTGAGGTGTTGTTGATCCCGATTGAGCGGCTCCAGCTCATCCAGTATTTTGTAAATCAGTTCGAACTCTTCAATATCACGTGCCCTGAAATAGTGACCGCCGGTGGCTTCCGCTATGGCACGCAGGGTTTCTTCGTCGAGCTGTGACGACGGATTGATTTTACGGCTACCGAAC
>CAZYYM010000098.1:9900-12928 GCA_964651385.1 uncultured Gammaproteobacteria bacterium | reverse complement strand
TCTAGTAGTCTAAAATACGGCTTTCCATTCATTAACCAGTTTTACTTTTCCTTTGTCGCAACGTCACCCCAAGCAGAATCGCTATTACCATCATTACGGATATCACACCCTGCACTTTAGCAAAGTAATAAAACGGTGTAACCCCGCTGCGACCCCGCACCGATTGAGACAGAGATTGGGTAACAAACTGTTCGCTGCGTTGCTCAATTCGGCCATGAGCATCGATGAACGCGCTAATGCCGGTATTGGTGGCCCGCACCATCGGCCTGCCGGTTTCGATGGCTCGCATTTGTGCCATTTGCAAATGCTGATGCGGCGCCAATGAATCACCAAACCAGGCATCGTTACTGGTGTTGACAAGAATATTGGCTTCCGGCAAATCGCGAACTATGTCGCGGCTAAAGACATTTTCAAAACAGATCGAAAGGCCGAGTTTTAAGCCCTTTACCGACATCAAAGACTGTTCTTCTGGTCCTGGCGTAAGATCCGAGTAAGGAATATTGATCCAGCCGCTCAGAAAATCGAGTAACCAGCGCATCGGATAATACTCACCGAAAATCACCAGGTGTCGTTTGTGATAGACGCCCTGCTGTTCGCCCAGTAGAAGCATGCTGTTATAAAACCGATTGTTAGCGCTGTCGGAAACGATCACGCCGGTCAGAATATGGCTATCCTGTTCAGTTGCTGCCATCGACATGGGCATGATGATGGCCTGGTCGATATTTTCTGACCGTCCCGGCAATGCTGTTTCGGGCCATACGATTAAATCACTCTGCCAATGTTTAACTGTCTCACGCCAGTAAACATCAAAAATATTCTGCCGCTGTTCGTATTGCCATTTTATTTCCTGCGGAATATTACCCTGTACCATGCTGACTCTTAGCGGCTCACCCTTTTCTTCGGCCCAGTTTATACTTTGCATGAAATAGCCCATAGCCGGTATTAGCAAAACTAAGCTGATGGCCTTGTACTGCCTGTGTCTAACGACCTGTACGAGCGCAACCGATATCAAAATACTGACGGCGCTGACGCCGTACACTCCGACGATCGGGGCAAAGCCGGAAAGCAGTGATTCAGTATGCGCGTATCCCAGGCTTAACCAGGGCATACCGGTTAAGAACCAGCCTCTGAGCCATTCAAATGCAAACCACAATACTGGTAGCAGCCAGATAGCTTTGTTGCCCAGTTGCCTTTTACAGCATTGCCAGGTACAGAGGGTGAAAGCCGGAAACAAAGCCAAATAGATGACCAAAAGGGCGGAAATAAATGCGGCCATCAGAGGGGGCGCCTGGCCAAAATCGTGTAGGCTGTTATAAGTCCAGTAAACGCCAAATCCGAAATAACCAATGCCAAATAGCCATCCCTGTAGAAACAGACTTTTTGCCGGTATTTCTCTGTCCACCAATGCAAATAGCAAGGCAGGCGCCAGGAGCGCTATTGGCCAGATTGAATAAGGCGCGAATGCCAATGGCAATACCGCACCGAGCAGAACAGACAGGAAAAGAGAGACTGCGGACGACAAAATTACAACGACTTCATCATACCGGGTCGAACCCGGGTGCCATTATTGCTAGTGCTCATATTAATATTAAAATCAGCACTAATATGGATTACGGCCCGATGGCCACAATGACGAAACCATCATAGTTAACTACCACTAACAACCTGAAACATGTGCACCTGCCGAGAATCCGCATTCATGACTTTAAAGGTCAAATGACCCAGTTCCAGAGTTTCTCCACGCTCCGGCAAATGGCCGATGTGACCAAGCAAATAGCCACCAATGGTTTCGACATCTTCACTGGTAAACTCGGTTTTAAAGTAGTCGTTAAAATCCTGTAAGGGTGTGAGTGCTCGAACCGAGTATCGACCTGAGCCATGCGGCTGAATATCGACTTCGTCATCATCGTCGTGTTCATCGTCAATTTTTCCAACAATCTGTTCCAGTACGTCTTCGATGGTAACCAGGCCAGACACCCCACCGTACTCATCGACAATCATTGCCATATGACTGCGCTTCTGTCGAAATTCTTTCAACAGGACATTCAGGCGTTTGCTTTCCGGTATAAAAGATGCCGGACGGATATAGTCATTAAATTCAAATTCGTTGTTGTTTTCGAGCGAGAGTTGCAAGAGATCCTTGGCGAGCAAAATACCAACCACATCGTCTTTGTCATCGTCGATCACCGGAAAACGCGAATGCCCCGATTCGGTAATTTTCTCGATGATTTCGGTTAGCGTATCCGAGTGTTCGAGCACGGTCATTTGCCCGCGAGGAATCATAATATCACGCACCTGCATGCCGGAAACCTGCAGTACGCCTTCTATCATGTAAAGCTCATCAGCCCCGATGAGCTGATGCTCCTGCAGGTTTTTTAACAGATCCAGCAACTGTTTTTGATTTTGGGGCTCGCCGGTAAATGCATTGAGAATGCGCTCCAGCCACCCCTTCGTCGACCCGCCGCTATCAGCGTCAGCCATTTCCGCTCCTACCGCTAGTGAAGTTACTTGCTATTATACGGATTACTATAGCCCAGGGTCGATAGTATTTCGACTTCGAGTAATTCCATTTTCTGGGCATCCGTGTCATTTTCATGATCAAAACCCTGTAAATGCAGTATGCCGTGCACGACCAGATGCGCCCAATGCGCATTGACAGCCTTGCCCTGTTCACCCGCCTCCTGAATCACCAAAGGCGCACAGATCACCAGATCTCCCAGATATTGGTAGCCTAAATTTGGCGTCTCTGCCGGAAACGACAGGATATTTGTCGGCACATCTTTATCACGATATTGTGCGTTCAAAGCCTGGCTTTCTAATTTGTTAACAATTCGAATGGTTTGTTCCAGATTGTCATATTTTTTCCGTAGCGCCGCATTTACCCATGTCAAAAAATCCAGGGCTTTGGGAATATCATCCAATTTATCGTCATTCTGCAAGTCGATTTGAACAACCATGATGACTATTTTTTTGAATGTGAATTGCCTTCTGCCCGATCATAGGCCTCGACAATGCTCTGCACCAATGG
>CAZYYM010000098.1:4239-9800 GCA_964651385.1 uncultured Gammaproteobacteria bacterium | reverse complement strand
CGACCACGCATATAAGCAAGAGGCGCTACTTCGATAACATGCCGGGATATCAATTTTTCTACTTTGTCAAAGCCGAGCATTTCGTACAGCGCATCGTATACCGGTCGTAAATATGGATCGACTTTCTGCGACAAATCACCCGGCAAAAACCCGAGTTTTTCGCCGGCTTCGACAGCCGGGCGGGTTAATATCAGACGACTGACTTCCTCGTTTTCCAGCGCCTGAACCGCCATGGCCACGGCCAGGTAGGTTTTCCCGGTACCCGCCGGTCCGACCCCGAAGTTAATCACTTTTTTAGCAATATTTCGAATATATCGGCACTGCAATTCAGATTTGGGGCGAATTGATTTTTTTTTCAGTTTTATTGTAAAACGATCAAATTCCTCGGTGCCGGGTTTGTCAGCGGTGAACAGAATACTTTGCAATGCTTCAGCAGACAACGGCTCATTTAAACTCCCGTTTAATACAGATGTAATTGTTTCAACCGCATTGTCCTGAATCTCGCGGGCTGAGGTCATAATCAAACAATCGTCATTAATAATCAGGTTAACAGAGTAATGGCTCTCAATTGTTTTCAGGTTCTGATTTAACACACCGCAAAAATTAGCGATCTGTTCAGTTGTAAAATAGGTGAGATCGATGGATTTGTTGATGGGTTAGGTCCCTATCGCCAATTTTTCGTTCACTTTAGCCCGAAACATGGCAACGAGCGTAACAAAAAATGCTGCAATGAATGCCAACAAAAGATTAAGAACATAGGCCAGGTTTCTCGAAAGCCCAACCGGCTCCAACGACAATTCCGCCAGACTAACGACCCGGGTCAGGTTACCTTTTAACTGATTTTCAAGCTCAGCAATTTTATTCTCTTTTTCCTTAATCGCCACTTTCCAGTTCGATTCAATCAATTTGATTTCACTTTCGAGGGATTTTACAACGGTTTGCTGCTTTGCCGCTTTGAGATCAGCCTCTATCAGGAAGTCAGAAAATTTACTTTCCAGTTCCGTTTTTCGCCCCTCGGCCTCATTGATACTTAGATCAATTTCAGCAATTTTGTCCAGTACCAGCAACCTTTGGGCTGAATTTTCCCGGGTATCCTTTTGCGGACCCAGCTGCGATTTCAGCACCCGGGTTTTCTCAGTTAATGCTTTAATTTTCGAATCGTTCAAATCAATTCGTTTCTGGAAATTATTTTTTTTGGCTTGCAGATAATTGGCATCGGTTAATTTAAGTAGGTTTAACTTTTCTTCCTGCAAGGATATTTTTTCGAAATCCGTTAACTTCACCAATTCACGCGGGTCTTTTAACCTCTCCAGGGCCAGTTTTTCAGCAGCTAACGCCTGCTCAAGTTCAGAACTCAAAATCCGCGATAATGCCAGGTGCTCTGTGACTATCGCATCAGCAATCCTTTTCTGAAATCCAATCATAATTGCCTTATTGGACTCTTTTACCCTGTTTTGAATGGTGACCAAATGAGTATTTTTCGGGTTGCTAACCTTGGTCTTGAATAGCTTGATATCGCTTTCCAGAACGATTTGCTTTGTCAGATTCGGTAATACCGATAAATTTATTTTACTCATGACGCTTGATGGTGTTTGCAGTACCTGTATCGCGCCTGCCTTTACCACTTGACCGATACTTATCGTCGTATTCAAATCATACTTGTCTGATTTAAATACTGAAATTACCAGTATCCCGGAAATCAGAATGATCAGAAAAGAAACTATGAAAACATTTTTGAATTTGACCAGGGATATCCATAAATCGACAAGGCTCATTTCATCGTCAACGGGATAGGCGCTTATATATTGCGGATAAACAATAGATTGTGATTCGAGGCGCTGATTTTCTGTCATAATTAAACGACTGCTCCACGTAAAGAATTAGCCAAAGCAGAGGTGATTTTAACATTTAAAAACTGTCCTGCCATGGACGAGTCTCCGGCAAAATTGACGACACGATTGTTTTCGGTCCTGCCCTGCATTTCGGAGTCGCTTTTGCGCGATAAACCCTCGACCAGAATGCACTGCACCGTTCCTACCATTTTACGTGAAATCTGGTTGGCCTGATTCAAAATTGTGGCCTGCAACTGTTTTAACCGGGTCTTCTTGGTCTCCATCGAAATAGTGTCCGGCATAAATGCCGCCGGTGTACCGGGTCTCGCGCTATAAATAAAGCTGAAAGAGGTATCAAAACTGACATCATTGATCAATTTCATGGTGGCCTGGAAGTCAGCGTTAGTTTCGCCGGGGAAGCCGATGATAAAATCCGAGGAGAGGCTGAGATTGGGCCGAATTTTTCGTAATTGATTGATTTTATGTCGATATTCGAGCACCGTATGACCACGTTTCATCATCATCAAGACGCGGTCCGAACCGCTTTGAATCGGTAAATGCAAATGGCTCACCAGTTCCGGTACGGTGGCATAGGCTTCAATTAAATTGTCGGAAAACTCGACTGGATGAGAAGTTGTAAAACGAATGCGATCGATTCCATCAATCGCTGCCACATAGTGAATCAACAGGGCGAGGTCGGCAATATCACCATCGTCCATCAATCCACGGTAAGCGTTCACGTTCTGGCCGAGTAAATTGACTTCGCGGACACCTTGCGCAGCCAATGAGGCTATTTCTGCAATCACATCGTCAAGGGGTCTGCTGATTTCCTCTCCTCGTGTATAAGGGACAACGCAGAAAGTACAGTATTTACTACAACCTTCCATGATCGAAACAAAAGCCTTAACACCGTCTGATTTAGGCTCGGGCAAATGGTCAAACTTTTCAATTTCCGGAAAACTGATGTCAACCACAGCATTGCCGGTCGATTTTGATTGACGCAGCATTTCCGGCAGTCGGTGGAGCGTCTGGGGCCCAAACACCATGTCAACATAGGGTGCGCGGGTCCGAATCGCATCACCTTCCTGGCTGGCCACACAACCACCCACGCCAATGACCATATCCGGCTTAAGTTTTTTAAGCTTTTTCCAGCGACCGAGTTGTGAAAAGACTTTTTCCTGCGCCTTTTCCCGGATTGAACAGGTGTTGAGTAACAACACATCCGCTTCCGCTTCATGTTCAGTCACCGTGAGTTGACAACCCTGAGCGAGTACATCCAGCATTTTTGCTGAATCGTACTCATTCATCTGACAACCATGGGTTTTAATATAAACCTTTCCGCTCATGGGCGTATTTTATACAAAAGCGCGGAACATACACGGAGTTTGTCCAAGTATCCAGTAATTTAAGGCCGGCATAACGGGGCCAATGCTTCTCACCCAAATCCCGCCGTTCAAAGTGCTAATAATCGCAACGCATTACAACAATTAAAACCTTGTATTTTCAAACCTGACATTTAAATTTACAAGGTATGTTAAGACAGTACACTACACTTCTTGATGAATATCTAAGGCTTTTCCCATGTGTTGCCATTATCGGGGTCAGGCAATGCGGTAAAACATCGCTTATTCATCAATTATTCCATCGTCTCCCGACTATTGGGGGTTTCACAACCCACAGCAAGGGATTATTTTGAAATCGCTCAGGGAACATTCATTTGGCGACATCTTCCTGCCTACGAAAAAAATGCCTCCAAACGAATTATCAAACATCACAAAGGTTATCTCAGAGATACCGGTTTACTACACCATTTGCTGTACTTGCATGACCTGGACATGTTAATGACCCACCCACAAATGGGGCATTCCTGGGAGGCAATGATTTCGGAAAATATCATTCGAGGCTTAACGATTCTAGGCGCTCAATTCGAGTATTTCCATTACCGGACTGGCGCTGGCGCCGAAATTGATCTGGTTCTCGAAGGAGAATTTGGCCTGCTTCCGATAGAAATTAAATTCGCACAGCGCGTCACCAACAAATCACTCCGGCCTCTGCGAGAGTTTATACAGGGTTATTCCTGCGAATATGGCTTGTTAATACACAACCATGAAGCCGTAAGAATGTACGATGACAACATTGTCGGTATACCGGCTACCTGTCTCTAAGCATATTCATCGATTTGTACGCGTTCGTCTGAACTACCAGTGAAATAGCTACTTTGTCCCGGCCCCCAGCCTGAGCATAGCTTCATTAAAGATTGGCACGGCACTGAGCCGCCTGGTATGTTAGGCTAAATTCTGGAATTAAAAAACGAGTATCCGATGAAGCTCGAAACTCTGGAAAAAATATTCCAGTCACTCAACAAAGCAGATGTGCGCTACCTGATTGCCGGCGGCGTGGCGGTGAATATCCACGGATATCAAAGGATGACGGCTGACCTTGACCTGGTGATTAAACTGGATACCGATAATATCAAAAAAACACTGGCCGCCCTGAACCTGCTTGGTTATTCAACTATCATTCCAGTTACGGCAAATGATTTTGCCAATGCCAGCACCCGAAATGACTGGATTAAAAACAAAAACATGCAGGTATTATCACTCCAGTCGATTCAGCATCCGGATACTACTATTGACATATTTGTAACAGAACCATTCGATTTCAAACCCGAATACAATTCGGCATTGGTCACCGAACTACTCGCTGGTGTAGCGATTCGGATTGTAAGCATCCCAACCCTGATCAAAATGAAAACCAGAGCCGGTCGTGACCGTGATCTGGACGACATCAAACACCTGGAAATAATTGCAGATGAGCAAATCAATTCAAACACCTGAAAAAACCTGGGATAACGCCACCTGGGAAGGCAGCCGTCGTGCCATGATCAGGCAGTCACTAAAACTCACGGTCAGGGAACGGTTACAGGCTCTGGAAGAGCTTGCTGAAACCAGCCGGAAACTGGCCAGCCTAAAAACGCAGAGCAACACGAAAAAAGATCAATAAATTGCTATTACCTCCAATGCACCTATCAAAGAGCTCTGCACCATATCTGCCTTCGTGGCACCTGTGACATTTTCAATCAGTGCCATTAAATTAGCTGAATACACTCCAGGACTTGAAACATGATTTCTGACTTATCGACAATTTATGCTTCAAGCGGGTTGACTCTCGGTACATTTTGAAAACGTGAAAAGTCGCTATCACAACTATATACCGTTAGCCCATGCTCACTCGCTAATGCAGCAAGATGAGCATCCGGAACCAGATTTGCCGGAGAATCTGACAGTACCAGCAGTTCACCCAGTATTTCAGCATGCCTTTCAAGCGCCTGGGGGATCCATACATTAGGTAAATTTAACCACTGCGTAACAAATTCCCATGCTTCACTGATTGCCAATGGATTAGAAAATATACGCGGATGCGTTGAGATTCGTAAAAAAGCCAAAAGGCTGGGCCATGGTAAGCCAACCCGCCTGGGGCCATTAAATTGAGACTCCAGCCAGTTTTTTGCAATATTATGTTGCGGATAATCAGCAATAACAGCATATAAAAGTATATTGGCATCAATCAGCATTCATTCTTCATCCATGAGTTCCAGCACTTCGGCAACATTATCAAGATTAGGTAATATTTTACCCAATATCACGCCTTTAATCCTGTACTCAACTGCCGATTTTTTTTCATCGGACTCAAGCTTGTCAAGACCCGCTCGCAATGAAATATTGACTA
>CAZYYM010000098.1:0-4139 GCA_964651385.1 uncultured Gammaproteobacteria bacterium | reverse complement strand
CTCGCGACCAAACACCAAATCGGCCAGATCACATTGTGGCGCAAAACCGGTTACTGCTTCCATCAATACCAGTCGACTTTGTTCCACATCGCTATTGTCCACCGACTCGCTAAACAATTTGATAAAAGATTCAATCTGAAGCAGAGATAAGCTCTCTTCACTGGCCGACATAATGAGTTTATGCTGTGTGGGCGATACATTGTCACCAATCAACAATTCCTCGTATAGCTTTTCCCCGGGACGCAACCCGGTGAAGGTTATTTCGATATCACCATCGGGATTTTCTTCGTCTTTGACTTCAAAACCGGCCAGCCGAATCATTCGCCTTGCCATGTCGGCTATATTCACCGGTTCACCCATATCCAGTACAAACACATCCCCGCCCTGGCCCATCGAACCGGCCTGGATTACCAACTGCGCTGCTTCGGGTATGGTCATGAAATATCGAATTATTTTCGGATCAGTAACGGTCACCGGGCCACCACTTCTAATCTGGCTCCTGAATAATGGCACTACCGAGCCAGAAGAGCCGAGAACATTACCAAAACGCACCATCGTAAATCGCGTGCCTGTATCTTTTTGCTTCGACAGGACCTGCAGGATCATTTCGGCAAAACGCTTCGAGGCGCCCATTGTATTGGTGGGCCGCACGGCTTTATCAGTAGAAATCAACACAAATGTATCGACATGGGAGGCAATCGCCGCCCTCGCCACCCGGTAGGTACCCAGAATGTTGTTCCTCACCGCCTCCAGTGGATTCTTCTCAACCATGGGCACATGCTTGTAAGCTGCGGCATGATAAATCGTGTCAACCCCAAAAGCGGAACAAACGGTTTCCATACGGTTTTGATTAGCTACCGAAGCCAGGATCGGAATAATTTCAACTGGATTATCGGTAGACGAATATGATCGCAACACCAATGCCTTAAGCTCATTTTCAATCTCGTAGAGATTGTGTTCACTATGCTCATATAAAATGAGCATAGTCGGCTTTATTCTGACAATTTGCCGACAAAGCTCCGAGCCGATAGAACCTCCAGCCCCGGTTACCAGGACAGATTTGTCCTTAACATTAGCATTCAACAAGCGCATATCCGGTTCCACGGCATCTCTTCCTAATAAATCCCGCACGCCCACATCCCTGACATCTTCAACACGAACCTTTCCACTGGCAAGATCATCCAATCCCGGCAAAATTCTGACACGTAACGAATAAGGTTCCAACCTGGAAATAATTCGACTGCGCCGGGATCGCGAAATCGAAGGCATGGCTAATAAAATATCGGTCAGCCCATAATTTTCGATGAGCTCACTTAACTGGCCGAACGAATAGACTCGCCGCCCCTGGATATAATTATTCTGCAGCGGTATATGATCATCAATATAGCCCACTGGAACAAAATCCGATCCACCCGATAATGCCGTAGCAATCTGTCGACCTGCCGAACCAGCACCATAAATTACTACTCGGGTTTTACTCGCACTATTTTCTTTTGATTTAAAATTCCCCGATAACCACCACCGCGCCATTGCCCTGCTGCCGCCAATCAACAGAAGTGTCACCAACCAGTTGATCAACAAAACAGAACGGGGGACTCCCGGAGTTGCACTTAACAGAACCACGACACCCCATGCCAACGTATAGAGGCTCACCGCTTTCACCACAGACCACATCGCGAGAAAGCCGATGTAACGAATAATTGCCCGATATAAACCAAATCGTGCAAATATTGGAATAGCGATAATTGGTACAGCCAGGAACAAATATTGTATCTCGCCCCTGGGTAAATAAAACTCACCCAGCCTCAACGAAAAAGAAGCCCATAAAGCAAAGGGTAATAAAATAAAATCCAGACAGCATACAACAGCACGTTTGGCATTTCGGGGAAGTTCGAGAATTGTTTTTGATATCATCATGTTATTGGAATCATTCTACCCTGAACTATTATTACCAATATTATATGGCCCCAATAGTTCGAAGTCATGCACCATTTCTGAAAAATCCCTGGTGTGTAAGTTTAATCGATCAATTATAATAGATATCAATTCAAACTAAGCTATATCGAAATTGACTCTATATAATGCAATATCGCCTGATTGATTCGTACTCTTGATATAACTCAGTTCTTCGGCCAGGTTGAGCAGACCTACTTTGTGGTTAATGACTTTGTCGTTAGTATCGATCATGTGAGTTACCTCGTTGTGTTCTGATGTTGATATGACAGTTACATCAAAACGGGTAACTCTCGTTAAATCTAGCTCCACTACGTTCCGCTTGATTTAACGATATGTCAGATTTAGTCTAAACTTTTCCAAATTTGGTTACCATTAAATATTCCAGTCCAGTCTATTCGACTTAACAATGCGTGGATACTGAGACATTATATTTCATGTTACAACTAGAACTGGATACACCAAAAGTTGTATCAGCTCCTAAGCAGTCTATATGTGAATCAGTTAGATCACCAAAAAGAAGTTATAATTTGAATTATATCTCCATACAAGCTACCCATTTTATAGGAGCAATTGCTTTTAATTTACAATAGCCCTGTCAGACACTATCTCTGTTGCACCCGGCGGCGGATAAGGCTCCAGTGTCACTTTCCTTGTTGCTATTGATATTATCCTTTCATTCACATTGAGATTTTCTAGTTTACCGACCAACCACGTAATGGCCAATTGTTTAGAAATAATTGCAACAGCTGTATAAATTATCAACTGAATATCCAGCCATACGTTCCTGTTGTCGATATAAATTATCCCCAACCTGCTTTTCCAGGGCCTTATCAACTGATTATATGACAAATCCGGATCCTCCTTGTCTTCCAATATTTCACCTTCATCCGAAAATACAATCGATGCAAAATCCGTAATACCTGGCCGAACAAAAAGTAATTTCTTTTCCACTTCGGTGTACATATCGGTTTCCCTCTTAACATTAGGACGCGGCCCCACCAGGCTCATATCACCTAACAACACATTCCAGAGTTGAGTAATTTCATCCAATTTGTACTTCCGTATAAAATGGCCTACTGGTGTTATTCTCATGTCACTTGAGCCAGTAGAATCAACGCCTGATTTATCGGCATTAACAACCATCGACCTCAACTTTACCATTTTAAATGGCTTTTCATTGACGCCTACTCTAGGGGCAACATAAAATGGTGTATGACCGTCTTGTCGCCAAACCAGAAACATCACCGGCAATAAAACTGGACTAAAAGCGATAAGCCCGAAGCCAGCTATCAGAATATCCATAACTCTCTTCACGGCTACTTCCGATAAAACGCCCTCACGCATTCACAAACGTAGTTCACGTCTTCATCATCAATGAACATATTCATCGGCAACATAATACACCGCATGAAAAACCGCTCTACTTTTGGCAACTTGACAACAAAACCTAGGGCCTCCCATTGATGCACAGCCTTGCCTCCCCACTGTATTAATGTCCCAATTCCATTTTCTAATAAATGCTGCTTCAACTCATCTCGCCGATCCGCCTGTAATTCATAATTCTGATAGATATCAAAGTGATTTTCATCGTCGTCAGGTGCCGGTGGAAGTTGTAACTCTTCAAGGTCACCCAATAGCTCCTGATACTTGGCCGCAATTTTGCGCCTTCGGGAAATTATCTGATCATAACTCTTAATTCGGTGATTCAGTATTGCTGCCTGCAGGTTGTCGAGCCGACTATTACGACCCCAACTTTTAATTTCTCCATCCGAGTCACGCCCGTGATCATGCAATTGGTATATTTTATCGAAGGTACTATAGTCATTGGTAATTACACTCCCTCCATCGCCAAGACAGCCCAAAACCTTAGCCGGGAAGAAGCTGATGGCGGCCGCGTGACCGAATGTTCCCGCATGTTGACCCTTAAATCTTGATCCCAGGGCCTGTGCTGCATCCTCGACTACGAAGAAGTGGTTTTTCTCGGCAATACTCATAATTTTATCCATTTCACAGGTACGTCCGTTCAACTGAGTGGGCATAATACCCACTGTCCTGGGATTGATTGCAGCCTCCACAGCAATTGGATCGATTA
Organism: uncultured Gammaproteobacteria bacterium; assembly: GCA_964651385.1. Lineage (GTDB taxonomy): Bacteria > Pseudomonadota > Gammaproteobacteria. Next base: position 91 of record CAZYYM010000098.1, on the reverse strand, counting down.
AATTATCCTCACCTAGTTCAACAGGCACTGGTGTTCCGCCCGCAGTCTTAATGGCTGCCGCTGTCGCCAGCATAGTATGAGAACAACAAAT
>CAZYYM010000097.1:0-13174 GCA_964651385.1 uncultured Gammaproteobacteria bacterium | reverse complement strand
GTGCTGATTGCAAGCAGGTGTGGCAGGAAATAACTGACCTGATTCATCAAGTCAATGCGCAAATCGTCATTCTCGATACCGACATGTACGTGCATGCCGCATATCAGCATGCGTCTTACGACAGTCTGCATACTCTGAGCCAGTGTGTTGTATCGTTCTTTTTCAGTATGTTTTTGCAAATCCCAGTCTGCGATCGGATGCGTTGACGCGGCAATCATCGCCAGTCCATGGCTCTCGGCCACTTCACGGATACAGCAACGCAGTGATCGGAGTTCCTCGGCTAACTCGGAAATAGAAGTGCAGACCCGGGTTCCAACTTCAATCTGGGATCGAAGGAACTCGGGCGTCACTTGATCACCAATCCGCTTTCTGCAATCCTCAAGGATTGCCGCAGGTGGGTCATCTGCCAGATTTCGCGTCACAGGATCGACCAGCAGGTATTCCTCTTCGATGCCGATGGTAAAGCTGGGTTCCTTTTGTGGTGTCATGATTTGGGTACCAGGTTGGTTATCATTGTTTTTCAGATTCTGTAATTTAGCCAATGGCGAATCTGTCTATTGAGCATGAACGGTCACCGTTTTGCCTATCGCATCCATTATTTGCCTTAAGATATCATAGTCCGGGTGTCTGACGCGCATCCAGGCATTGGCCATGTAGCCTCCTTCAACTGGCTGCGTCGCCGAGCCAGCATCCGGTAAATGTGATGCGACGATGCATTCGCCATATTCCTGCTGTATAATCTCCAGCCCGGAATAGCCGGTTATGTGTCCGTCACACTCTGGTCGCAGGGCGATCATACCGGCGGAAAATCGACGTGATGGCGCTTTCTGGGTGTGACCATGCATTAATGCACTGGCCCATTCCAGGTAGATATCAAAATCATTCGCGGTATTGTAGACATCCCATTGGCCGACACCGGGCGGGCGGCAACCGATCTCGGAAAACTTCAAGCCTTTGGGGCCGGCAAACCATTCCATGTGAGTGGCCGAAGTGTCGATACCCAGAACTCGATTCACCTCTCGTGCCATCTGCCTGACTTCAGTGTAGCCCTCGGCATCGATGCGGTTGGTGGTAATCATCTGCGGTGATATCCATCGCTCGCGCATCGCCACCAATACGTTTGGATAATAGTGGGTGATAAACTCATGGCTGACCTCGCCATTGATACTAAGCGTGTCGAGGTAACCTTCGTGACCTTCGATGAATTCTTCGACAGCGACTTCGACACCATCAGCGATACCGGATTCGATGATTACTTTTTCGAGCTCTGCGTCATTGCTTACCTTCCAGGTTTTTGATGCACCGGCACCATCGGTCGGTTTGATGATCAGCGGAAACCCGACCTGTCTGACAAATTCGCGTGTGATACCAGGGCTGTCTGCGCGTGCCGACTGTGCGCAGGGAATGCCTGCCTTACGTAATTCTTCTTTCATGGCGGGTTTGTCGCGACAAAGGTAGGCAGTACGTACGGAAGTACCCGGAATACCGGTCGCCTCGCGTACGCTGGCGGCGGCCATGATGTGCGCTTCTACTGTCGCCTCCAGTCGATCTACCCAGACTTTCTCCTGTATCTGCTGCACGGCTTTCAGTAGCGTCGGCTCGTGTACAACCGATTGCACCTGGAGGTAGGAACTCAGATAGCCCTTGACCTCATCCGACAGGTATTCCTTGGGACGTTCGCCGATACCAATGATATTAGCGCCGATCTGGTGTAAACCACGGACGAATTCTTTCTGGTTGTAGGGGAACGAAGGTTCGATGAAAATGATATTCATTGCATTCTCCTGAGATGGAAGTTATTTCCCGGTGGGAATGATCTGTCGAAACAGGTCAATATACAATTGCCCCTGATGTTTCCAGGAATAGTCTTTAGCCATGCCGTTTCGTACCAGTTTACGCCAGCTTTTTTTATCTTGATAGAGGTCCAGCGACACATTTAGCGCCCATTTGAGTGCACTGGCGCTATAATCATCGAAAACAATGCCAGTGCCTTTGCCACTACTCGGTTCATATAACTGCACTGAATCGGCCAGCCCGCCGGTGCGCCGAACGATGGGTACGGTTCCATAGCGCAGACTATACATCTGGTTGAGCCCACAGGGTTCGAACTGGGAGGGCATCAGAAACAGGTCGCTACCCGCTTCTATCAGGTGCGCCAATTTATTGCTGAAGCCACGATAAAAACACACCCTGTTACGGTAGCGTTGCTGTAACTCACTGAAAAACTGCTGATAACCTGGCTCACCGCTGCCGAGCACTGCCAGCGCAAAGTGACGCTGTTCTATCAACTCTGGCACCGCCTGTTGTATCAAATCGATGCCTTTTTGCGTGGTTAATCGGCTGACGAGCCCAATCAGCGGGATGTCATCACTGTAGTCGAGTTCCAGTTCCTGCATCAGCGCCTTTTTATTTTTTTTCTTACCGGAAGTGGCGCGCGCGTCGTAGGTGTAGGGAATCAGCTTATCTGTGCGCGGATTCCACTCTTCGTTGTCGACACCGTTGAGGATGCCCACCAGCGAGTCCTGACGCTGCCGTAGGAGGTGCTGTAGACCCATACCGTAGCTCGAACCCAGAATTTCTCTGGCATAAGTGGGGCTCACGGTTGTTAACAGGTCTGAATATAAAACGCCGGTTTTGAGGAAATTGACCAGATTCTGGGACATGTCTTCCTGGTAGAGTTTTTCGGCTGCGTCCTGCATTCCCATATCGTGCAAGATACGGGCATCAAATATACCCTGGTAACCGATATTGTGAATCGTTAGAACTGATCGCGTGTTTTTAAACAGATTATCCCAGGCGTAATGCGTTTTCAGGAAAAGAGGCGTCAACGCAGTGTGCCAGTCATGGCAATGGAAGATGTCCGGCGCAAAGCCCATGTGCTGGCACATCTCGATGGCGACCCGCGATAAAAAAATAAAACGCAGATGCTCGTCCGATCCATCGGTATAGATGCCGGTTCTGTCGTAGAGTGCCGGGCAACGTAAAAGATAAATTTTCAGTGCCGTGTTCGGCAGGATTGTGGTATCGATCGAATAGTTGAGCTGATGATTGCCAATCTGTATCGACAGGTTTTGCAGTGACGGCTCCGGCGTAATCGCCAGGGTCTTTGTGTCTATCGCTGAATAAAAGGGTATTAACACACGAATATCATGCCCCTTATTGCCAAGGAATACAGATAGCGCGGCTGATACATCCGCCAGTCCGCCTGTCTTGGCCAGAGGCGTCAACTCTGAACTGACCAGGCATATTTTCAGGGGTTTTTCGGGCATGTTACTTCCTGTTTCGTTTTCGATTCGAAATCGATTTTATGCCACATTATTCTACCCGTTTTTTTCGAGGGAATCGTCAACAGAAAACTTTTATTCGACGATGACGACTATCGTTATTGTCTGGAACAGGCAATCTCAATACCCATGATCCCTAAGGTGTGGATCATCTTTATGTAGATTGTCCAGGTATCGATAACAATTGCATCATCAAAAAAGCCGGGGTGAACCCGGCTTTTCAATCTAACAGTGAAAATGAACTGGATTAACTGAACCACCAGCGCTCGGCGTTTTTCATGCCGTCGAGTTCCCAGTTATTACCGATTTGCTCAGGATGGCCAATCTTGGTGCTGATCGCCCCTAAATCGCTGAGGAACAGCGGTAATACAACACCACCTTCCATATTGACGATTTGCTGCATTTCGACATAGATGGCGCGGCGACTCGCCGGATTCAGTTCGGCACGACCCTGGAGTAGCAACTTGTTGAATTTCTCGTTCTTCCAGTAAGTATCGTTCCAACTGGCATCGGCGGCATAAATCTGGGAAAAAATCCAGTTTTCCGTGGGCCGGCCACTCCAGTAACAGGCGCACCAGGGCTTTTTCATCCAGACATCAGACCAGTAGCCGTCATTGGGTTCGCGTTTTACGTCGATATTGATCCCGGCCTTTTTAGCCGATTCACGCATCAATGAGCCCGCATCCACGGCTCCGGCAAATGCGGTATCAGCGGCATGGTAGGTCACCGACAGGTTCTCCATTCCAGCCTGCTTCAAGTGCCACTTCGCTTTATCAGGATCGTATACACGCTGCGGCAATTCATCCGTGGTTGCTCGATCCACGTTAGCCGGACCGACCGGATTATCATTGCCGAGTTCACCATAGCCGAAAGCGATCTTATCGAGCCATTCCTGGCGATCTATGATCAGCTTAAGCGCCATGCGTACGTGATTATCGTCGTAGGGAGCGAGATCTGTGCGCATCGGCAATGTAACCTGCTTGTTGCCGGTGGTCGCAATAATCTTCACGCCGGGTAACTTACCGAGCCTGTCGGCGGTTTTCAACTCCACTTTCTGCATGCAATCTACCGCTTTGGTGCGCAGCGCAGTCGTGCGCGCCGACGGATCTTCAATACCCAGGATTTCGATCTCGTCAAAGTGTGCCCTGCCTTCTTTCCAGTAATTAGGGTTTCGCTTGGTCAAACTACGTACGCCTGGATCATGGCTCACCAGCGAGTAGCCGCCAGTACCAATACCCGATTGCCAGTCGATAGTGCCATCCCCATTCGAGGGACAAATCAGGACGTGATAGTCGCTCAGGATGAACGGAAAGTCCGAAGCACCACCGGTCAGTTGCACCACCACCGTATTTTTACCGTCTGCCTTGACACCCTCGATGCCGTTAAGGATGCCGGCTGCGCCCGATGTAGATTTTTCACCGAGGTGATGATTCAGCGAATCCACCACATCCTCTGAGGTCATGGTTTTGCCGTTGTGGAATTCAACGCCCTGGCGAATTTTAAACACCCATTTGGTAGCGTCGGCATTGGATTCCCAGCTCTCGGCCAGTTCACCCAGCAGTTCGCCGTTGGCCGCGACTTCGGTCAGATTATTACGCAATTGCCCGAACTGCAGATTGATCATATAGCCGTCGAGGATCTGACCCGGATCGAGCACATCGCTGGTCGCGCCACCGGTCAAAGCTTGCCTGAACAAGCCACCTTTCTTGGGCGCCGCCAACGCCGCTGTGCTATAGAGAGCCGGTGCCATTGCGCCCACGCCCGCTGCCATTGCCAAGGTCATAAACTTGCGTCTGCTCAGACCGCCTTCGGTCACGAGTTTGTGCAGAAGCTTCATATCGTCTTGTTGATTCATTTGTTTTCTCCTCTATCGGTGTAACTGCATTATTTATAAAGAACTATTTTTATCGAACTGGTGACCCTGAGGTCATGTGGCTCGCCCGGACCTCAGAGTATACCCCAAAACCCTATGCAAATGACAAGCTGGCGTTGTTCGGGACACTCACTGCAGATTCTGGCAGATTCCCTGAGTTACGAACTTCACCGTCACCTTTTGGATCTGCGTGAGCGTAGAGATAAATCAGGTTTCCAGATATGAGTTCCCTGCTATAGTCAATACCGACCTGATAACTCTGGTGATCTACAGGGCATGTCATTCTTTTATACATTCGGTTTGTTAGCCAGTGCCAGCATCGTGTGCAGTAGTACGTTACAGCCGGCTTCTAGGTCTTCGGCTTTGGCGCTTTCCTGTTCGTTATGGCTGAGACCGCCGGCACAGGGTACGAATATCATCGAAACCGGTGCCACCAGACATATCTGACAGGCATCGTGACCCGCACCCGAGACCATTTTCTGGTTTGCATAGCCCAATGATTCGGTGGCCTCGGTAACTGCCGCGATACAGTCAGGGTCAAACTTGACCGGGGCTTTGTCCCAGATTTCATTCAGCTCACAGTCGACCCCATGCTCACCGGCTATTGCCGCAACCCGAGTTTCGATTTGCGCCGCCATTTGTGCCAGCACCTTTGCATTGGGATTACGAATATCGATGGTAAAGAAGACTTCGCCGGGAATCGTGTTGCGCGAATTCGGCATCACCGACATCTCGCCAACCGTGCTAACCGCCTCTGGTGCAAACTCGAATGCCAGCGCCTGAACCATGGTGATGATTTCCGCTGCCGCAACCAGAGCATCACGCCGCCCCGGCATTGGTGTTGATCCGGCATGTGAATCCTGGCCTCTCAGCCTGACGTCATACCAGTGCTGACCCTGCCCGCCAACGACAATACCGATCTGGTGATTATCCGCTTCGAGAACAGGCCCCTGTTCGATATGCGCTTCAAGCAAGGCGCCGATCGGATTGCTTCCGCATGGCATATCGCCCATATAGCCGATACGGTTTAACTCGCCACTCAAACTTTTTCCATCGCTGTCGGTAATCGACCAGGCGTGGTCTTTTTCGAAAATTCCAGCATAGACACCGGATGCGATCATCGCCGGCGCGAAGCGGGAACCTTCCTCGTTGGTCCAAACTACGATCTCAAGTGGTGCTTCGGTAGTGATATCATTATTGTGCAGCGTACGCACCGCTTCCAGTGCTGCGAGCACACCGTAAATACCGTCGAATTTCCCCCCGTGAGGTTGCGTATCCAGGTGGCTACCGGCTACTACTGGTGTAAGGCCATTGTTACGCCCCGCTCGTCGCGCAAATATATTGCCCATATCATCGATACGGATGCTGCAACCGATTTGCTTGCACCAGCGAATAAATAAATCACGCCCATCTCGGTCTTCATCCGTTAGCGCGAGACGACAGGAGCCGCCGTGTTTCCCTGGACCAATCTCGGCGATCGCCATGATGCTGTCCCAGAGGCGTTGGCCGTTAACGCGTAGCGGTGTAAGTTTATCCATGGTTAAACCTGAACGGTATCTCGTTTAAGCGCCTGGCAGAGACAATGTACGCCACCACCACCCAGGGTAAACATTGACATGTCCGGTGCGAATACTTCGTAGCCGCGATCGCACAGATCCTGGTTGAGTTTGACGCTGCCGGCCATCGACAATACTTTTTTGTTACCCAGTGAAACCAGGTTGACCCCGAGATCCTTTGCCTCGCTAAAGCCCACATCGACAAAATCAAACCCTTTTTTCTTCAACCAGTCGATAACCCAGCCTTCAAGTGCATCGAGACAAGTGACAAGCAGTTTGTGATCCAGTGGTACCACAAGACCGTCCATATGCACGAACAACGCCGGAATCGGGGCGACTTCAACATCCCAACCTTCCTGTCGAACAAATTCAGCAACCTGTTCCGAACCTTCCTGCTCTGAGCGTTCGCCGCAATACCCGATCAGCACGGTGCCGGGTTCGAGAATAACGAAATCGCCGCCCTCGAAATGTCCTGCGGTGGCGTATTTCCAGATCGGGATGTTATTGTCCTGATAGAATTTGATAACTGAGTGGTAATCGGCGCGCCTGCACTTAAGCTGCATATGACAGATCAGTGCGCCCCAGGGTGTCATTGCGCTGGAGTCGCGTGCAAAGAAATTACGATGCAATACCGGGTCGGAGTCGAGATAGTGGCAGGTGACACCAGCATCCTCGTAGATCCTGATCATTTCCTGGTGTTGGTGCCGTGCCAGATCGAAATCGAACTCGATTCCGGTTTTATGCATGTTCTTGAGCGTGCGCCCAATCAACGGGCCTGCTTCAACCCACTTGTAGTAATCCGGTTTTCCCAGCAACACATCTCGCAACACACCGTAGTCGTTGTCGATACCCCAGTAATTTAAACCCTTTTGCTGGTCGCTCATCATTCCCCCGGCCTGGACGCCATTGCATTGAAAGCAAGTTTTGCATATCTTTTATTTAGCAAAAATGCTAAATAAGTAATCTTTATTTTATATTTTTATAAATTAAAGACAGGGCATAACCCATGGATGCAATGATCGGTAATTTGCGTGATGTCGATATCAAGCGGTTGCGCATTTTTATGACCATCGTCGAGCGTGGCGGGTTTACGCAAGCGCAGGATGAACTAAACCTCAGCGCCTCGACGATCAGTGTACGCATGTCGGAACTGGAAAATCGACTGGGCTTAAGACTATGCCATCGTGGTCGTAGCGGGTTCGAGATGACACCAGAAGGGGAAGAGGTCTATCGCGCCTGTCAAATTCTGTTGATGGCACATGAGAATTTCATCAGTTCGGTCGGCGGTGCCAAAGGCACTATCAGCGGCGAACTCAGAGTCGGTATTATTGACAACCTGATCTTTGACCCAAATTTGTCCTTCAACAAAGCACTATCAAGTTTTCATGACCAGACGACCGGGCTCGAGATATCACTTTACACAATGACCCCGAATGAACTGGAAAAGGCGGTACTCGAACAGAAGCTTCACCTCGCCATTGGAGTTTTTTATCATCGTACGCCTGGTCTCCAGTACTACTCTCTTTTCCACGAAAAGCTTGTGCTTTATTGTGGCGCAAACCACCCTCTGTATGATGTTTCCGAAAGCAGGATAAGCGTCGAACACCTTCTGCAGAGCAAGTATATAGAGCGCACCTACGGTCATACCCTGAACCACCTCAACAAGCCGCTTCATTTAAAAGCCAGCGCCTTTTCCTCAAGCCTGGAAGCGACTGCAATCCTGATACAGACCGGAAAATATATAGGCCTTCTACCACAGTACTACGCACTGCGATGGTCGGACCAGGGATTAATGAAACCGCTTCTAGCTGACGAGATTTTTATCGCAAGTGAAGTTTCAGCGGCTGTCCACAAGAAACCTCTGAACGAGGCAATTACCCAGGGGTTGCTGGCAAAGGTACTGGATAACATCGCCTGACGATACGAGCATCCCTGTTATTGACTTCTCGGACAGTAGCCATAGGAGTATCCACGCCCTAACCCGCAGAATATAAAACCGACCAGGCTACCGATGATAGATCACAACGAATTCAAAGATCAGCTATATTCAGCCAGGTATTGAGGCAACATTTCGCGCCAGGTTTCCCAGTCATGCTTGTACTCGGTGCCCCACGAGTCTACCCGGTTCGGAATGCCTTTGTCGCCTAGCACATTGGCCATTCGCCAGGACTCGCCGATGTCTTCGTAATCACCTTCTCCGGACGGCATCAATATCATCCGTTGGGCTAGCTTCTCCAGGATCGGGCCTTCGAGTCCGGGCAGGAAATGCAGGGGCGAGCAAAAATAGAAATCTTCGATGAAATGCCCATCGATGTTTTTGGACAGATCATAAGTCCCACTCATGGCGATGGCCAGGCTGAAAACATCGGGGTGACGACAAATGCTTGCCACCGAATTGAAGGCACCAATCGAAGCACCAGCTACGATAATTTCGATGTCCGCAGTTTGGCAGTCGGTGCGGATGGCCGGTACAATTTCCTGGTAAATCAATGCGTCGAACATGTTTTGCAGATACGAACAGTATTTCGCTGAATGTTGTTTGGAAATCCATGCTTTACCAGCGAGTGAGTCGGTCGAATAAACTTTGATGCGACCGGCTTCGATAAGTGGCATCAAGGCACCGATCAGGTGGAAGCGTTCGACTTCCTCGGCATCACCACCAGCGGTGGGGAAAAGTAACACCGGCTTACCCATATGGCCCCAGCGAACGAGCTGAACTTCCTGCTCGACGAACTGTGAATGCCAACGAGAGCTATCTTTCATGAGCAGGATCCTTCCACGCGCCGCCATGTCTGAATTCGATCCCAGAACAGCTCGGTAAAGGTTTCAATCTCATGGGTCGGAAACAGGGAGGCGACTTTTTGTTTTATCGCTTCACGCACGATTTCGCTGGAGAAAAATTCGTCGGCGACTTCATCCAGTTGCGAGAGGTGCGTTGCGCAAAAATCTTCAAAGGCATCGACATCGAAACGTTGCCTCGCCAATTTAACGTATCCGGCGAGCTTCTCTTCGAATGGTATATCCTGATCGGCGATGGCGAAATATTTGTGCCAGTCAAGGTCGGTGCTCATTTTTCGGTTAGTGGCGGCGCAGAATATCGACCAACGTAGGTTGGCCTTGATCAACCAGGGGAAATGATAATGCAGTGAGGTGACCTGGGAATCGGGGCAGGCATTGGCGAAATCGATCAAATGCCAGTTGCCGCTCTGACGCATACCTTCGCAGGAATTAAAATCCCAGCCGAAAAATGCGTTGATTACCAGGGTTGTATCGGCGAGGCGTTGAGCCTGATCGGCTGGAAGGAAATCATAATCCATTTGATATCGATCGTGCAGCGCAGCCCCGGGATCATAATTGACAAAGCGGAACTGAGGACCCAGTCCGACGCAACGCACGAAGGCATCGTTCGGAACCACCCCTTTTTGCAGGTTCATGATCCGGGTGCCGCTCTTGTTGTAGGCGTCGTGCAGTTCCTGCCGACTATTGATAGCGGTAACACCCACCCAGGCACCACCATCGTAGGGCTTCATGTAGAGTGGATAGCCGATCTTGTCGCCGACGTCTCCTAAGTCGAACAGTTTTGCGTATTTATCGAGCGTTGATTGCAGATCGGCCGAGGCCTCGTATTCCTTGGGCGGAATCATCCAGGTTTCGGGCACTTTAAACCCCAGACGAATCAATGCAGCATAAGAGGTGTGCTTTTCCATGGCTTGTATAGACCACGGGTTGTTGTAGACATACAGATCGTTGACCAGGATAGCTTTCTTGATCCACTCCCTCGAGATGTGATACCAGTGCGTCAGGCGGTCGATTACGACATCATACTGGCAATCCTGGTTCAGATCGAAAGGCTCTATACAAACCCGCTCAGCTTCGATGCTGATCGTATTGCCGTTAATGGGAAGTTTTAAATCCAGCTGCTTCAGCAAGGCTTCGTAGCAGATAGGCCAACATATGTCGGCGCCGAGAGAAAGGCCGATTCTGCGGGTGATATTTGTCATAGACATTTCCTCGACTGAATAAGTGATTGCAATAATACTTTCTTAAGGATGAATGAGCTATCTCTATAACAAAAATAGAGGCATCCTATTCGTACACCATCCACAGCGGCCCCGGAAACAACCAGCTCAGTCCCTGTCGCAACCGATCCCGCCAGTTTTCCCAGTTGTGCGCATCGCGTGCTTCTTCAAAAAATATTTGCATACCCTGGTCCTGCAAAACGGGTAGCAGCGAGCGATTTTCATATATCAGCGATTCGTAGATGCCGCAACTCATGTAAATTTTCTCGGCCAGTGGAAATGGTCGATTGCGGTACTGGTTGACGAATTTGACCACAGGATCGAACACGGGATCCTTTTTATGGCGTCCAATATCGGTGAAAGCAAATGAACCGGACTGCAACAGTAATTGACCAAACAGTTTTGGATACTGGCTGGCCGCGTGTAATGCGGCCACACCGCCGAGGCTGGCGCCTGCTAGTCCGCGCGCGTTGCTGTCGTCGAGCAGTGGGAACTTCGCGGCTATTGCCGGGAGTAGTTCTTCGCCGAGAAAGCGGGCATGGCGTTGATCGCCGGTATATTCAATCAGTCGATCCGGGGACTGGGTCAGCGCGACGATCATAGTCGGGATTTCCATTCGATGAATCAGGTTGTCGAGCACGTTTTTGAGACTGGCATAGTGCAGATAGTCGAGTCCGTCGTGTACGATCAATAGTGGATAGGTTCGGTTCCGGCGGAACTGAGCAGGTAGATAAATCTGTATTTCGCGTGTCTCGCGGAAAGAGTGGCTGGCAATTTTCATGCTGTCCAGGTGGCCATTTCGAGCAGTCGGGTCATGCAGGGTCCAGTTTGGTCGTTTGTAGCCATAACCCTGACAGACGGAATTAGCGCCAAATGGATCGTGCGCGAGCACACCGTTTAAGTCATCCAGCACGAGCTGTTTCACCTCGTTTGCCTCTACTTCGAATTTGTATTCAAAGCGCGATTTATCCGGCAATTCCATGGTCAGCACCCACAGGTCGCTAGACTCCAGAGGCACCAGGGGTTGTGCTGTGTCCAATCCAGATATCCAGCTTCGTAAATGCACAGCCTGGGCTTGTCCACGGTAAACAAATGTAACGCGGCCAGGTTCGATTAGCGGAAATTGATTTTGATGAATAAATTTTTCGACCGCTTCGCTGTCTGGGTTACCCTCTCGATATAACGATTCAACAATCGGATTCATCTCACTACCACTGGTTTTTTCATTCCGATTCTCGTTATCACCGAGGATTGACTTGTATAACTTATACGGTTGTTTTGCAGGCGAATTATTGAACCATTGTCGAGGGTGCAACATTTAGCCGGCGCGAAACGCCGGCTAAATAAAGCCATACGGTTGCGGCTGGACCAGTCGAGGCGAGACCTCGCCTGCGGCAACGGGATAACATTCCTGACAATACCAAGACCGGCATCCAGTACTTCGGCGTCGCGCTTTCCCTGGGGCGCATTATCATGGAATAACACAATGCGCTCACCCAACGCCATTGCACCGGCGGACCAGGCAATGGCTGGTTTTTGTGCCAATAATTCACACAAACGGAACAGGCGAATGCGATTAATTAATACGGCGACGTGACCGCCCGCGATCAATACCAGGCCAGCTACCGCCAGTTTTTGCTGCAATGTCTGCACTAAATCGTTTGCGCCGGGTATAGGCAATGCCAATCTGCGCTTGTCAAATTCCTGGTGGGTGGCGGAAATCCGGTGGAGATGATGTCGGTCCAGGGCTCGCACCTGCGAGATTGCAGCGCGTAGCTCAAAACGTAGCAGATCTGATTCTGCCTTGTCGCGCATCAGCTTGCGTGCTGCTAGCATGGCGGGTGTGAGACGAATCCGGTACAGTCTCTGCAGTTCCAGCAATTTGTCCTGTCGTTCCCGCTGCAGAGCATGGAGTTCAGGTTCTCGCGAAAACAGTTCTTCAGCCAGATGATACAGGTTCAGGTCTTCGACCGGGCTGCCGATGCTGGATTGCAGCTCGTCAATCTCCCCTTCGGAATCACGCCAGCCGGCCGTGATCGAGACAACAGGGCCGTTGAATGACAATGAGTCGATTGCATCTTTCAGGGTGCTGCGTGGGGTCTGTGGTCCCAGCATAATCTGATCGGTCATGGCGCGGGTTAGCGCTGCTTTAGCCTGGTGGGTAGGCTAAATAATTTTATCAGGATGGAAACTTGCAAGTTGACGGACATCGGTACCTCGAATCAGCTGGCACGGAGTATAGACAAGCTTCCCATTTAAAACTACTGCGGAGGCGATCCAGGTTACTTCGAGAACTTGACAAATGCTTGCTCTTTAGATGTCTTAAAATCAAAGCTCCCTATTTTCTTTGCTAAATAGGCCGGTTTAACAAACTCAGATGCCCTTTTTTCTCGTGGTTCGGTTATTTTGATGCCGTATATTTCCCACCAGAAGAGGTAAAGG
>CAZYYM010000096.1:0-13439 GCA_964651385.1 uncultured Gammaproteobacteria bacterium | reverse complement strand
AAGTGAGTACTGCCCGGTCGCAGCTTCGCTCGATATTCCTGAAAACGGATACGAATCGGCAGTCAAGCCTTATTCGCCTAATCATGTCGATTCCTTAAAAATGCGGCAGTATTGGGATATGAACGAATAAGCCTGTTGATTGTTACTCGGGCCATGGCCTTTGACCTTCTGCATCGATCCATGCCTTAACCCAACCGGGCATTTCTTTGCCCCAGCCTTCCTTGCCCAGTGCTTTGGCGACTTCCGTTGCGGGTACCAGGCCGTCTTTTGAAGTAACCCCCGCTTTAATCAGAGCAGATGAACAGATTTTTTCGCCGATATAGGTTTCCTGCAAAAAATAAAACCAGCGGCCATCGTGACAGATCATTTCGGTGTTGAGGGTGAATTTTTTCAGAAATGGGATGCGTCTACGATAGCGGATGCTCGCGCCGCCAACGGCTATACCCCATTTATTGCGCCGCATTAAACTGACAAAGCCGACACGGTATGAATAATCCCAGCGGCCTAGCTCCATTAAATTGAAATAACGTGCATTGTTTAATTCTACGAAGATATCGATGTCGGTAATACCGGGGCGTAAATGTAAAACGCTCTTTTCTTCGATTTCAAGTTTGGGCCGGCGCCTGGCTTTAAGTAACGTAATTGCGAGTTTGAGGTAGGGGTACATATTTGTTCCGTCTAAATTTATCCGATCATTTTAGCACTGACACAGTCCCGGTTTTTAAAGAAAGTAGTAAAGCAGTGGCAAAAACCTGAGTACAATCTATTTCTATGAATCTGACACAAAAATGGAATGTACATGACTTTATTGGTTGATATAAAACAACCTCAGTGGCTAAGCGATGAAGACCTGAGGGAACAATTGCTGGGCTATATACCCGATGCTGATATTCGTTGTGGAAGCGATCCGGGTAACCCTGAAGAAATCGAGATGTTGACCACCAGTAGTTATCAGGAAGGTGAGGCGCTCAAATATCCTAACTTGAAACTGGTCCAGAAAACCGGAGCCGGTGTCGAAGCGATTATAGCAGACCATACTCTGCCGCCATCAGTACAGGTAGCACGTCTTCGTACCGACACCTCAGGTCGGGAAATGGTTGAGTATGCGCTGGCTTTCGTATTACAGGAACAGCGTCAATTAACGGCTTATCGGCAAAACCAGTCGCGATCATTGTGGCAAGCCTATGCGCCACGTCGCGCCTGCGAAACCACAGTTGCGGTACTGGGTTTGGGACGCATCGGTCATCTCGTTGCGGAAAGTTTTCGGCATTGTGATTTTAACGTGACAGGCTGGAGCCGTAGCCAAAAAAATTTAGAGGGTGTCGCTTGTTACACTGGACTACCGCAATTGCCTGAAGTATTGGGTAAGGCTGACTACGTTGTCTCCGTATTGCCTTCTACGCCCGAAACGACCTGCCTGTTTAACCGGGAAAGCTTTGCCTGGATGAAACCGACTGCTTTTATTATCAATGTCGGTCGAGGTACTTTAATTGACGAAGCAGATTTAATTCAATCATTGGACGATGGGCTGCTGGCAGGAGCGATTCTAGATGTCATGCAAACGGAACCGTTACCTGAGACAAGCCCTTTGTGGAAGCATGACAAAGTGGTTCTTACACCACATGTTTCCGGCTGGCATCTTGGTGATGCGATTAAAGATATTGCTGAAAATTATCGTCGTTTAAAAACCGGTGAACCATTGTTGAATCTGGTCAATAGACAGTTGGGATATTAATCACTATGTCCATAGCACACAATCTTCAGGAAAAGATTCGGTCAACTATTCCGTTGAGCGATGCCATGCAATTCGACATTGTCGAGTTGACCGAAAAATCGATTATGGTTAGGGCGCCGCTGCCGCCCAACGTCAATATCCACGGCACCGGCTTTGCCGGCAGTATTTATTCGTTGGCGATTTTAACCGGCTGGGCGATGCTTACCCATATCATTGATTCACAGGATTTTGAGGGTGATCTGGTGGTGGGTAAGGCAGAAATTTGTTACCTCAAACCCGTTAGTGGAGATATTGAATGTCGTTGTTCGGTACCAGATTATTTATATGAAGCGTTTAACAAGGATATGAAGAACAATAGTAAAGCTAAAATTTCACTAAAAATTGAAATTGGCGACTCCCAGGCTTTGTTAAGCGCTATATTTTTCACCCATTTAAAACAGGGGGCAACAAATCCCGATTAAAGCCAGCGCCGTACGCGTTGTTGGTAATCGCGGTATTCCTGTCCAAACTTACGCAGCAGATAGGACTCTTCCAATCTAATAACAAAAATGGTTAGAAGCCAAATTAAAGGTATCACCGCGATTACAATCCACCAGCTATTCAATATGAATCCTGCACCGATGGTGCTGATACAAAAACCGACGTAGATGGGGTTGCGTGAAATCCGAAAAATACCCGTGGATATAATTGCGCTGGTTGGTTTCCACGGTTCGATATGCGTCCTCGCCCTGAAAAAAGATATGGCTGTGAATGCGATGATGGTCAGGGCAAACAATATCATCCCGCAACCAACCATAAACAAAGCCGGTGCCTGATTTATAGGTAAGGGTTTGACCCAGTGCAATCCATATCCAAATAGAATAACCGTAGCCATGATTAATGGCGGCGGAAATTTAACCGCAGCGCCTTTCTTGTCCGAAGTTTGCTCCAGACTCATTCTTCTACTTGCTGTTTAAACGGGGACGACCGCGCTGGAGAGGTGTAGCCCGTCGGTTCCCAGCCTTTTCGATTCGGGCTAAAAATCTGCTGTCACCCAGAGCCCAGCCTTTTAAGGTCGAGTTGTAGATATGGTTTTCGAGCTCCTTACTCAACCTGGTCTTAAATAATGCCCTGTAAGCCCGGTTGCGTTCTTTGTCCGTCTTGCCGAGCCCCTTGTAGATGCGATGCTCGCTTATCATCGGGTCTTCTTCACCCTGCGCATTATAACCGTAGCTGCTCCAGTAGGACTCTCTTGGATGTTTAGCCAGTTTATTGCGCACGCCGTTGGTTTCGATATAGCGACTGCAGGTCAGCAGATATTCCGGGCTGTTGAGCACTGTGGCACGATAGCGACCTTCCCATATAGTCCCGCTATGGTTGTAATTATCGTTAAAGTATTGTACGTAGTTTCGGCCAAGTGACTGAAGGGTTTTTGGGATGCTTTTTTCGGTGCCGGGGCTTGCCAGTAGATGCACATGATCCGGCATCAATATATAAGCATGAATTTTCAATTTGTGCTGTTCAGCAGCGAGTTGCAGCCATAGATAATAATTCAAAAAGTCATCTTCCCGACGGAAGACATCCAGTTCATCGGCGCTACGATGAATAATATGCTGTGGCTGATTCTTAATAGTATAACGAGGGAGTCTTGCCATTTTGTTCAGGTCTCATGTGTTAATGCTCGAAGAGTCAATACAGCTACATTAAGTCACGTTTGATGGTCTTCTTCCAGTGACGCTGGTTTACTTGAATATCAGACTCATAAGCTGTGACTGTTGCTTTGATGTAAAAGTTTTCGGAATCACAACTATAACTACTGTCCGACTCGGTACGTATCGACCAGTCATCTCGATTCATCCAGCAAATATACTGACTGGTGGCATGGCAACTGAGTGGATCGTTGGTCTTAATTGACCAGCACTCATGGTGATAATGTCGAGTTCGCAAGCCATGATCGGGCATTTCGTCTTCACCGGTATCATCAATTAATTGATAGTGTGTTACCCCGGTTTGTAAGTCCCGTTCAACCCATCGCCGAGTTTCGGGCGGGCTGTGATTGTTATATACCGGTAGCGGATTCGCGTTTTCGGGCTCGGCTATTTCTATGCGATCGTCCCCGGGTCGAACAGGTAAACTAAATGATGTATTCGATCCCAGCGTGATTTTTGCAGTAACTATTTCAGGCGGTGGCAAAATCATCGGCCAGTAATTAGTCGAGAGGGCTACTCGTATCTTATGTCCCGGTAAAAACCGGTAACCACATTCATTGAGTTCTATTTCGACAGCTTCGGTTATACCAGGTGTCATCGGCTGCGGGTTTTCATTACCGTCCCGGTGGGCCAGGTTTAGCACACCCCAGCTAACCCGATTAACAATACCATCCGGGTGAATATCATTCAGGCGCACAATAATATTAGCCAGCGGTTTATCGACTGAGATGTTTAAGCACAATTTTGGACGTCCGAGGATTTCAATCGGTTGATCCAGTTCGTCAGTATCGAATATCAGTGAAACGGCATCGTCGAGACCTTGATCGCCGGGCATCTCAGATTCCGGTTTGAGTGTGAATATCTCACCACAAGCGGTTCCGCAATCGAGTGGAGACCGTAGTGATATTTCATGTTTAGTGCCTGGCATGTCGAGTAATTGGTTGCTGGTTGCGAGGTAAAATTGCCTTGGCTGAATATTTTCAAAAGGCCAGGAGTTTTCGGCCACCCAGCGACCGGCTTCTTCCTCGCGGCGTAACAATGGTTTCACGTTTTCGGAAATATAGGCGCGATAAGTCGGCAAAGCCTCTACATCGTTATCGATATCTTTCAACCAGCGATCCCACCAGCGAATCGCTTCGCCGAGAAAATCCATGCGTGGTTTCGGCCAGGCGAAATGTGGATATTTGTGAATCCAGGGGCCATTAATTGCTTTACAGTTTTTAGACAAGTTTGCCGCTGCGGCCGGAGGTGCATTGATGTAGCCATCCGCCCAGCCGGAAATAACCAGCGCCGGAATCTTTACTGCATCATAATTCTCGCCGATTGATCCGTGTTTCCAGTAATCATCTTTACGCTGATGATCAAGCCAGATTTCGAGCGGAAATGGTTGCGTATTCAACCGGTGCAACCACATTTCCTTCCAGCGGTCACCGACCAGTACGGGGTCGGGTGGACGTGAGGCGTAACAAAGCATAACCGATGACCAGTTGAAATTTGAGGATAGCAGTCCACCGTTTTTATAGTGAATATCATCGTTATAGCGATCTACGGTTGATCCGATGGAAATGATAGCCTTCAGTGCAGGCGGTTGTAATGCAGCAACCTGCAAGCTGTTGAAACCACCCCAGGATATGCCCATCATACCGATATTACCGCTACACCAGCTTTGCCGGGCTATCCATTCGATAACCTCGCAGCCATCACTTAGTTCTCGTTCGGAATACTCATCGTCAAAGTCGCCATCGGACTCACCGGTACCGGAAATATCAACACGAACGCCGGCATATCCGGCTTTCGCAAATGCGGGGTAAGTTGATTCGTCGCGTGGCGCTGTACCATCACGTTTACGGTAAGGTAAATACTCTAGAATGGCCGGAACAGGGGCTTTGTCGTCAGAATTCGGCATCCAGATTCGAGCCGAGAGCTTTCGGCCATCGGCCAAGGGTATCCATTCGTTTTCGAGTACTGTAAAGTTTAATGTTGGCATCGCAAACTGATAGGCATGTCAGGTGGTACACCTTTTACCCTGTGAAACATCAATACGCAAGTGAATCCAAGCAAATGAGTCTATTGTGCCGAACCATTAAAGCCGGCTGAATGTCGGGTTTGATATCGGTGACATTGATGTTTACAGTTTGGGTCCCGCTTCAACCAGTTTATAGCCTTTATGGTTATCGGTATATTGCACAAAATTATCGATAAACAAGGAAGCCAGATCCTGAGCTTTGCTGTGCCATTCCAATTCGTCGGCGTGACTATTTTGTGGGTCGAGCACATGAGCATCGACATTCGGCAGGGTCGTCGGCATTGCGAGGTTAAAAACTGGAAGCTCAGAAATACCTGCCTGATCAATTGAGCCATCGAGAACCGCATCGATAATAGCCCGAGTGGCTTTGATCGAAATACGCTTACCACGGCCGTCCCACCCGGTATTGACCAGATAGGCCTTGCTGTTGTGTTGATCCATTCTCTGATTCAATACATCGGCGTAATGGGTCGGGTGCAGGCTCAGAAAAGCTTTTCCGAAACAGGCCGAGAACGTCGGGGTTGGTTCGGTAATGCCACGCTCGGTACCGGCCAGTTTGGCGGTAAATCCGGAGAGGAAATAGTACTGTGCCTGTTCGGCTGTCAAGCAGGATACCGGTGGTAATACACCAAAAGCATCGGCGGTTAGAAAAATAACCCGCGAAGCATGGCCGGCGCGGGAAACCGGCTGGACGATATTGTCGATATGATAAATCGGATAAGACACCCGGGTATTTTCGGTCTTGGAACCATCGTCGTAAGCGCAACTGCCATCATCGTTGATCACCACGTTTTCGAGCAAAGCATCACGGCGAATGGCGCGATATATATCGGGCTCATCCTCGACGCTGAGATTGATGACCTTGGCATAACAACCACCTTCGAAATTGAAGATGCCGCTATCGTCCCAGCCATGTTCGTCATCACCGATGAGTTTACGCTTGGGGTCAGTCGACAGGGTCGTTTTGCCGGTGCCGGAAAGTCCGAAGAATATAGCGACGTCGCCATCTTCACCGACATTTGCCGAGCAGTGCATCGAAGGTATGCCTTGCAATGGCAGCAGATAGTTCATGATCGAGAACATACCTTTTTTCATTTCACCGCCGTACCAGCTACCGCCGATAATCTGTATGCGCTCGGTCATGTTAAAGGCGACGAAGTTTTCTGAATTCAGCCGCTGTGACTGCCAGTTCGGATTGGTGGTTTTGGAGCCGTTCAGCACAACGAAATCAGGCTCGTAGTCTTCCAGTTGCTCTGCATCTGGACGAATAAACATGTTAGTGACAAAATGTGCCTGCCAGGCGACTTCGGTCACAAACCGAACCTTCAGCCGAGTTTCAGGGTTGGCGCCGCAGAATGTGTCGACAACGAACAGGCGCTTGCCGGAAAGCTGATTGACAACGAGCTCTTTGAGTGAATCCCAAATTTCAGGTTCGATTGGCTTATTGTCGTTTTCACCCTGATCAGCCCACCAGACCGTATCACGCGTGGTATCGTCACGAACCAGATATTTATCCTTGGGCGATCGACCGGTGAATACGCCGGTATCCACCGATATAGCGCCCGATTCGGTCAGAAAACCTTTTTCGAATCCTTTGAGATGTTCAGCCGTTTCTTCGGCATACAGTAATTCGTAAGACGGGTTACGGATAATCTCTGCTGTATTAAAGATGCCGTAAGTTTCCAGATTGAGCGGCAAATCGGATCCGGATTGATTTTTTGACAGGATATGATTCGATTGCATTGATTTCTCGGTGGGTTATCAGGAGTAATTATTGCCAACCGCGCAGTATAGGTTATCCCGATAAATTCGATTAAACCTAATCGCTATAAGGATATATCGATATAACGGGTAGATTGGTGGGCTATAACCGGCAGGGCGGAATGCCGAAATATTCATATTTTCCATTGACGTGGCATTCCGATGCGCCAAGAACATGTGTATTCTTTTTTGATCCAACTAAGGGTTCTAGGTTAATGGTTTCGATCACTCCGTCAATTACAAGATCCTGGCTAACCAGCCTCATTTTTGCCTTAGCCGAGTTTATTTCAGGCAATCGTGCAATTTTTCAACCACCCGATCAATCTGTTCCTTTTCGATAACCAGGGGCGGCAAAAGCCTTATCACATTAGTTCCGGCAGGCAGCGCCACAATTTTATGCTCAAGCAGGTAGGTCAATTTTTCCTGTGCTTTTTGCCTGAGTTCGAGGCCGATCATCAATCCGAGCCGACGTATAGTTCGAACCTGAGACAATTCTTTCTCCATCAATCGCGATTCAAAATATTCGCCGAGCTCAGCGGCCCGAGCGGCCATATTATCGGATTGATAAACCTCGATTGCAGCTAACGCAGCCGCACAAGCCAACGGGTTGCCACCGAAGGTTGTACCGTGCAAGCCTGGGTCAACATTGATATCGACCTTTAACAAAGCTGCGCCAATAGGTACCCCGCCACCCATTGCCTTGGCGACCGTCATGATGTCGGGTTGCAAATCGAAGTGTTCGCAGGCGAAGAACTTTCCGGTACGGCAGAAGCCGGTCTGGATTTCATCGATAATCAGTAAAGCGCCCCGATCGTCGCAGAGATTCCTGGCCGCAGCAATGTAATCTGCCTGAGCCGGATTCACGCCGCCCTCGCCCTGAACCAGTTCGAGCATCACAGCGGCAGTGCTATCGTTAATGGCGGAATCGAGTTTTTCGATTTTGTTTAAAGGGACGTAGCTGAAACCGGGTACCAGTGGTTCGAATGGTTCACGATATTTTTTGGTGAAAGTGGCGCTGACCGAACCCATGGTGCGCCCGTGAAACCCGCGCATCGCAGTGACGAAATTGGGCCTGCCGGTGTGTAGTCGGGCGAACTTAAGTGCTGCTTCGTTGGCCTCGGTACCGGAGTTGCACAAATATGCCTGGGACAAATTTGGAGGTGTCACTTCGACCAGCTTTTCCAGCAGTTTTGATCGAACATCGTTGTATAAAATGTTTGGACAAGTAATTAATCGGGAGGCCTGTTGTTGAATTGCTGCAACCAGTTTCGGGTGAGAGTGTCCGAGCGAGGCAACACCGATACCGGCGGCACAGTCGATATAAGCATTGTCCTGTTCATCAAATAATAATGCGCCTTCACCGCGTACTGCGACTAGTTCACGCTTTGGGTACAGGGCGAGTCCATACTGTTGTTCCAGGGTTTTATAATCTTTCATTGGATGTGTGTTCCTTTGCCGTTTAATGCATCTTCTACGGGATGCTGACCTCGACCATCGCTGATAATGACACGTGTTTTACCGTCCGCACAGAGTTTGGTCAATGCCAGTAATTTACGCTTAATTCTGCCGTCGACTTCGGCTTCGCGAGTATGGAGTTCAGCGATACTCATTTCCCTGACTAAAGAACTTTCGTCTTCAGGATTATCAAGAAAACCAGGTGCTTCGATTAATTGAATGACTGTATCGATCTCGAGCGCATGGGCTATTTTAGCGACGATGTCGTCATTTTCAGAATTAATGGCAAAGCCATTTTCATCCGCAATGGGAATTGTTAAAACGGGATAGTATGCATTGTTCAGCAGCAGTTGCAGCAATTCAGTATTCACACTACGCGGTTTACCTGAGAAATCTCTCTTGATCAGCGTTTTACCGTTTTCGCGTACCCGTATGCCTTTGTTACGCTCTCCCTGAATCAAACGACCGTCTAAGCCAGTCAAGCCTACAGCATTAATATTCTGTTGCTGACAGAGTTCAACAATACGTTTATTACGTAGCCCGGAATAACTCATCAGTATCGCGTCTATCGCATCTTGATCGGAGAAAACGCTGGAGTAGCCCGATGCCGAAGTCAATTCCGTTTTTTCGAAACCCATTTTTTTAGCGATTTGGTCACGTAAAACATTGGCGCCATGAACGATAATAAATGGCTGCGGCTGCCTGGATAGATCGGCAATTACGGCTTCGAGGTTAATGCTTTCGCCGCCACCTATTTTGACAAGTATCATAAAATTATCGTGCTGTTGTTTTCGATGGACTGCCAGTCTTGTTCACCGGGAAAAGGCCGCGAACAAACCACGTCTACGTGGTTGAGTTGTTTTCGATGCATTTGAAAGTAATTCGGTGTTTCGTTGTAATGGGTCGACAGGATATGTTGCTTACGGTCGGATAGGATGATATTCATTGCACGGATATAGCTGCTTCGCTTTGTTATGATATCAACTGCTTTAGCGACTGCAGCAAGTTTGTCACCCTTGTCGAACCGGCGGATATAGTTGTAAATTTTCTCGGCGCCGATGCGGCCTGGGGATTTAATTTTCACGCCACGTAATTCGCCATTAAAAATAAATATCGAATCGCCGTCGCTAAACGGCATATTGTTTTCGACGACGATACCTTCATCTCGAAATGCACTACGCGCATGGGCTAGCAGTAAATTAGTTTCTGAAAACTTGGTTAAGTCGTCTTCCCAGATGGCTGCGATATTGTGGTACTGTCGCCATTCGCCTTTGTCCAGCCAAGCGAAACCCCAGCCATGCCCCTGGAACTCCGGGCTATTTCGCGAGAGTTGAGCAAAGGGGATTAAATAATCAACAATCGAAAACGGCTGAGACGATTTGGCGAACAGTATCCGACACATGGCTATACCGGATGTAAACCCGGAAACTGCAAGCCGGTGGTCTCATCCAAACCCTTTGAAATATTAAACGCCTGTACCGCCTGCCCGGCGGCGCCTTTCATCAAGTTGTCGATGGCGCTGATGACGACCAGTCGATTGCTGTGCGGGTCGCGTTCGAAGCCGATATCGCAGTAATTACTACCCGCGAGTATTTTAGGTTCCGGATAACGATGAATGCCGGTGCGTTCCTTGACGATGCGGATGAAGGGTTCATCACCATAGGCGGTTCGATAAATTTTCCAGATATCTTTTTCTTCCAGATGCCTGTTCAGGAAGACATGCGAGGTGGCCAGTATGCCGCGTACCATTTCAATCGAAGTGGCCGAGAAGTGGATATTGTCAGCGCCAAGTGATTGTTGAATTTCTCCGAGGTGGCGGTGTGCAGTGGGCTTATACGACCGTACCGCGCCGCTTCGCTCCGGATGATGGCTGCCTTCACTGATGGCGTTTCCGCCCTGGCTGGAACCGGCTTTGACTTCAACGACCGATGATTCGACAATGCCGGCTTTGTATAACGGATGTAAAGCGAGAATGGTCGCGGTGGCATTACAACCGGCGCCGGAAATTCGCTTTGCACCCTTCATGGCATCACGATGCAACTCGGGGATACCATAAACGAAATCTCTGAGCCGGTTGGGACAAGCGTGCGGTTTGCCGTACCAGGTTTCATAAGCCGTTGGATCGCTAATGCGAAAATCGGCTGACAGGTCGATCAGTGTATCGGCCAATGCTTCAAACTCCTCCAGCCGATTCATCATATGACCATGCGGCAATCCCAAAAATAAAACATCGCAGGGTTCGAGTTCGGCAATCGGAACAAATTTCAGTTTGGTAATTTTACGCAGGTTCGGGTGCAGGTTGGAAACCATCTTGCCCGCGTGCCGTTCGGATGTAACCTGTTGAATTTCAACTTCCGGGTGAAACAGCAGTATACGCAGTAATTCTCCGCCGGTATAACCGGAGGCGCCAACGATTGAAACCCGAATCATTGCTGCTTAACCTGCTCAATGACGTAGTTGGCGACCACCGCCGGAATATCGATCCCGGTGGTATCGATGCTGTTACGAAACTCCATGGTGTAGTTAACTTCGTTGACCAGCAATCCCTGCTCACTTTCAAACAGATCGATTGCAACTATACCGCCGCCGACGGCTTTGGCGGCAGCAATAGAAATTTCCGCGACTTCATTGCTGACTTCGCATTTGCTTGCTATTGCACCGCGTGCGGTATTGGTGATCCAGTGGTCAGAACTGCGGTAGATTGCAGCAATACACTCATCGCCGATAACGAAGCTGCGAATATCTCGATTATTCTTTTCGATGTATTGTTGAATGTAGAAGATCGAGTGATGATAACTGCCGAGTACGGTTTTATGTTCCAACACAGTTTCCGCAGCATCACGATCGTTTATCTTCGAAAGCAAACGCCCCCAGGAACCGACCGCTGGCTTCAGCACCGCTGGATAGCCCAGTTCTTCAATCGCGTCGAGTGCGGATTCCTCAGTAAAAGCAACACGACATTCGGGTTGTGCAATGCCATTTTCCTTCAATGCTGCGGTGGTCAATAGCTTGTCGCCACAGACCTGCGAGACATGGTGCGAATTCACGCAACGTACCCCGGCCGATTCGAATAAACGCAATGCATGCAGGGCACGCGAGTGATTGATCGAGCGCTCTACCAGAATATCGATATCCGCTGCGGTATGAAAATCGAGAACCAACTTACGATCATCGATCATAATCGGCTCGACCCCCGCGTTTTTGAATGCCTCGATGAGTAGTTTTTCTTCCTTACGAATCAATGAATGCAGCAAGCCGATTCTCACTGCCCCCAGTCCTCTTCGGCAGAAGGTGCTTCGCCAATTTCGACGGGCTCGAGTTTTAGAATTTCGAGCTCGGTGCCGCAATCATCACAACTGAGTAATTCACCGACGACCGCGTCATTGGCCAGTTCTACATCGGCACCACATACAGGGCATTCAGACATTGGTTTCTCCACAACTTTAAGGTTTTAGAATCGCCGGTATTCTATGGGTTCAATCAGGCAGAGTACAGGCTGGAAAAGGAACAATTAGTGCCTAATCGATAAAAAACCTAACGGGAACCGCGGGGAACGGGGGGTCAAATCTTGACTTAACATATATGATCAAATATTCTAACCTAATGTCCCGGCCCCTGCGAATAGAATACGAAAACGCTTTTTATCATGTTATGAATCGAGGGCGAGGTCGGCAGGCTGTTTTCCATGGCCCTGACTACTATCAAGCCTTCCTGCAGGGACTTGAGGAAGCACACAGGCGCTTCGGCCTTGAAGTCCATAGTTATTGCCTGATGTCGAATCACTATCATTTATTGATTAAAACCCCACGCGCTAATCTAAGCCGAATCATGCGTCATGTCGACGGCCTCTATACCCAACGGCATAACCGGCTCAGAAATACTGATGGTTCGTTATTCCGTGGTCGTTATAAGGCCATAGTCATCGAAGCCAGTGCCTACCTGTTGCAGGTTAGTCGCTATATTCACCGCAATCCCATAGAAACCAAAAAGCCCCTGGTAACCAGACTGGAAGACTACCCCTGGTCGAGTTATCCGCAGTTTATCAACCAGTCATCATCACCGGACTGGTTAAACCGGGATACAATATATGGGGAACTGGCCAGCCATCGTCGTTATCAAGCCTACCGACGTTACGTCGACCGGGGAAATGATATGAAGATTATCCAATTCTACCGGTTTAGCCATACACCACCTGCGCTAGGCGGTGAACGCTTCAAAAAGCAAATACAGGAAAAGCGCAGGGTGACTGACTCGGAAATTAACTACAAGGCTTTACAGCAACCCATTGAACTCAGCTTGATTATTAAGGCAGTAGCCGATTACTATCAGGTAAGTAATAATGATATTACCCAAACAAAGCGTGGTAAAGGCGCAAGGAATCTACCGCGTTGGTTAGCGATGAAGCTCTGTCAGGAACTGGGGAGCGCGAAGCTGATTGATATTGCAGGACGGTTTAATGTTGGGCATTATTCCACGGTTTCGCAAACGATAGGGCGCTTGAATCGATTAATAGCATCGGACGATGAGATGGGTTTATTGTATAATAAGTTAAGTCAAGATTTGACCCCATAGTTCGGACCCCATAGTTCGCTAATATTAGAAACAATTGTGATCTGACCTATGTTGTTAGACTACTAGTTATGCGGCCTGAATTTTAGCCACGCGAATGACCTATATCAGTTTTCGATAGTGCCCACTATCGCATAATTTAGATTCAATTCATTCGACGAGGTAGGGTTATGCAATACAAAGATATTCTGCTCTATATCGACGA
>CAZYYM010000095.1:0-13524 GCA_964651385.1 uncultured Gammaproteobacteria bacterium | reverse complement strand
ATCTTTAAGCGAAGCATTGAACTCAGTAGTGGTTTATCGAGTCATACCGACCAAATTTGAACAATAATAACGAGAATTTTAGCTAATGAAGAAAGTTGGCCTGGTTGGGGTAGTTGCCACAATTGCAATATTGTTTGTTTATTTCGATCTGGGCCAATATGTGACACTCGCTTATATCAAGGCGCAGCAACATCAAATTGATCAGTTTTATTCAGAAAACCGAGTTTTAACCATTGTCGGATTTTTCCTGATGTATGTAGTTACTACCGCCGCATCGCTGCCGGGTGCGACGATTTTGACACTCGCAGGTGGGGCCATATTTGGACTGTTAAGTGGACTTATAATTATTTCTTTCGCCAGTTCAATTGGTGCATCGCTGGCATTCCTGATTTCACGCTATCTGTTTCGTGAAACTATTCAGGAAAAATTTGGCAGATCGTTAACATCAATCAACGATGGCATCGCCAAAGATGGTGCATTTTACCTGTTTGCCTTGCGTCTCGTGCCTGCATTCCCTTTTTTCGTCATCAACCTGGTTATGGGTTTAACGCCGATTAAATTGAAGACCTTTTACTGGGTGAGCCAGGTTGGTATGTTGGCCGGTACTATTGTTTACGTAAATGCCGGTACGCAGTTGGCTCAAATCGATTCAGCGTCAGGAATATTAAGTCCTGAATTAATCTTTTCATTTGTCCTGTTGGCATTATTACCGTTCGTTGGAAAAAGGATAGTTGCCCTATTAAATGCGCGCAAAGCACTGGCTGGATTCAGAAAGCCCGATCATTTCGATACCAATCTGGTGGTGATTGGTGCTGGCTCGGCCGGATTGGTCACCGCGTATATTGCCGCGGCGATTAAAGCCAAAGTCACGCTGATAGAGCGTCATAAAATGGGTGGTGATTGCCTGAATTCAGGTTGTGTACCATCCAAGGCAGTAATTCGATCGGCCAAATTCATGTCGCATATTTCGCGGAGTAAGGAATTTGGTATCAAAAAGGCCGAAGCAGAGTTTGATTTTGCCGATGTTATGGAACGCGTGGCTGTGGTAATCAAAAAGATTGAACCACACGATTCGGTGGAACGATATACCGGTCTTGGTGTAGATGTTGTTCAGGGTGAAGCCAAAATCACATCTCCCTGGTCGGTAGAGGTTAATGGTGAAACCATAAATGCCAGAAATATCGTCGTCGCCACTGGTGCCAGGCCCTTTGTGCCACCAATAGAAGGGATCGAAAATATTGATTTTTACACATCGGATAATCTCTGGGAGTTACGCGATAAACCCGGCAGACTAGTCATATTAGGGGGTGGACCGATAGGGTCGGAATTAACACAGGCTTTTGCTCGACTCGATATCTCGGTTACCCAGATCGAAATGTTACCGAGAATATTATTACGCGAAGACCCCGAGGTTTCAGAATTAGTACAAAACCAACTGGTCAAGGAAGGTGTCGATGTACTGGTTAACCATCGAGCCAAACAATTTATTCAAAAAGACGGTAAAAACTATCTAATCGCCGAACACGATGGTAATGATATCGAAATTGAATTCGATACACTGATTGTGGCGGTTGGACGTGCGCCGAATACGACCGGCTTTGGTCTCGAAGAATTAGGCGTTCGATTAAACCCGAATAAAACTATTGAAACCAATGAGTACCTGCAAAGTAGTATTCCAACGATTTATGCCTGTGGCGACGCCGTAGGACCTTATCAATTCACCCATGTAGCCGCACACCAGGCCTGGTATGCTTCAGTCAACAGCTTGTTTGGTCCATTGAAACAGTTTAAAACCAACTACCGGGTAATCCCGTGGGCAACATTTACCGAACCCGAAGTGGCCCGTGTCGGCCTGAATGAAACCGAAGCCAAAGAGCAGGGTATAGAGTACGAATCGACGGTTTACGGTATCGACGACCTTGACCGGGCAATTGCCGATGGTGAAGCGCATGGATTTGTAAAAGTACTAACCGTTCCCGGCAAAGATAGAATCCTCGGAGTCACCATCGTTGGCGAACACGCCGGAGATTTAATCGCCGAGTATGTACTGGCGATGAAACACGGTTTGGGCTTAAACAAGATTCTCGGTACTATTCATATTTATCCGACACTCGCTGAAGCCAACAAGTTTGTTGCCGGAGAATGGAAGAGGGCACATGCACCGCAGAAGCTACTGGAATGGGTGGGCCGGTTTCATGCATGGCGACGGCGGGGCCAGACTAAATAGCAACTAACCAGCAAAAACCGAATTATACTGCTGCCCGGTTTTAACAAAGGTGGTACATTTACTCAACCACTTCAGTTTTTTTGCTCCGGCATAAGTACAGGTACTGCGGATGCCGCCGAGCAAATCCTGGATCGTATGCATTATTTCACCACGATAAGGCACCAGAATATCGCGACCTTCTGAAGATCGGTATTCCTTTAACCCGCCGAAGTGTTTTTCGTTAGCGGCGCGAGAACTCATGCCGTAAAATTGTACGAATCTTCGCTCTTCGATGCAATCCTGCCAGCCGCCTTTGGTTTTCTCAACCTCGCCGGTTTTGTAGTATCGGGTAATGATATCGCCGCCACCTTCGTTGTGGCCGGCCAGCATACCACCAAGCATGACGTAGTCGGCGCCTGCTGCAAAGGCTTTTGCCAGGTCGCCTGGGCAGGTGCAGCCACCATCTGCAATAATATGACCACCCAGACCGTGCGCCGAATCAGCGCATTCAATTACCGCCGATAATTGCGGGAAACCGACACCGGTTTGAATTCGCGTTGTACAGACGCTTCCGGGTCCGATACCAACTTTGATGATATCGGCGCCGCTTAATATCAACTCCTCGGTCATTTCGCCGGTTACAACATTACCGGCTATTATTACGATGGCCGGATAGGTATCGCGTAGTTGCTTGATAAACGACGAAAAACGTTCCGAATAGCCATTGGCGACATCAACGCAGACATATTTAAGGCGTTGCTTTGCAGCCTTGTATACGGATTCGAATTTTTCGAAGTCCTGAGGCGTAATACCGGTTGAATAGGCGACATTTTCAAGTCGTTCGGTACTGTCGATGTTGAAGTAATCGACTAATTCCTGCGCGGAGTAATTTTTCACCAAACAGGTGAACAGTCCGATTTTTGCCAGTGTGTCGGCCATCGTGAATGTACCCACACCGTCCATATTTGACGCCATGATGGGAATGCCGCGGTAGTGGGGTTCGGACTGGCTGGACTGATAGTTTCGAAAGTTGAATTTACGAAACAAATCAACATCCTTGCGACTGCCCAGGGTACTGCGCTTGGGACGAATAAGAACGTCCTTATAGTCAAGTTTACTATCGTCTTCAATTCTCATGACGGACTCTCTGGAGCTGGCTGCACCACACTATCAGGAAGGCGCTTATTTTTGCGACCAGGTTGGCATTGGGTATCTCAGCTTACAGGCTGCCAGTTCAAAAGGATAAACGGTACAGTATTTTCCATTTTGTACCTGCATTAGTATACCCCTGGTTTTTTCATTTTGACCATCCTTTCCAAATTTAATCCCCCTGTAAGGCACGATCAATGAATCCGAAGACATATCGAGCTGTTGCAGCGCCTTTTGAATTTTTTTCGGATCGGTCGAACCGGCATTATTGATTGCATTTGCCAATGCCATGAATCCGGTAAATGCTCTGGCCGGAACGTCGGATAAATCTCTCCCACCGGAATGTTTTTTAAATAACTCATTCACCTTTCCGATTAATGGGATTGAATTCGCCAGATCTGTATTAAACGGGGATCGGGTGATAACTCCCTCGGCTTTGCTACCCATTGTTTCGATGAATTTCGGGTCGGTATAGCCCGCATTCTGGGCAACCAGCAGCTGGGGGTTATAGTCGAGTTCCCTGGCCGTGTTCAGAAACAAAAAGGCGTCCGAGGTGTAGGAGGAAGGCATTAATACATCCGGGTTTTTTGCCTTAAGCCTTTGCACTTCTGAACTTAGCGTTGTGGTTTTGGCCTTGTAACTTATTTTTTCTACCACTTCGTAGCCTTGTTCCTTCGCCATTCTTTTCTGCGTTCCACCACTATCCGAGCCCCAGAGCGTATCTTCATGAATAATTCCAATGGTTTTTAACTTTCCATCATTTTTACTATTGAAGTCATTTAAAAACTCGAACATTAATTGGGTAAACTCACCATCATGCGGGGTTACTCTAAAAAAGTATTTCAGGCCTCTTTTGGTTAATTTGGGTGAAGTCGACTCGCCGTTGACCCAGGGTATTCCGGCTCTCTCGGAAACCTGGCTGGCAGCTCCAGTAACCGATGAGTAATAGGCACCGAACATGGCATGAACCTTGTCGGAATTCAGCATCTTTTCTGTTTCGCCGACGCCTATCTCTGCTTTTCCACCGTGATCCCCGACAACAATCGAAATTTTTGCACCACCGAGCCCCGGTAATCCCTTACTTTTGGCTAGCGGCATATCGATATCATGACTGTTATTAATTATATCCATCGCGGTTCTGACCGCAGCGACGGCGTCCTTACCAACCTGAGCCACAGGTCCAGTTAATGGGTAAAGTACGCCAATTTTTACGTTTTCTGCCGCGTTTACTGCTGATAGGCAGGAAAGTGTTAGTAAAACTGACCATATTATCTTTTTCATTTTGTTCCTCCTTTAAGGTATCCTGCTGCATTAAATGATATAAACGATATAAATACAACGCTACTCGCTAAACAAAATATTCAAATCCCGCGGCCTGAGGACAACTTAATTACCAAATGACGTTTGAAATTATATTGCAGGCCAGTGTCGGCGGGTTGTTAATGGGGTTGATTTATGCCCTGATCGCAGCTGGTTTGAGTTTGATCTTCGGATTAATGAATATTGTTAATTTTGCGCATGGAGAGCATTTAATGTTGTCGATGTTCTCGTCCTTCTGGCTCTGGTCCCTGCTGGGCCTCGATCCGGTTATTTCGATTCCGATAACCATATTGCTGATGGCTGTTTGTGGCGTGCTTACGCATTACCTGTTAATTCGCTATATTTTGAAAGCAAAAATGCTGATACAAATATGCGCCACATTCGGGCTGTCTATATTCATCAGATCGTTAGCGCAGTTGCTATGGACACCGGATTTCAGAAACGTTGACAAGCCATTATTGGAAGGGCGAATTGAAATAGCCAATATATTTATCGGTCAACCGCAACTATTTGCGGGGCTGGCCTGCCTTTTGGCATTTCTAGTGCTTTTTCTGTTTGTCACCAAAACCGAAACTGGTTTGGCACTTCAGGCAACCGCCCAGGATCGTGAGGCCGCGGAAATTCTGGGTATTCCTTCAAACAGGATGTTTGCCATTGGATGGGGGATCGGGCTGGGTTGCGTTGGAATAGCCGGTGGTATGATGACAAATTATTTTTTTATATTCACCGATGTGGGTGTCAATTTTGCGTTGTTTGCGTTTGTAGCTGTTGCGCTGGGAGGATTTGGGAGTGTCATCGGATGTTTATATGCCGGGATTATTATCGGCCTGGTCGAATCTCTCGGAGGATTACTGATCGACCCTTCCTTCAAACTCTTATATGTATTCGGAATTTATCTGTTGGTCGTTATTTATAGACCGCAAGGATTATTTGGACGGTATTAATGGGTATTGATATAACCCATGCGAAAATGGAGCCAGTCTGGAATACAAACAGGAAAATTGTTCTTGGGCTGGCTTTTTTAACATTATTTCTGGTTGTCTTTCCCCTTTTCGGTCCCAATGCATTTTACCTGCATCTCATGATCATGATTTTCATGTATACCGTTATGGCACAGTCCTGGAATGTAATCGCCGGTCTATCAGGCCAGATCAGTCTGGGTCATGGTGTATTTTTCGGAATTGGTGCCTACACCAGTTCCTTTCTGTTTGTTGAATATGGTATTACGCCCTGGATAGGTATTTTCATCGGAATTATATTTTCCGCCGTGGTCGCGATATTAATAGGTTTGCCGATGTTGAGACTGAGTGGCCATTATTTTGCCATCGCGACGCTTTTGATTGGTATCAGTTTTCAGATAATTTTCCAGCGATGGGAACTGGTTGGTGGCGCATCGGGTTTATGGATTCCGCTAACCGAGACAAGTTCTTGGTGGGCACTTCAGTTTCATGACAGTAAGGTGCCTTATTATTATATTTTCCTGACGTTTTTTATCGTTACATACTTGATTGTTTGGCGTTTGAGTGTATCGAAGATCGGATTCAGGCTTCGCGCAGTGCGGGATGATTACCAGGCGGCCTTAAGCCTTGGTGTTAACGTCTCAAGATATAAAATTATTGCCTACGTGATATCGGCCGGCATCATGGCGCCGATGGGAAGCCTGTTTGCCCAGTACCTGCTGATCGTTGACCCGGACCGGATGTTCAATATGGAAATCTCGATCATGGTTCTATTGATGACGGTTTTAGGCGGAATTGGAAATATATGGGGACCACTAATCGGCGTTGCAATTCTGATTCCGCTTTCAGAATACTCGAGAATGTATCTTGGGGGAACTGGCGGGGCGGTAGACCTGATATTCTATGGTTTAATCCTCATGTTAATCTGTGTATTTCGACCGGCTGGCCTGATTTCTATATTACCCGCGCATATACTCGAAAGGAAAAAACCGCAATGAAATTATTGTGCGTGCAAAATTTGTCCAGATCTTTTGGTGGCATTTTAGCCAACCAGGATATTTCATTCGAGATTAATCAAGGTGAGATTCTGGGAATTATTGGACCCAACGGTGCAGGAAAATCTACTTTATTTGATCTGTTAACCGGTTATACCAGTGCAGATAGTGGAATAGTGAATTTCGAAAACCGGGACATACTGGGATTAAGTCCAGACCGTATAGCCAACCTCGGTATAGCCCGGACCTTTCAGAAACTGAAACCTTTCTCGGACATGACTTTACTGGAAAATGTAATGATTGGTGCCTTCGTAAATGAATCCGATATTAAAAAAGCACGGGACAAGGCACTTGAAATTATCGATTTTGTCGACCTTATCGAAAAAAGACACCATTTCGCTCGTGAATTATCCACCGGACAACGAAAGCGCCTTGAATTGGCCCGGGCCATGGCAATTCAACCGAAGTTACTTTTGATGGATGAGGTCACCGGCGGAGTGGACCAGAAAACCATACCGGGATTGGTAGCATTAATCAGAAAACTGAGGGCTTCGGGTGTTACGATCATAACGATCGAACATAATATCAATGTCATAATGGAGATATCGGACGATATTCTAGCCCTGGATCAGGGACAGAGAATTGCCTTTGGCAAGGCAGAGGCCGTTCAAAGTGATCAGAGGGTAATTGACGCATATCTGGGAACAGTCGATGTTACTTGATATTGAAAGCATTGATGTTCTGTATGACGATTTCCAGGTTATCTGGAATGTATCGCTAAACGTCGAACCTGGAGAAATGGTAGCATTGCTTGGCCCCAACGGATCGGGTAAAAGCACGATTCTGAATACAGTCAGTAATTTGGTGAATCATAAAAACGGGACCATTTATTTTAACAATGAGCTTATTAGTAACAGGCCCACTCATACCCGGACAGCGATGGGCATATCGCATGTGCTCGAGAGGCGGAGGGTATTTCCACACCTGACGGTATTGCAGAACTTGCTTTTAGGTGCCTGGCATGAAAAGGCTAAAATTGCCAGGGCCGAGTCGCTATCTAAAATTTACAAGTTATTTCCAAAACTCGAATCCAGGCAGGATCAACTTGCCCATACTATGTCCGGTGGCGAACAGCAAATGCTAGCCATAGCTAGAGGCCTGATGGGCTTGCCGAAATTGCTAATGGTCGACGAACCTTTTCTGGGCCTGTCGCCTATGGTGGTCAGGGATCTGATTCAAATTTTCAGGGATGTCGTTGACGACGGAATTTCTATTCTGTTTGTCGAGCAAAATGTTAGATTGGCGCTTAGCATGGCTGATAGAGGTTTTGTATTGGAGAGTGGGAGACTGGTCGTTAGTGGTAACTCTTATGAACTGATTGACAGCGAAATAGTTCAAAAAGTATTCCTGGGGGGATAGTTTCTTTGGGTGTCAAAGGATTGAGTAGATAACAGTCAAGAAACTGATTGATTCCGACAATCGACCTGTATTTCTGGCAAGACCGATGAAGGCGAAAACGGCCTGTCAGCTTCCATAATATCCGGCTCGGTATGCAGGATAAAATGCTGATTATTGCTTTTTTTATCCGTATATTCATCATTCGCTCGAGTCAGTGGTGCCAAAATAGACGTTTTTAGCTAAAAAGGCTGGTTTTGTGGATAAATCGGAAGTATTTGTTGTCAATTAAGTCAAGGCCGGAAATTCCGGCTTTAACCACGCCGTCAATCGGCGTATGCTACAAAGAAGAACGGATAAGGCAGGCCCGCTATTACGGCAAGTGGCTCGATAAGTCTGGTCGTTTCAGTGAAGCCCACTTTAATGTTGGATAGACCAACCTGTGGAGAATGATATGAAACGACATTTCTACATTAGCAGTGATCTCGATGATCTGGACCGGATAGAAGGAGAACTGGAAAGTTGCGGCGTACATAAGCCGCAAATTCACGTATTCAGTAAAGATGATACCGGCGTTGAAACCCACGATCACCTACACAATATCGAATCGGTATTTAAAAAAGACGTGGTTCACGGCGCTATTACCGGTGCCTGGATTGGTCTCGGAATTTCGACTTTGATACTCGTCGGTGCGTCTTATACCAGTTGGCCTGCAAACTACAGCTGGGCTCCTTTTATTTTCCTGGCAGTAGTTTTACTGGGATTTTCTGGCTGGGTCGGCGGTTTGATTGGAATACAAACGCCGCATCGCGATTACCGACGTTTCGAACGGCAAATACGGGAAGGAAAACACGTCTTTATTGTCGATGTCGATCCTGAGCAGGAGAATATACTCGAGAGTGTCGTTCTCAAGCATCCGGGACTGCAACTCGCCGGGATTGGTAAAGCGCCGCCGAGATGGATTGTCATGGGACAATATGGTGTGCAACGATTTACTTCTGATACCTTCCCTTAATCTAGCTTTTTGTATTTCATGGTACAGGGAGGTACCTTTCCATATCTCATTCAAGGAGTACTAGAAGATGGGTAGGCAAAATCATGCTTTGCTGATTGATCTGGATGGTGTTTTATACCAGGAAAATGATCTAATTGCCGGTGGGTTGGAAACCATGCATTGGATCGAAGAGCAGAATATAGACTATCTATTTGTTACTAATACTACCTCCAAATCACGCGCTTTACTTGAAAATAAAATTCGACAAATGGGATTTAGCGTTGATTTACGTCGTATCATCACTCCTGTTGTGGCTAGTTCAAAATGGCTTCATGAAAAGAAGCTGAAATCAGTGGCCTTGTTCGTCAAATCCGATGCTTGCATTGATTTTTCGGGCATCGAGGCAATTGATATGGAAAACGAATCAGTAGCCGAAGCCATTATCATTGGCGATTTGGGGGATAGTTGGGATTACTCAACTCTGAATTGCGCCTTTCGTTTACTAATGCAGGCTCCGAAACCTGTATTAATTGCACTCGGCATGACGCGCT
This sequence comes from uncultured Gammaproteobacteria bacterium, assembly GCA_964651385.1. GTDB lineage: Bacteria > Pseudomonadota > Gammaproteobacteria. The sequence continues at coordinate 3,955 of CAZYYM010000095.1, read as the reverse complement.
TCTGGCGCAGTCATGATGGCCTGAGTCTCGATGTCGCACCTTTTGTAAAAGCGCTGGAACATGCAGCGGATTGTACTGCCGAAATAATTGGTAAGCCTTCGAGGAGTTTTTATGACTCGGCTCTGAGTTTACTGGGCTACTCGGCCGACAGTGTCGTCATGATCGGCGATGATATAGTCGGCGACGTCGAAGCTGCTCAAAACTCGGGCATTCGAGGTCTTCTGGTAAGAACTGGCAAATTTCGCAAACAAGATCTCGAATCCACGATTAAACCCGATGCCGTACTTGATTCCTTCGCCGATTTGCCCGCCTGGTGGATAGAAAATATCAGCGCTAATGGGTAGAGGATATTATATTGGACAGCTAACGGGTCTATACTGCGTATTTGGATCAAAGACAACTGAAAATGAATCAATCCGGTATGGACGAACAACTTCTTGGACATGAAATCAAAGACGGTGAATTCCAGCGAACCAACTCTAAATTTCGACGCTGGGTTGTTGAAAGCGTCGATCTAGAAGCTACAACAGCCTCTGTTCCGGCAGAACCGGGGCGCTATCATCTTTATATTTCGTATGCCTGCCCCTGGGCACACCGAACACTGATCTTCCGCAAACTCAAGGGTCTGGAATCGATAATCGGCCTGTCTTCGGTACACTGGTTCCTGGGAGAGGACGACTGGACTTTCGAAGCTGGAGAAGGCGTGATTGCCGATATCAACGGTGCCGATAATATGTATCAAGTTTATCAACGTGCCAGTCCGGGTTGCAACGACGTCGTCACGGTGCCGGTACTGTGGGATAAGCAAGAAAATACGATTGTGAACAATGAGTCATCCGAAATCATCCGGATGTTTAATTCGGCATTTGATGAAATAACCGGAAACAGGCTCGATTTTTTCCCCGTAGCAGATCGGTCAGCCATCGATATTATCAATCAGCGTATTTACGATACCTTGAATAACGGGGTTTATCGCTGCGGATTTGCGCGAACCCAGGCCGCTTACGATAAAGCCGTTGTACCGTTATTCGAAACACTGGACTGGCTGGAGCATATACTGTCGAAACAAAGGTACCTGATAGGCGACACATTGACCGAGGCCGATTGGCGTTTATTCCCAACCCTGCTTCGATTTGATCTGGTATATTACAGCCACTTCAAATGTAACCTGCGGCGCTTGATCGACTACCCATGCCTGTGGGGCTACACTCGTGAGTTATATCAGCACCCCGGCATAGCCGATACGATTAATTTTGGTCACATCAAAAAGCATTATTACGGCAGCCATTTGAGTGTAAATCCGACCGGTATAGTACCGATGGGACCGGATATCGATTTTGGAGCCCCGCACGGACGGGGCTGATGGCACCGGCTTAACGTGTGCGTGGGCATACGCCGTCGCTACCGAAGAAAAATTCGATTTCGGCTTTAGCGGTATCCGGGCCATCCGAACCGTGCACTGCGTTCTCGTCTACCGTTTTGGCGAAATCAGCACGGATTGTTCCCGGTGCAGCTTCAGTCGGGTTAGTGGCGCCCATGACTTCGCGATTTTTAGCTATGGCGTCCTCACCTTCGAGTACCTGAACTATGACTGGACCGGATGTCATGAAAGCCACCAGGTCGTTATAAAAAGGACGCTCTTTGTGCACAGCGTAGAATTCACCGGCTTTCCCGGCACTTAAGTGCTCCATGCGAGCAGCGACTATTTGTAGCCCGGCTTTTTCGAAACGGCTGTAAATTTCGCCGATGACATTTTTTGCAACAGCGTCGGGTTTGATGATAGAAATTGTACGTTCTATTGCCATTGTAAGGACTCTCCAGAGGGTTCTAAAAATTGTTGCGCATCATAACGGAAATAAGGGTCAGCGGAAACTATATTTGCCATATTCCGCTGTCATTTTCAGGTAAACTCTCTACTACTTTTTGACCAAAGATAATTAATATAAACACTCATGAAGACCGATCACCAACAGCGTAAATATCTCAACGAATATTCGATACCTGATTTTACTATCAATGAAACCTGGCTCGATTTTGAACTTGATGAAAGCAGCACCCGGGTTAAAAGTCTATTAAAGATAAAGCGTCTGGGAAATACGGGCGCACCCTTACGTCTCGACGGTGTTGAGCTTATATTATTGTCAATCGGTATCAATGGTAAAGCACTGCCAGAGACAGACTATGAAAAAACAGCAAATCACCTCGTCATTCAAAAGGTGCCGGATGAATTCGAATTGGCTTGCGAAGTCGAGATCAATCCGCTCGCAAATACACGACTCGAGGGTTTGTACCTGTCCAATGGAAATTTCTGCACCCAATGCGAAGCAGAAGGGTTTCGGTATATCACCTACTACATCGACCGTCCTGATGTCATGTCAGTTTTCGGTATCCGTATTCGCGCTGATAAACGACGCTACCCGGTATTGTTATCCAATGGTAATAGGATTGAAGCAGGGCAACAGGGGGAAATGCACTGGGTGAAATGGCAGGATCCATATCCTAAACCGAGTTATCTTTTTGCTTTAGTTGCCGGTGATCTGGCCTGTATCGAGAATAATTTTACAACTGCTTCAGGGCGACAGGTCGATTTACAAATCTATACCGAGCACCATAATCACGATAAATGTGGCCATGCAATGACATCTCTGCAAAAGGCCATGGCCTGGGACGAGAACGTATTCGGCCTGGAATACGATCTGGACCTCTACATGGTCGTCGCGGTCGACGATTTCAACATGGGAGCGATGGAAAACAAGGGCTTGAATGTTTTCAATACCAAATATGTGCTGGCCAATGCACAGACTGCGACCGATGATGATTTTTCGGCTATCGAGGCTGTTATTGGTCATGAATATTTTCATAATTGGACCGGCAACCGGGTCACCTGTCGAGACTGGTTTCAATTGAGCCTGAAAGAAGGTCTGACCGTGTTTAGAGACCAGGAATTCAGCTCGGATATGGCCTCACGTGCGATACAACGTATCGGCGATGTGCGGATATTACGCAATCACCAGTTTCCGGAAGATGCTGGTCCAATGGCACACCCGGTGAGACCTGCCTCTTACCGGGAGATTAATAATTTCTATACAGCAACGGTTTATAACAAGGGTGCTGAAGTTGTACGAATGATACATACCTTGCTGGGCAGTGAAAAATTCCGCAAAGGCATGGATTTGTATTTTGAAAGGCATGACGGTCAGGCAGTGACAACAGACGATTTCCGTACAGCCATGCAGGATGCTTCTGCGATCAACTTAAGCCAATTTCAGCGATGGTACGAACAGGCAGGCACGCCGAAAATTGATATTAAACGAGGATTTAATATAGAAAACAGGCAATTTGAACTAATTATTCAACAGGATCCGGGGCATACCAAAGGAAAAAGCAATTTGCCATTTCATATGCCCATGCGATTATCGCTTTTTGATCAGCAGGGAAAGTGCTTGTCACTCGATAATAGTAATCGTCTTGAATGGACCGTGGATGTCAGTGAGTTCGAACAAAAACTGGTATTTGACGGTGTCGATGCGATGCCGATGGTATCGGCTTTTAGGGGTTTTTCAGCCCCGGTTAAATTAACGACCGATTTGCAAGACGACGAACTGGCCATGCTGATGTCCTGCGATACCGACCCGTTCAATCGATGGGAAGCGAGTCAACAATACGCCACGCGGATCATGTTAAGCATGTACAATTCACGGGCTGATGACTGGCCGGGTCTGCTGACTGGGTTTTCGCAAGCCTATGGCAGGCTGCTTGACAATAAAACGCTGGATCTGGCTCTGGTTGCTGAAATGATGGTGCTACCGGGTGAGAGGTATCTGGCAGAGATGATCAATTTTGTCGATGTCCATAAACTTCGAGCGGTTCGAGAGAACGCTAAATTGGCATTGGCAAAAGAGCACGAGCAAGCCTTATACATCCACTATTGTAGCTATAGTGGATGTATAAGGCT
>CAZYYM010000094.1:0-13539 GCA_964651385.1 uncultured Gammaproteobacteria bacterium | reverse complement strand
GTTAACCCCATTAATGCAATTAGACAGGTTAGGTTATCGAATTCTTCTTGTAGTGAATTTTGTTGACCTTGGCCATGAATCGACATCCGCTATGCCGGGTTCTCCGCCTCCTCCGACCTTAACCAGAGATTGCTAATTTATCGTGGAGAATTAGTAGCCGCTTTATTGGTATGTATTTGGACGGCTGATAGCCCAGGACGGCAATACAGTACTCTAAACCCGACTCCGCCTTCGACGCGACGAACGCCGACCCCGCTCACCACCAGCATCACTTTCGGCCCTGGGTCTGGGTGCAGGAATACTAACCAGTTTCGACAACTCCTCGTAAGGATCAATCTTATGCGGCAATGCCATGGCTTCAATAAAATATTGCTGAAAATTCGGTTCCAACGCAGTTTCGATTTTTTCAACCTTCGGTAATATTTCGCTGATTTCAATTCGCGAGGGGAAATTAAGCAAAGCAATCCGCGCACCGGTTCCGGCTGCATTACCCACTGAACCGACATTATCCAGATTACAGTCGGGAATCAATCCCAGCACCATGGCATATTTAACATCGATATGGCTGCCAAATGCACCGGCGAAACCAATACGGTCGACTTTTTCAATGCCCATGTAATCGGTCAGTAAACGGGTGCCGGCGTGCAACGCCGCCTTGGCCAATTGAATCGCGCGAATGTCGTTTTGTGTGACTTTAAGTTTTTTATCACCGTCGTGCAGAACATACGACCTGGTGCGACCATCTTCGACAATACGTGGGCTGGGTTTACCATCCACCACGCCAATAACACCATCCTGATCAATAATACCGGCGAGGAACATTTCGGCAACTACTTCAATAATTCCGGAACCGCAGATTCCACTGATACCGACTTTCGCCGACTTTTCGGCGAAATCGGGTTCATCAGACCAGGATTCACAACCGATCACCCGAAATTTTGGCTCAAGGGTCCCGGGATCGATGCGCACGCGTTCAATGGCACCCGGAGCGGCACGTTGGCCGGCAGTAATTTGCGCACCTTCAAAAGCCGGTCCGGTGGGACTCGACGCAGCCAGTAACCGGTTGCGATTCCCGAGTACGATTTCCGCGTTGGTTCCAACATCAACCAGCAGCACAAAATCTTCTGACAGATCAGGGCGCTCGGACAATATGACACCTGCAGTATCGGCACCAATATGCCCGGCGATGCAGGGCAGGGTACAAACCCTTGTTTCCGGATGCAGATATATTTCAATCTCGGCAGCACGTAATATTTGCATTTGGTCGGTAGTCAGGGTGAAAGGCGCTCCGCCAAGCGGGGTTGGGTCGATACCAAGAAACAGATGATGCATAATCGGATTGGCGACCACGGTCATGTCGAGAATTTCATCAAGCTTGATGCCTGCCGATTTTGTTGCGCGTTTGGCCAATTGATTAAAGGCTTCACGGACAACCTGAGTCATGGCAACGTCGCCGCCTTCGTTCATCATCACGTAGGAGACGCGACTCATTAAATCTTCACCAAATCGAATTTGCGGATTCATACAATCAGCCGTAGCAACTACTTCGCCGGTAACCAGATTACATAACTGCGCGGCGATGGTGGTCGAACCGAGGTCTATCGCCATACCGTAGATTTCTTTTTTCTCTCCGGGCCAGACACCAATGATTTTTTCGAACTGATAAACTGCTACAGTCACCTGGCGATCTGCCTTTTCCAGAGCCGGTTGCAACAAACGCAACTGAGACAACTCACAATCCATCTGTGGTAAATCGTGTTCCTTAATCAACGCCTGTTGCAAACGACGCTTGTCCGACATCGGTGCGTGCATATCGGGCTCGGGCAAGGTTACCGTAAATAGATACAATGCAGGTTGCACCTGAATATCGTAAGCAGTCACCGCTTTTGCTATATGCTGTTTGTGTTGCTGACTTTCCTCTGGAACGTCGACCACCAGATCACCAAGCATGCGTAAATTACAACCCAACCTGCGGCCATTTTTTAGCCTTTTTTTCGACTGATGATGCTTTTCGGTTTCTGTTAACGGTGAAAGGTGTTCGATACGGGAAATAATGCCATGTTTGGAGAATTCACCTTGCTGCGGCAACACCTGGCACTTGCGACATTGTCCCTGGCCACCGCATATTGATTCGAGATCGACCCCCAGGCGCTGCGCCGCCTGCAATACCGTTGTACCGGTCGGGAATTGCCCTCGTAATCCCGAAGGCATAAATAAGACGTTTACCTCATCATCACTCATTCGCAGCTCTTTTTATAGCAATCAGTTTAGCCGGCTCGGCGACGACGGCCGCCACGACGGCCGGTTCCGCGCATGGTAGCGCCTTCAGCAGCTGGTTCGCGGAATTGCTTAATCCATCGCGAACAATCGGGATCTTTACCCAGCATCACATCAGCCCCCATACTGGCAGCAACCACTTCGGCATGCAACGGATTGGTTATCGCCGAAGTCATACCTGCCTGAATCGCCATACTGATGAAAGCGCCGTTAAACCCGTTACGATTGGGTAACCCGAAACTGATATTGGATGCCCCACAGGTGGTATTCACCTTGAGCTCGGTGCGCAGACGATGAATGAGTTTTAGCACTTCACGTCCCGCTGTATTGATCGCGCCGATTGGCATGACCAGAGGATCAACTACTACATCACAAGCCGGAATGCCATAATCCGAGGCCCGATTGACAATTTTTTTCGCCACTTCATAACGAACATCTATATCTTCGGAAATACCAGTTTCGTCATTTGAAATCGCAACAACTGCTGCGCCATGTTTCTTGACAAGTGGTAGTACACGATCCAGACTTTCGTCTTCGCCGGTCACGGAATTGACCAGCGCCTTACCCTGATAAACCGACAGACCGGATTCCAGCGCTTCGATGATTGACGAATCGATACTTAATGGCACATCGGTCAAATTTTGCACCAGTTGAATGACCTCGGCGAGAATTCGTGGTTCATCGGCCAGCGGAATGCCTGCATTGACATCGAGCATATGCGCTCCAGCCTGAACCTGAGCGTTAGTGTCGCTTTCGACACGGCTATAGTCGCCGATTTTCATTTCATCCGCCATAATCTTACGACCGGTGGGATTGATGCGCTCGCCGATGATAACAAAGGGTCGATCAAAACCGATTACTAACTCTTTCGTCGCTGAACTGATAACCGTTTCGGTCATTGGGTATTCCTCAAAAAATAGTCTAAGTTTATTTGTGCCTTAGTCGCTTGTCGCTAGGCCTCTAGCCGTTCCTGATCATCAAGCCCAGGATACCAGGGTACACGCCCTTCAAGTACGCCGGACTCCTTAATAATATTGGCCACAGCTTCTTCCTGTCGATACGCCATCACGTGTACACCGCTGACGCCTTCTATTTCGCGAATCTGTTGAATCAATTCGACACAAAGTTTCTGTCCCTCTTTTTTCTGGTCTTCGGCACCGGCGAGACGATCGATAATTTGATCCGGGATATGGATACCGGGCACATTATTGCGAATCCAGTTCGCAGTTCTCGCGGATGCAAGCGGCCCCACACCCGGTAAAATATAACATTTTTCGAGCAAGCCTATGTCCCGGGATTTCGTCATGAAATCCTTTAATTGTGACACGTCAAAAATATACTGTGTCTGGATAAAGTCAGCCCCAGCGGCGATTTTTTTCGCCAGACGATACGGACGGAAATCGGTCGGAGGTGCGCAAGGGTTTTCTGCGGCACCGAGAAAAATTTCTGGTGCTTTGGTGATTGCCCGACCGCTTAAAAATCTGGATTCGTCACGCATCGTTCTAATCGTTTCCAGAAGCGACACACTATCGAGGTCAAATACCGGTTTGGCTTCAGGTTGATCACCGACCTGAACACCGTCACCTGTCAGACAAAGTACGTTATTGACACCCATCGCTGCCGCGCCAAGAACATCACCCTGTATCGCAATCCGGTTTCTATCTCGACAGGCTATTTGCATAACCGGTGAATATCCGACGCTAGTCAACAATGCACACATTGCAACACTTGACATATGGCAGTTCGCACCCGAACCATCAGTAGCGTTCATACCATCGACATAGCCATCGAAAATTTGCGCGCGTTCGTAAACGTCTTCCGCCAACGCTGAATCGGGTGGAGCTAATTCGGTGGTAATTGCAAAATGACCCCCTCTTAATACCCGTTCGAGTCGACCACAGGACACATATCCCGGTTTTTTCGAAAGCGGCTTGCCGGGGTGATTTTCATTAATTGCTATCATTTCACGGCCTCGCTATTGGCGCGGGTATATTCTTTTTCCGCAACGCGTAGCCAGGACGAACTACCTTTGTAACTAAAATTTACCGGCTGCTGTATCTGACGAATATTTTCGAAACGCTTCATTTGTTGACTACCGCGCCAGGCCTCAACCCATACACAACGCATTTCCGGCTTTATTTCACAGCTGCCATCCAGCCGTACGCCACCGCAGGGTCCGTTGCGAATCGATTTCGGACAATTCATCGGGCAGGACATACCGGTACTGCTTAATGTGCATTGACCGCACATCTGACAACCAAAAATCAAATTCTTCGCGGTGCTTTCTAAAATACGAAAAGGTTTTTCTACGCGTTGTCTGCCAATAGTCCGCCACAAGGGGTAAAGCCGGATAAATAACGGTTCAAAAAAATAATAAACCGCTTCGAGTTTTCTCGAATGCGTTACCGACCATTGACGGATTTTGTACACTGCTGTCTCCTCTCAGGAATTCAGTGCGCGAGTTTCATCTTTACCACTCGCCCGGATTAACTGTTCCAGTACAGCGTCAGGATATTGCGCCTCAAGCTGTTTGATTAATAACTGCGCCTGTTCTTTGACATCACCATCGATAGCCTGAGCAACGTCGCGCCAGGGTTCAAACAGGGCATCCTTTTGCTGTTTTTTCAGACGATAGGCGGCGCGCTCTATCGCCTTCATAAACCTTGCCGACAATCGCAAACGTGTATTGCGGCGCCCTTGCTTGAAAACAACCTGGCCCGGGATATCGCGCCAGTAAACAATTTTTAGCTGCGCCATAATGCTTGCTGCATAGCCGCATCCAGTGCCGGCACCATCTCACCGGTTCCGGTGAATACGCGCTCAAAGCGTAATCCCAGTTTATCCGCAGCGGCTCTCGCCATTTCGGTGATTTCATCCGATTCGGTTTGTGCCAGGTAAATTAACCGTGTGTAGTTACCGAAATACATCGGTAATAGATCCGGATGCTGATCCAGTCCCAGCATCTGATAAACCAGCCGGTCAAAATGACGGGCGAGAAAATCGGTGAGATAGAATGTCCCGGGTTCGTCATCCTGAAATTTCTCATACACATCCATACCGGCAAGAAAATCGTAACAATGCGCCCCCGGTATTCGACTGACACCACGTTCTTCGAGAACGCGGTCAAGTTCACCACTGGTGCCACAATCGCCATAAGCGACAAAAATATGCTCGTATTGATGGCGTGCTTTGTCAATTTCCTCGGCAACGGCCTGAGGGATTTTTTCGGGTGTGGCGTGCAAGTCAGCCGTTATGGCCCGCAAATCCATCCGAGACCACTGGCTCAGTTTCTTTATATCATTGACTTCTCGCGCGACTGCTGCACAGGTAATTACCAGAATCGGAGCTGCCTTTTCCATATCGCACTTGATTACCTGTCACTCGGGTCTGAGCTAGCCAGCCGCTCTGCGTTCCGCAACCAGTTGCTTGGCCGTATCGGATGCGACTGCTGCATCACGACAATAAGCGTCGGCTCCGACCGCTTCGCCAAATTCCTGATTGAGTGGCGCACCACCGACCAAAATTATGTAGTCATCACGAATGCCCTTTTCTTTCATGGTGTCTATAACGACCTTCATGTAAGGCATGGTCGTGGTCAACAAGGCTGACATACCAAGGATTTCGGGTTTGTGTTCTTCCAGCGCTTCCAGGAAGGATTCGACCGGCGTATTAATACCCAGATCTACTACCTCAAAACCAGCGCCTTCCATCATCATGCAAACCAGATTTTTACCAATATCGTGAATATCGCCCTTTACTGTACCAATCACCATTTTACCGGCTGCGGGTTCGTCTGATTCAGATAATAACGGTTTGAGGATTGCCATACCCGCTTTCATAGCGTTTGCCGACATCAATACTTCGGGCACAAACAGGATGCCATCACGAAAATCGATTCCAACAATCGTCATGCCGGCAACCAGCGCCTCGTTCAGTACCTTGTTGGCACTCCAACCACGCTCGAGAAGAATGTCAGTACCTTCGGCGACCTCTTCCTTTAAACCGTTATAGAGATCGTCGTGCATCTGCTCGGTAAGTTCATCATCGGGCAGCGTCCGTAGATCCAGGTCATCTTCATCATCGTAATCGTCATCAATATCGGTCATTAACTAATCCTCGTAATAAAGGTACAGCGCAGCCTCGCAGCCTGAGACTGGCAGAATAATTTTTACGGTATCTGTTAGCTGACTTTGCAGCGACTTCACATTGCCGAAACGCGACAAAAACTAATAGTAACTATAAGTCTATTGCAGAGCTGATTTCCGACACCGCTGCGGGGGCAAACTATTACCTCACAGACGCGATATCACCAGACAGTCTCACTTTGGCAAAGGATGCACATCACCAGCATCGTAATCGCCGATGTAAATGCCAAAATTATCGACCTCGCGTTCCTTAAAAAATCGTTTAATCATACTCTCGTCGGCATCGCTATGAATTGCACCCCAGGGAATATCGGCATAATCATAAAAATGTAACCGCTCTGTCTGGATGACATTTTTGATAGATAGTAATTCCCCCCGGTAATATATGTAGCGTCTATTCACACCATTATAAGCTGCAAATAAAAACGGCAATTCGACCTCGATCCCTGCAGCATCCAGTAAACCCAGCAAACTATTCGGCTGATGACGATCTCCGATACTGGATGCCACCGGAATTTTCAGATCACCGGCGGGCCCAGCCTGTAACAAAATTTTATCTTTGTTCTCAATTAATGCCCCAACTTCCAGGCGCCCGTCCGAAGTAACCAGCTCCAGCATCTTCGGCGACAATCCAAAGCTGACATAGGCGCCACGACAAAATCCCAACGGTGCATCGGCGTTATAACGGTAATCAAGTACCTTGCCGATAAGAATGACGTGATCGCCCGCATCAACCTGTTGAAAGTTTTCACAATCGAACCAGGCCACCACGTTATTGAGTTGTGGCGCACCTGTTATTCCCGATTGCCAGCTGACCCCGGCAAATTTATCAGTGCCCTGTGAAGCAAAACGGTTGGATAGATCGCGTTGGCCTTGGGCAAGGACATTAATGGCGAAAGCTGTGCATTCGGTAAAAACCGCCAGACCAAAGGCCGATTTGGCAACACTGACGGACAACAGCGGTGGGTCGAGTGATACTGACGAAAAAGAGTTAGCGGTAAAACCTACCGGCTGTCGATCGTTATCGAGTGTAGTGACTATGGTGACACCGGTTGCAAATGAGCCGAAGGCCCGACGTAAATCGAATTTGTCGAAGTCTTTCCTGGGATGTAATTCAGACATAGTTATCCGGAGGTTTTTTAGGGACGTGATTGAATCATAATGTCGGTGCATCAACTACCGAAAAATTAATAAATCAGTGATTGCATGCTCTGTGTCTGAACCACCATTTCGTCGGCGCCGAATCCATTAAATAGGGTGTCGGCCTGATTTAGATACTGCCTGGCTCGATCCATCGCGAAATTAGAGTTATAAAGTATTGCGAGTACATCGGCACTGCGCTCAAAAACCGCTGACTCACTGGTTTTACTCAGCACTCGGCTGGCTTTGATGCGCAATTGCCAGGCACGTTTGTGTTCTCCCCTGCTCCAATAATGGTGATAAAGCATTTTCAGGTCGCGTGCCTGCGATATACGTATCTGGTCTTTTTCATTCTGCCGGAACAATGATTTGACGTCACTGGTCAGGCTATTGAGTTCTGATTCACTGTATCCACCGGCCTTTAAGTGCTTTACTATAGACAAGGCTTTCGTCAATTGACCACTGGTCGCATAGAGCCTCGCCGCCTTGGCATTTGCCAAATGAGCCTGATAGTCATCATGGAAGCGTTGATGGAATTCGGCAAGTGCTTCCAGCGCATCTGCGGCCGCACCATAACGCCGGATTTCAGTATTGGCATCAATAACGGCATTTAGATTTTCTTCCGCACTTCGATATTCACCTCGGTAAATCTGGCTACGCACCAACCAGAGCCTGTCATAAGATTCCGCCGCATAACGTGCCAATGCACGCGCTTTGATATTCAAACGACCCAATTGCTGATAACTGCGCGCCATGGCCATTTTATCCTTCTGCCTTAGAGCGATGGATAGCGCCTCATGCAAAAGCATTTCAGCCGAATCGAGTTCCTGTCCATCGATAGCTACGCTGCCGAGTAGCAAAAGTACCTTCCCGAGTTGCTGCTCATCACCCTGCTCCACCGCTTCGGCAGCAATTTCGAGCAATTGGGTTCTGGCTTCTTTGAACTGATTATTCGCGAGTAACGCCGCAATTTGCTGCTCCAGAGTGATATTTTGCAGGTTTAACAACCCCATTTGCTGATTTATATTGAGCGCAGATTCCTGCACCCGGAGCAATTGCACTTCTGTCGTTAAAGAGGTCGTTGTCTGGGATGGGGTTTCAAGAATTAAATCGGTCGATGAACGCATCCAGAACCATTGCGCGCAGACCGCCAACACTATCACAGGCACAACCGTGGAAGACTCCGGTAAATACTGTTTTAGATTCACTTTAATCACCTCCTCATTAACCCAGTGTACGCCCCTTGCTTGTTTATGCAAAATCGTCAAAATGTCGGAATGAAAATTACGGGGCTGGATCATCTGGTTTTAACTGTCAGAAGTATCGATGATACGGTTAACTTTTATCAATCCGTGCTAGGCATGCAAAAAGAGAGTTTTGGTGAAGGCCGGGTTGCCCTGTTATTCGGCCAGCAGAAAATCAACTTGCACGAATACGGCAATGAATTCGAGCCCAAAGCATATCTGGCGGTACCTGGCTCGGTAGACCTCTGTTTGATCACCGATACGGCACTGTCTGATGCCATGCAACAGGTACTAAATCAGGGAATCGATATCATCGAAGGCCCGGTTAAACGTACCGGTGCAAATGGAGCTATCAAATCATTCTATTTCCACGACCCGGATTTAAATCTCATCGAAGTTTGCAATTACCTGTAACCATGGCCGACTTTGATATCGACACAGAAGTTCAGGCCTTCATTGATTGCTACCTCGAGGTATCGAAAAACCTTTCTACAGATATCGACATCAAACAGCAGCGTGTGTCATACGAAAAAATCTGTCGAAAGTTCCATTATCCGCATCCAGAAGACATTATCACTCATGATACTCGAATCGACGGACGACACGGCACCGTCAATGTCCGTCACTATAGATATCAACCGTCAGTCAATAACGAAGCCCGAATTATATTTATCCACGGCGGCGGATTTATTCTTGGCAGTCTGGATTCTCATGATGATATATGTGCCGAGCTTTGCGCAATCACAGGTTTTGATACGATTTCGATAGACTACCGCCTGTCTCCCGAATTTTCTCACCCGGTACATTTAGATGATGTTGTTGACGCTTACCTTGCGATAACCAATAAACATTCTATCCTGGTCGGCGTATCCGCCGGTGCGACACTATCTGCCGCGCTTTGCCATCGACTGAAGCACTATCGCCAGTTACCGGCTGGTCAGGTATTAATCTATCCCGGATTAGGTGGCGAATTGTTCGAGCTCGAATCCTATCGGATTAATGCCCAAGCACCGCTGCTCAGCAGCAACGACGTTCTGTTTTACCGTAAAGCGCGATGTCGAGAAGGAACACTGCCGTTGCAAGACCCGGAATTTTACCCCCTCGCCGCCAGGGATTTTAGCGGGTTACCTCGAACAATAGCCTTCTCAGCCGATTTCGACCCACTACGCGACGACGCGGCATTTTATGTCGAACAAATTAACAGGGCAGGTGGTAATGCGACGGTTTATAACGAGGCCGGTCTCGTTCATGACTATTTACGCGCAAGACATATCAGTAAAAAGGCTGCGGCAAGTTTTCGACGGATTGGCGAAGCGATTAAAGAGATCGGCAATTGCCATTATTCGCACAAAAATTGATAAATACCCTGCTGATCGTTGCCAGTTAAATGGTGTTTTTTAGCAAGGCCAGAACAGTACTGTTTTGCCGATTCGTATACCGCTTCGACTGACCATCGCTTCTTCAATGTAATACCGAATTCACTGGATTTGATAACCGAAGGCGCATCGTTGACCAATTCGTCAAGATCAACATCCATACCACGAGTCAGAAATTTGATCAATTCGGGTCTGGAACCCGAATACCAGCTGACATAATGAGCGGGGCGGTCGAGGACTATCGACTTGCTGTTGCGCCGACCGGTCATAAAACTGGCGCAATCGGCGCGATAACCGGCAACATCTTTATACCACAGGTCGTTTCTGGAAATGACAGAGAAAATGCGGACCTTGACCGGAGCCCAGATTCCATCAAATATACTATTTGGATGCCGACAACCCCAGCCTTCGATCACGTGCCCATTAAATTCATCTCCCTGATAGTGTGCAGCCACCATGCCACCGGTTCCACTACCAATCAAATACATTTTATTTTTATCCACCCAGGGTAACTTGCTGATTTCACCAACCGCATAGTCAAGTTCCGCCTTGCGAAAAGCGATGGCAATATCATAGTATTTTATATAACGACTTTGCTCTTCGTAGCAACCCATAGGTCGATGTTTGCGCGCAAAAGAATCGGGTGCAATAACGACAAACCCAAGCCTGGAATAATTCTCTATGTCATCACGATGATGCCCCAGGCCCTCGCAGTCGTGAAGAAATAAGATCAATGGCAATTTACGATGACCAATTTTTTCTAGTATCATCGAGTTGAATGCCTTTTTATTTTGAAGAAACAGACCTCGGCCGTTTCCTAATATTTCGGGAAGGTGCACCAGGGATGAAGCCCAGGTTTTCTGCAATTCGACTGGACTGGAAACGGTTAACCAGTTTGGTTTAAAATTGGTTTCACCAGCGTATAATGGAATAGATAGCGACATCAGAATAATGGTAGCTACTCGTAAATGAGCTTTTACCCTGCCTTTCACGCTGAAATATTCTTCACTGACAAATTATTTATTTAATATTTGATTTCTAACTATCAATCTACAACATCATCAAAGCCAAAGCTAGCTACCGCTAGAAGCAAAACGATCTGACAAACTTTATGATCTGGATTTCTATTGAAAACTATTAGCATCCTCGGAAGCGGCTGGCTCGGTTTACCTCTGGCCGAACAGCTATTAAAACGAGGTCACCCGGTAAAAGCATCGACTCGCTCACAACAGCGCCTGACGGCTATCGAGGCAGTCAATGCTAAACCCTATATCGTTGACATCGATCGACTTCGCGAAGATATTCAGGAATTTCTCAGCACCGATATTCTGATTGTCAATATCACGTCTAAAAATATTGCAAGCTATAAAAGCTTTATCGATCAGATCGAGTGCTCATCGACAAAGCAGGTGATTTTCGTCAGCTCGACCTCGGTTTATAAGAATACCAACCGAATCATTTCAGAATCTGATGATGCAGTGGACCGGGACAACCCGCTTTTTCAAATCGAAAACCTGTTCAGATCAAGTCAACGTTTTCAGACGACGATTATCCGCTTGGCAGGTCTAATCGGCTATAGTCGCCACCCTGGTCGATTCTTCGGCGAACGAAAAATCCCACAACCCGAAGCCCCCGTCAATCTCATACACCGCGACGACTGCATCAATATTCTCGCCAAAACCATTCAACTGGAAATCTGGGGGGAGGTTTTTAACGCCTGTGCAGACACGCATCCGAGCAAACGGGAATATTACAGTCAAGCCCGGCAAAATTTGGGACTTGCGGTGCCGGAATTTGAAGAGCCGACTGAGCAAGCATATAAAATTATCAGTAGCGAAAAAATTAAACACACACTTAGTTACCGGTTTAAATATGCCGATTTATTAAAGTCTGGTTTATAATCATTCAACCTGAGCCACCAAAAATAATAAGAGTAAGCTATGACAGTAACACACAATCGTATCCGCATGTTTAACACAAAGAATACCTACCCCAACCAGTCACTTGATAATGACCTCTGTCAGGCTGTTGTAGCCGGCAACACAGTTTACCTTCGCGGTCAGATCGGCACTGATTTAGAAGGAAAGCTGATCGGTCTCGGCGACCCGCGCGCGCAGGCCGAGCAGGCAATGAAAAACGTTAAACAATTGCTCGATGAGGCCGGCAGCGATATGAGCCATATTGTCAAAACGACGACCTATATTACCGATCCGCGGTATCGAGAGCCGGTTTATCAGGAAATCGGCAAATGGCTGAAGGGCGTTTTCCCGATATCAACCGGCATTGTCGTTGCCGGGTTGGGACAAGCCGAGTGGTTGATGGAAATCGATGTCATTGCGGTGATTCCGGAATAGCCCTGGTAACACTGGCACCCTGAGTTTCATTGTGTATTATTACCTGCCCCTTATTCCTGCCTTTTGTAAATGAAATACGTCGTGCGTGCTACTTATTATATTCTGGCAATTGCGGTCCTGCTACCTGCTTGCCTGGCATTCGCCGCTGGTCACGAACATCATGAACATATGCATGGTCTTTCCACATCGATGTCCACTAGTACATTCCTTATCCTGTTAAGCACTGGTTTTTTTACAGGACTGAGTCATTGCGCTGGTATGTGTGGGTCGTTGGTTAGCGCTTTCTCTATTCAACAAAAGCAAATGAAAGGTTCGATTACCGCGCCTTTGCTAATGTATCAATGTGGGCGCATCAGTACCTATGTAATAATAGGCCTGATCACAGCAACGATTGGATCGAGTTTACAACTAGCGGCATTAGGACAAGGCTGGCAGGTTGGCCTGTCTATTTTTGTTGGATTGATGATGCTGGCGATCGGTCTGAGTTTAATGGGCTTGTTCTCCGGTCTGCGCTGGCTCGAATCGGCCGGTTTGGCGAGATGGGTGGGGGAACGAATCAGGCAGATGATGATGTCAAAACACCCAGCGGCTCCCTATGGACTCGGTATGGCGAACGGTATGTTGCCCTGTGGTCCGGTTTACG
This sequence comes from uncultured Gammaproteobacteria bacterium, assembly GCA_964651385.1. GTDB lineage: Bacteria > Pseudomonadota > Gammaproteobacteria. The sequence goes on along the minus strand of CAZYYM010000094.1, from coordinate 360 downwards.
CGATGGCATTACTGGCAGCGACTTCCCAAAACCCGCTACACGGCGGTTTAATCATGTTGCTATTCGGACTCGGAACTTTGCCGGCAATGCTGGGTATGGGTTTTGTCTTTGCCCGGCTCAGTGTGGCTTTGCGCAGCCGATTATATCGATTGGCCGCGATATTGATCCTGCTGGTTGGCTTACAGCAAATTTTTCGCGGTCTGGCCCTCGGTGGCTGGCTAGGCCATTTTCATATCGGCGGTGTCATGATCTGGTAATGGAAATTATAAAGAATCTGTCACCGAGTCAAACCGACTTAGCGAGACTTAATGGTAAATTCTGGGAGCAGGTTATAACCGGTATACCTACATTGGCGGACGA
>CAZYYM010000093.1:0-13688 GCA_964651385.1 uncultured Gammaproteobacteria bacterium | reverse complement strand
GTAGGCATGGGGTCAGGCATGGGGTCAGGACTAGCAATTAGACTACCTAAGTCAAGGCTAAATAATAGACCTGACCCTAGTTATTTAAGTTTATCTGTAAACAGTGCCAATCGTTGATATCGGTTGTTGGGGTGTCGCGAAAATCAAAGCCAGTATAAAACAGGCGGGAACTTGGTTGACATTCATTTAATACGGAGGTGCCGAATACTATGAGCTAAAGCCGTGAGATTTTTTATCGCCATTTCTGGTGAGGCTCACGCTCACCCATTAAAAAATGAGACCGTTATAAAATCCCTCATTCTACTCCAACCCTTTCTATTTATTGACTATATTAAGAGTTCCAGCTATCGGGCTAGTTCAACAATGGGATAGGTCGCGGCAAGCGCGACATATCCTTATTCGTTATGTGCATCTTTAAACATCACTGGTTCAGCAAATTGATTAATGAAGTTACTTGCTTGTCACCTAAGCCAGCATCCGCACCCAGGTTGACAAGTTTTGACATAAGCATCGGAAGTTCATCGTTAACATCGTTGTCGTGAAATGATTCAAGTGTATCTTTAAAAGCAGCCACGTAGGTATCAATAGATGCTTAAGGGTTTTCAAAGTTCTCACTTGGAACTGATGAAGCAAAAACTTCGTAATAATCGTTTACGACTTTTATCGTCAGGGGAATTTGTTCGACATAAGCATCCATCGACACGCCTGCCTTTTTACAGAGGAGTGCACCATATATCATTCCAAACATGAATCCTTGGCGGGGCAAAAATAAAGCACTGTATAAAATTGCTAAAGAGCCGACCTGATTGCCAATGTAGGTGGATTGACCGGCGAGAATTTTTAGCATCCTCTCGGACTGATCCCAGAGTTTTTCGTTTCCTACTGTGACGATCGTCGAATCCTCTTCACCGATGCCACGTGGAAATGTGCAAATCATGCCGATCAAGCATGTTGCCTTTTCTTCTTCTAGCCACTGATATAAGGATTCGGCTTCGGGGGCACTACCAGTGCTTAATTCAATAATGTTTTTACCTTCGAGCGATTGTGCGGGCTCTAGTAACTCCTTGGTGTCGGCATGTGTTTTAATGCAAACGATTATTGTGGGGCTAGCAGAAATGGCTTCATCGCAAGATCCTGCTACAGTTGCACCTTGATCTTTTAATGTTTCGGCTTTGTCGTGAGATCGATTCCAAACTGTAACATTGAATCCGTTTTGCAATAGAGTGCGAGCCAAAGCGGCACCCATAACACCAAGGCCTATAACGGTAACATCTCTCATATTCTCAAACTCCTGCAATGCACATAACAGCTTAAGTAGATGGAAATTTTCCATAATTAAATACGGAAACTTTCCACCTATGCTTTTTTTGTGAATTAGCCAATGGTTCCATTATTTAAGGCATACTCCTTTAGAAATGCTCTATAGATCATCAGGTTAGCATGCTTCTACGGTATCTGCTACAGATCATTAGCGAGTACGTGGCACTAATATGATGGAAAGTTTCCATATTGATTCTTGATAAGAAGCGGCTACTACGGAATCGTTATTGAATGAGAACATATTGCGAAATAGAATGGAAAGTGCACAAAGGAAGTCTCCTTTTCTAGAAGCGGTTCGCCAGGTTTTAAGAGTTCAGCATTACGCTATCAGGACTGAGCAATCATATATTGTAAATAAAAGGGCTTTGACCCCTTAAAATCCTCTTCTTATTTGTCATTTTTGTGTGACGACATACATCTCACGCTTAAAACCCAGGTGACTTCAGCCGACACCGAAGTCGGGCTTGCCAGTTACAATATGTCGCGGTCTTTCGCCGATAGGGCTACTGGGATCAGGTAAGGCGTATAGGACCAATATATTCTCATCGCGTTGATTGGTACTAATCGTTAATCAATCTTGCGATCGTAACCGGCCGCCTTCAGTCTCTCCAAATATGTCTGCCACTTGTCATCATAATCGGCCCCAAGATTATAAAGATAGTCCCAACTAAAAATACCCGAGTCATGGTTATCGTCAAAGACCAGTTTCAATGCATAGTGGCCGACCGGTTCGATCCGGGTAATATTGACGTCTTCTTTACCGATTTGTAGTACTTCCTGGCCGGGTCCATGACCCTGCACTTCAGCCGAGGGTGAGTAAACTCGAAGATATTCGCTGGGCAATTTAAAATTGACTTTATCACCGAAACTGAGCTCGAGTACTTGTGACAGTTTGTGGAAATTAATCTCGGTTGGTTTAATCGACGCCATAGGTTATTTCCTGAATTATAGAATGTACTGGCTTAAGTCTTCTTCGAGGGACAGTTCGCCGAGATGTTCATTGACGTATGCGGCGTTAATATTGACGTTTTCACCGTTCATGTCGGAGGCATTGAAACTAACTGTTTCGAGTAGTCTTTCCATGACCGTATGCAAACGTCGAGCACCGATGTTTTCCTGTTTTTCATTGACCTGATAGGCGACTTCGGCGATGCGCGCGAGTCCATCATCGGTAAATGATAACTGCACGCCTTCGGTCGCCATCAGGGCGATATATTGCTCGGTTAACGAGGCGTTTGGCTCACTGAGGATACGAATGAAGTCGCCCACATTCAGCGCCGAAAGTTCAACCCTGATCGGTAATCGGCCCTGTAGTTCGGGAATTAAATCGCTGGGTTTGGACAGATGAAAGGCGCCTGAGGCGATGAACAGAATATGATCGGTCTTTATCATACCGGCTTTGGTCGAAACCGTGCAGCCTTCGACCAGCGGCAGTAAATCGCGTTGTACGCCCTCGCGGGAAACGTCGGTTCCGCTGGTTTCCTGACGTTTGGCGACCTTGTCGATTTCGTCGATGAAGACGATGCCGTTTTGCTCGGCATTTTCCAGCGCTGTCAGCTTGAGTTCATCTTCGTTGATCATCTTCGCGGCTTCTTCATCGGTGAGCTGTTTTAAGGCATCTTCGACCCGCAGTTTACGGGTTTTTGTTTTCTGGTTACCCAGATTTTGAAACAGCCCCTGCAACTGGTTGGTCATGTCTTCCATACCGGGAGGCGCCATGATCTCGACGCCGACCGTCGGCAATTGCAGGTCAATTTCGATTTCCCGGTCGTTGAGTTTTCCTTCGCGTAACATTTTACGAAATTTCTGCCGCGTATTGGCTGCTGATTCTCCGGCCTCCTCCTGAAAGTCGTTGGGGCGCGGTAACAGGGTATCGAGAATTTTTTCCTCGGCGGCGTCCTCGGCACGATGACGCACCCGGGCAACCGCGGCTTCACGCATGCCTTTGACCGAGACATCGACCAGATCGCGGATGATCGACTCGACATCCCGGCCAACATAACCCACTTCGGTAAACTTTGTCGCTTCTACCTTGATGAACGGAGCATTCGCAAGCCGCGCCAGGCGCCGCGCAATTTCGGTCTTGCCGACACCGGTCGGGCCCATCATGAGTATGTTTTTCGGCGTGATCTCGTTACGTAATTGCTCGTTGACCTGTTGTCGACGCCAGCGATTACGCAAAGCTATGGCAACGGCACGCTTGGCGTCATCCTGACCGATAATATGATTGTCGAGTTCTTGCGTAATTTCACGCGGAGTCATAGGAGACTGTTTGATATGAGTGCTGTCCACTTCAGGATTCGCCGTAGTTAAGTTCTTCGAAATTGTGATTGAGGTTGGTGTAAATGCAAATCTGGCCGGCTATCTCCAGACCTTTTTGTACAATATCGCGGGCGTTCAATTTTGTTGTGTCGAGCATAGCGCGAGCCGCTGCCTGGGCAAATGCGCCGCCCGAGCCGATCGCCATAAGGTCGTCTTCGGGCTCGATGACATCACCGTTACCGGAAATGATCAAAGAGGCCTCTTTACTGGCCACGCAGAGCAGGGCTTCCAGCCGACGCAATATCTTATCCGAGCGCCAGTCTTTGGCCAGTTCAACCGCAGCACGTACCATCTGTCCATTGTGCTTTTCGAGTTTGGCTTCGAATAACTCAAAGAGCAGAAAGGCATCGGCTGTACCACCCGCGAAACCGGCGATGACCTGATCTTTGAACAGGCGTCGTACCTTGCGCGCATTACCTTTCATAATCGTGTTACCCAGGCTGACCTGGCCATCACCACCAATAACTACGGTATTGCCACGGCGAACCGACAAAATGGTTGTGCCTCTGTATTGTTCCAAAATTAAACTTCCGGATGGTTTTGTTGGGAAAAGATTCTAACAGGCTGATATAGGGATAGTTACACTAAATACAAGTATTTGCACATTACGGGGCATGAATACAAAGCCTCGGATGTAAATTTAAATCGTATTGTCCGTGCAAACTTTGCTCCTTGATAGGTTAAATGCGACGGGCGCCTAATTTTTCCGCTTCGCCCGCGGATGCGCGGCATCGTAAACTTTGGCCAGATGCTGGAAATCGAGATGCGTATAAATCTGTGTGGTGCTGATATTGGCATGGCCAAGTAACTCCTGTACGGCCCGCAAATCGCCGCTCGATTCCAGCAGATGCGTCGCGAAAGAATGGCGCAGGGTATGTGGAGACAAATGCTGTCCAAGAGATTGTCTTTTTGCCAATGCATTCAAACGGCTCTGAATATTGCGCGGAGAAATACGTTGACCCAATTTGCTTAAAAACAGCGCCTCAACTTCGTCCCGGCTGAAATTTCGACGAACTTTGAGCCAGCGTTTTATAGCGTCCCGGGCCTTCGTACCGATAGGTAGGTAGCGGGTTTTGTTGCCCTTGCCGGTCACGATTAACTGTTGTTGCGACAGATCCAAATCATTCAGGTTTAAGCTTACCAGTTCCGCTAAGCGCAGGCCGGACGAATACATCAACTCGAACATGGCGAGATCGCGAGTGAGTAAATCATCTGAGTTATCGCCACTTAATAATAATTGCCCGATTTGCTCGGCATCGCAGGTTTTCGGCAAGGGGTGACCGGTTTTAGGTGCGCTGACTTCTTTAGCCGGATTAGTTTTGGCCTTTTTATCGCGGATCAGGTATTGATAAAAGCTGCGAATAGACGAGAGTTCGCGTTGGATTGTAACCGGTTTTTTACCGTTACGAAATCGAAATGCAGCAAAGGCGCTGACTTCTTGATAATTGACCAATTGCCAGCTTTTAACCTCCTGGGTCTGGAGAAATTTCCAGAAGTAACGTAAATCCCGGCGATAATTCTTGCAGGTATGTTCCGAATAGTATTTTTCGCTCCGTAACGTCTGAATAAAGGCGTCCAGATATTTGGGTGCTTCCATCTTAATCGCCTAGCAAGCCCTGGACGCGAATGCTGACCAGTTCGCCGAGCTGCTCGAGGAAAATAGTACCCATGGAATTATTGAAACGCAAGTCGCTAACGCTGCCGAGACAAAGCAGACCGAGATCGTCGGCGTGGTACAGTGGAATAATTGCGCTGGAACCAATGCTCATGCTTTCACCAAATAGCTCATGATTTATTTTTTCATCCTGTCGACCGCAAACCGCCTTGCGTTGTTTAAGCCAGGGTTCGACGATTTTCAGTATGCCGCTGTCACGACTGAGATAGTGCGCAGCAAGGCGGCGCTTACGGTCGATTACCGAGGGTAAGAAGCGAAAATAGACGTAATCGGTATAAAAAAATGTTTGCACCTGATTTTGCACCATGGCGAGAACATCGTCGAGTTGGTCGGTGCAGATCAATTCGAGTGCCAGGCGATGAAAACGTTGATTTAATTCTTCGTTTTCGCGGGCGATATTGACTAGCTCGTCCATATTTTTTCGTAGCGTCTGGTTTTCCTCGCGGAGCATTCTCATTTGCCGCTCGACCAGTGAGACCATGCCGCCTGACTGATGCGGGATCGCCATCGAAGCGAATATTTCTGGATAAGACATTAGGATATCGGGATTATCTCGAAGAAATTCGATCGTAATCGCCTCGTCGTTCTGTATCGGCTTGCTACTGGTATTACTCATAAATGCGGCTCATATTCAATATTACCTTCGAAAACCATTGCTGTCTCGCCGGTCATCATAACGGGCTTTCCGTCACCGTGCCATTCGAGATTTAGTTCGCCACCTATCAATATTGCGCTGGCTTGATGGTCTAGAATTCCGAGCGTGCATGCGGCGACGTGTGCCGCACATGCGCCGCTGCCACAGGCGCGGGTTTCGCCGACACCGCGTTCGTAGACACGGAGTTTGAAGTGCTGACGATCGAGTATTTGCATAAAACCGACGTTGACGCGATCCGGGAAAAGCTCATGTGATTCGAGCACCGGTCCGAGGTTCTCGACCGCTGCGGTATTGGTGTTATCGACCTGAATCACGATGTGTGGATTGCCGATAGATAAAGCACTGAATCTGATTTCGACGCCTGCACATGTCACCGAATATTGTGGCTGCTGCGTCCTGGTTGCCAATGGAATCAGTTCCGGTTCGAACCGGGGAATGCCCATATTGACGCGTACTCGGCTGTCATCAATGGTTTGCAATTGTAATATTCCGGAATCGGTTTCGACCGGTATGACGTCAAGGTTGGTGAGTCCCTTGTCTCGCACGAACCGGGCAAAGCAGCGAGCACCATTACCACATTGCGATACCTCACCACCATCGGCGTTAAATATACGGTATCGAAACGCCGCCTGTTGATTTTGTGTGGATTCGACTATTAACATTTGGTCGAAACCGATACCGTTGGTGCGATTGGCCCACTGTTTAATCAAGCCGGTCTTGGGTTCAAACGGCTGATTAATCGCATCAATCACCATGAAGTCGTTGCCGAGGCCGTGCATTTTGCTGAATTTCAATATCATGGTAACAAGCTTTCACCGCGTAACAGATCGTCTATTGTCTCGCGATTGCGCACGCAATAATGTTGGTCACCATCGACCATGATTTCGGCAGCACGGCAACGTGTATTGTAGTTGGATGACATCGCAAATGCGTAGGCGCCGGAGGAGCGAATAGCGAGTAAATCATTTTGTGTCAATTGCAGGGTGCGGTCTTTGCCGAGGAAATCTCCGGTTTCACAAATGGCGCCGACTATGTCGTAGACTCTTTCATCGGCTGTGCTGTGTTGCTCGACCCGGATAATATCCTGCCAGGCGTCGTATAGAGACGGCCGGATTAAATCGTTCATCGCTGCATCGATGACCGCAAAGTTTTTGTCTTCAGATTGCTTGATGTAGTCAACACGACTAACCAGTACACCCGCATTACCGGCAATCGCTCGGCCGGGTTCGATGACTATTTTGCCTTCGAATCCCGCTATGCGTTCCTGAAGTGCCGCAGCCCACTCCGCAGGCAGTGGTGGGGTTTCTTGGCGATACCGAATCCCGAGGCCGCCACCGAGGTCGAGGTGGTGAATCATAATACCTTTCTGCTTCAATCGGTTAATCAAATCAAGCAAACGATCCAATGCATCGATATAAGGTGATAGCTCGGTCAATTGTGATCCGATGTGGCAGTCAATACCAATCACATCGATATAAGCTAGCTGATTTGCCTTCCGGTAAATTCGTTCGGCATCATTAAAGGCAATGCCGAATTTATTTTCTTTTAGTCCTGTTGAAATATACGGATGGGTTTTTGCATCAACATCGGGATTGACGCGGAAAGAAACACGAACGGATTGATCGTTTTCCGAGGCAATTAAATTAAGCTGCTCGAGCTCCTGTTCCGATTCGACATTAAAGCAATGAATATCGTGTTGAATGGCTAGCTGTATTTCCTCACGTTGCTTGCCGACACCCGAAAAAACAATTTTATCCGCTTTGCCGCCAGCGCGTAATACGCGTTCGAGTTCACCACCGGATACAATATCGAAACCCGAGCCCAGTCGAGCCAGTATGTTAAGTACGGCGAGGTTGGAATTGGCCTTGACCGCATAGCAAACCATATGTTCATGGCCTGCCAGAGCGTTATCGAAGGCATGCCAGTGGCGCTCCAGCGTAGCACGTGAATAAACATAAAGCGGAGTGCCATAAATTTCTGCCAGCTCACTAATCGCCACGTTTTCGCAAAAAAGCATGCCGTCTTTATAATTAAAATGGTCCAAAAATTAACCTGCCTGTTTGGCTTTTTTGTCTTTTTCGGGCAATATCAATGGGCCCTTATTTCCACAGGCCGACAGGCCTACAACTAGTATCAGGCATAATAGTAACGGGATAAGTTTTATAGACACGGCAGTCAACTCGAATAAAGGCGATATTATGTTATTGCGATCTCAAATAGACAAGTCGAATTGTTACACAGGTTTTTGTAGGGGCTAGATTCATCGAACCTGACAGGTCTGGAAAACCATGCCCGGTGGATCTCTCCCCTACCAAACCCCACCAGATTCGGGCTAGAATACGCATCTTTTTAACCTGGCACCGGATTTACGTTTCGGCCAGCTAGAGGTTTTTTACCATGTCTGCCATTGTTGTTGCGGCTTTGTACCGCTTTGTTCGTCTTGATAACTATCAGCAACTCCGCCAGCCGTTATTGAATATGATGTTGAAAAACCATGTTCGCGGTACTTTATTACTTGCTTCCGAAGGTATTAACGGCACTGTTGCAGGATCGCAGAAGGCGATTGATAGCTTAATCGGCTGGCTGCGTCAGGACGAGCGCCTGGCTGAACTCGACTGCAAGTTCTCCTACGACGATAAAATGCCTTTTTATCGATCACGGGTAAAATTGAAAAAAGAAATTGTCACCATGGGCGTGGAAGGCATAGACCCTAATCGAGTTGTCGGTACCTATGTGAAACCCGCGGACTGGAATGCACTTATTTCCGACCCCGAAGTGGTGGTTATTGATACTCGAAACGATTACGAAACAGCTATAGGAAGTTTTGAAAACGCATTGATCCCCAACACCAGATCTTTCCGCGAATTTCCAGATTATGCGATTAAGAATCTCGACCAAAACAGGCAGAATAAAGTCGCGATGTTTTGTACCGGTGGTATTCGTTGCGAAAAATCAACTGCCTATTTAAAAGAACAGGGATTTGACGAGGTTTATCATTTGCAGGGCGGCATCTTGAAATATCTTGAAGAAGTACCCCAAAGTGAATCACTCTGGCGGGGCGAGTGTTTTGTTTTTGACAACCGGGTCAGCGTTAATCATGCATTGGAAAAAGGTAGCTATGACCAGTGCCACGCCTGTCGATTGCCGATTACCGATACAGACAAAAAAAGTGAAAAATATCAGGCAGGGGTGAGTTGCCCTGCCTGCTTCGATACCAAAAACGAATCGGAGCGTGCCAGATTTCGCGAACGAGAAAAACAGATGCAGTTAGCTAGTCAACGTGGCGAGCATCATATCGGTGGTGATGTGTGCTTCGAAGCAAAAAATCGTAAACAGAATAAAATTGAACATAAAAACCGCCAGCGAAGCACTTAAACGGCATTAAGTTGCAGAATTTTATTTTTATCATCAATTTCGACTTGGAATCTACCCTGAATACCACCTTCGGTTACGTATTGACGAAAGGTACTCGCGGGTAACTGCAGACTCATTCCATCATCGGTATAAACCAGAATAAAGCGCGCCTGGCCCTGATAAATGCGCTGTGTTTTATCAGCAGAGAGGTTGATGCTAAATTCGAAGTGTCGTGACATAGCTTTGATATTATAGGCGGATAAATCTGATTCAGAGTTATCCTCTCAGTCGTGTAGTAAACTAATGATAATATAGCTCGACTATTTATACCCTGAATCTTATAAACATGAAAACAATTGGCCTCATCGGTGGCATGAGCTGGGAAAGCACGCAATTTTATTACCAGCAAATCAATCGTGCCGTTCGTGAAAAACTCGGGGGCCTGCATTCCGCCAAAATAGTCATGGTTAGTGTCGATTTTGCCCCTATCGAAGCATTCCAGCATGCTGGTAACTGGCCCGCCACAGCAGAAACATTATCCGCAGCCGCACAGTCACTGGAAGCCGCAGGCGCCGATTTTTTCCTGATTTGTACTAACACCATGCACAAAGTGGCCGACTCAGTTGCAAGTTCGGTGTCGATTCCCTTGCTGCACATAGCCGATGCTACAGGAAGGGAATTGCAGGAAGACGGCATCGGGCGTGTCGGGTTACTTGGCACCGGCTTTACCATGGAACAATCCTTTTACAAAGACCATATCAGTAAAAACTATGGTATCGAGGTTGTCGTGCCCGATACCGCAGAGCGTACAAAGGTTCACGATATTATTTATCAGGAACTCTGTCTTGGAGAAATTCGAGATGAGTCCAGGAAGATTTATCTCAACATCATTGATCAACTTCGCGAGCAGGGATGTGAATCGATTATTCTCGGCTGTACTGAGATAGGCATGTTAGTTAAGCTAACTGATACCGATGTTAAGCTTTATGATACGACGGAGATTCATGCTGAGTCGGCGGTTGACTGGGCGTTAGCCGAAGATTAGAGCGCATCACCCGGCACCCGCACCCAGCCTTCCATTAATACCCTGGCGCTACGGCTCATTATTGCTTTTTTAACAACCCATTGACCGTCGACACAACTCGTTTCGGCGCCTACTTTCAAGGTTCCTGACGGATGACCAAAGCGGACGCTGCTGCGCTCGCCACCACCCGCAGCGAGGTTGACCAGAGTACCCGGTATTGCGGCGGCAGCGCCGATAGCAACCGCGGCAGTACCCATCATCGCGTGATGCAATTTACCCATCGACAGGGCGCGGACGTTGACATCGATATCATTAGCCGTTATTTGCTTTCCACTCGAAGTAAGGTAATCGAGTGGTTTAGCAACGAAGGCCACTTTTGGCGTGTGCTGCCGACTCGCTGCCTGATCGATATTGTCGATAAGGCCCATACGGATCGCTCCATGTGCACGGATTGTTTCAAACATCGTCAAAGCCTTATCGCTCCCATTGATCGCTTCCTGTAATTCGGTGCCGGTGTAACCGATGTCTTCCGCATTGAGGAAGATGGTCGGTATTCCGGCATTGATCAGTGTTGCTTTGAAAGTGCCGACCCCGGGTACTTCGAGATCGTCAACCAGGTTTCCGGTTGGAAACATGGCACCTTCACCATCTGCTGGATCGATAAATTCAACCGTTACTTCGGCAGCGGGAAAAGTGACCCCGTCGAGTTCGAAATCACCGGTCTCCTGTACCTCACCATTGGTTATTGGAACCTGTGCGACAATAGTTTTTTTAATATTAGCCTGCCAGATTCGTATTGTTGCTATGCCATTATCAGGTATACGGGTTTTATCAATCAGGCCGCTTGAAATTGCGAAAGGCCCCACCGCGGCGGACAGGTTTCCGCAGTTACCACTCCAGTCGACAAACGGTTTATCAATTGAAACTTGACCGAACAGATAATCGACATCGTGATCCGGCTGGCTACTTTTCGAGAGAATCACGGTTTTACTGGTACTCGATGTCGCGCCACCCATGCCATCGGTATGTTTTCCATAGGGATCAGGGCTGCCGATGACGCGTAACAATAATGCATCGCGCGCTGAACCCGGTTGTTGCGCTGCCTGTGGTAAATCTTCCAGATTAAAGAAAACGCCTTTACTGGTGCCACCCCGAATATAAGAGGCCGGAATTTTGATTTGCGGTGAGAAAGGCATAAGTTACTCCCTAAGCGGCCGAAGCTGATTCCAGAAAATCCTGCGCAAAACGCTGTAACACGCCACCAGCGCCATAGACATGGACTTCTTCGGCGGTGTCGAGGCGACAGGTCACCGGAATATTAACTGTCTCGCTGTTTAGTCGAGTCATCACTACTGTCAGATTGGCTCGTGGAGCAATATCACCGACGACGTCGAAAGACTCGGTACCGTCAATCAAGTAAGTTTTTCGGTTATCACCCATCATAAATTCAAGCGGTAACACACCCATGCCAACCAGGTTAGTACGGTGAATGCGTTCAAACCCTTCTGCCACAATAGCTTCAACACCGGCAAGACGAACACCTTTCGCCGCCCAGTCGCGTGATGATCCCTGACCGTAATCGGCACCCGCAATAATGATTAGCGGTTGCTTACGTTGCATATAGGTTTCGATGGCCTCCCACATTCGGCTTTCTTTGCCTTCCGGTTCGACTCTGGCGAGTGATCCCTGTTTTATATCGCCATTTTCATCACGACACATTTCGTTCAGCAACTTCGGATTGGCGAAGGTGGCGCGTTGCGCAGTGAGGTGATCGCCACGATGAGTCGCATAGGAATTAAAATCTTCCTCTGGAAGCCCCATTTTGTCCAAGTATGCTCCCGCAGCACTGTCCAGCATAATGGCATTTGACGGTGATAAATGATCGGTAGTAATGTTGTCTCCAAGTACTGCCAGAGGGCGCATGCCATTCATCGTTCGCTCACCGGCGAGTGCTCCTTCCCAATAAGGTGGCCGGCGGATGTATGTGCTTTGTGGACGCCAGTCGTAAAGCGGACTTTCAGCCCGCTCGATCTGGCCAAGATCAAACATCGGGTTATAAACTGCCCTGAACTGCTCCGGCTTAACACTGGTTTTTATGATCGCATCGATTTCATCATCATCCGGCCATATGTCTTTGAGCATTACCGGATTACCCTTCCGATCCATCCCCAATACATCCTTCTCGATATCGAAGCGAATCGTTCCGGCAATTGCATAGGCGACAACCAGTGGCGGAGAGGCAAGAAACGCCTGTTTGGCATAAGGATGAATTCGTCCGTCGAAATTACGATTGCCGGATAATACCGCTGTAGAATAAAGATCCCGATCGATAATTTCCTGCTGGATTTTCGCATCGAGTGCACCACTCATACCGTTACAGGTAGTGCAGGCGTAGGCAACGATGCCAAATCCCAGCTTTTCCATCTCGGCCAGTAAGCCGGCCTCTTCAAGGTATAATTTGGCAACTTTAGAACCGGGAGCAAACGATGACTTGACCCAGGGTTTACGAACCAGCCCCAGTTCATTGGCCTTACGTGCGAGCAAACCCGCGGCGACAACATTTCTCGGATTACTGGTATTGGTACAGCTGGTGATAGCGGCGATAATGACGGCGCCATCGGGCATTTCATCGTTATTCATCTGCCATTGTCCGGATATGCCGCGAGCTTCGAGCTCGGATGTCGGTAAACGTCTATGCGGATTCGAAGGCCCAGCCATATTTCGACCGACACTGGACAGGTCGAACTCCAGTACCCGCTCGTATTCCGCATGCTTTAAATCGTCAGCCCAGAGACCGGTGACTTTGGCATAGTTTTCGACCAACTCGATCTGCTGTGCCTCGCGTCCGGTCAGTTTCAAGTACTCAATAGTTTGTTCATCGATATAAAATAGCCCTGCCGAAGCCCCGAATTCAGGTGTCATGTTGGAAATGGTCGCGCGGTCACCAATAGTGAGGTTGGCCGCACCTGCGCCGAAAAATTCCAGGTATGCGGAAACAACTTTCTGCTTACGTAGAAACTCAGTGATGGCAAGGACGATATCTGTAGCGGTAATACCCGGCTGTCGCTTTCCTGTTAGTTTAACTCCGATGATGTCAGGCAAACGCATCATCGATGGTCGGCCCAACATCACAGTTTCCGCTTCGAGGCCACCGACACCGATGGCAATGACACCAAGCGCATCGATGTGCGGCGTGTGACTGTCGGTGCCGACACAGGTATCGGGGAAAGCAACACCGTCAAGCGACTGGATTACCGGTGACATCCTTTCAAGATTGATCTGATGCATGATGCCGTTACCAGCCGGGATTACGTCGACATTTTCAAAGGCCGTCTTGG
>CAZYYM010000092.1:0-13711 GCA_964651385.1 uncultured Gammaproteobacteria bacterium | reverse complement strand
AATCTAATTCGAATCATATATGCTCGTAAAGCAACGGCAAAAGAGTGAAAGCTTTATAAAGGTGAAGCATCATGAAAAAAGAATATGATTTGTCTTTATTGGCACTATTGTAATTTCTGTCGTTGTTCACCTTGTTTTCGGCCGTGGTAATTTTGGCCAACATGGCATGGTTCCGGCCAATCTCACGATATACCGTATGCTTCACAATCAGCATTGTGATATTCTAAAAGGGTCGATATTCTGTGTGACTCTCAAGATCAAATGGGAGGCCGCTCCGCTTGCTTATGTGATCGTCACCAACCATCCTTACCGCTATGATCTCGAAGGCCTGCATGCTTGATCTGTTTGATTATCAGAACCCACCCGATATGCTGCGTGTCAAAGTCACGCCTAAGGCCAAGTTCGAACGCATTAAAAAGGAAATCGGCCCAGATGGTACGGTTCTTTACAAAATCTATGTGACCGCCGCACCCGAAGACGGCAAGGCCAATAAGGCCGTGATTAAGCTTCTGGCCAAGGCTTTGGACGTTGCCAAATCAAACCTGACGATCACCCATGGCCACACATCACGCGAAAAAACAATCAAGATTAAAACATAAAAGAAAGATATAACCATGAGCGAATTTCCATCCTGTCCCAAATGCCAATCCTCTTATGTTTATGAAGATGGCTTTTTATTGATCTGCCCGGAATGCGCCTACGAATGGGCGAAAAATTCAAGTGCTGACTCATCGGATGTTAAAATCATTCGTGATGTCAACGGCACAGAACTCAAAGACGGCGATACCGTGACTGTTATCAAAGATCTTAAATTCCGGGGCGGTGTGGTAAAGATCGGCACCAAGGTTAAGTCTATCCGGTTTATAGCCGATGCAGTTGACGGCCATGACATTGATTGCAAAATTCCCGGCATCGGTCAAATGGGTTTGAAGTCTGAGTTTGTGAAGAAGGTTGCTGATTAATTGTTGTTTCCAATGAATAGCAAACAGATATTCGAACGCACTATTAGTACAGTACTTTCATCGTCATAATTAAAAATACGCTACGCCAAAGCTGAGATCGCGAAGAAAGAATTTGAACAAATGAAAAGAGACATTATGTAATGAAAAAATCATTCGATGCGGATAGATCAAGGCAAATGAGTAAGAGGGACAAGTATAATATTAACGGTTTATAATTGGCGATCAAAAATCGCACTTATGCCCTGCCGATTTGGACATAGAAACATAGGATTGACAGTGATACCAGGCCGTCGAGGGTAGTAGAAAATATAAAGCGAGAATATGATATTTGACCCCTTATAACTTATCATTAAATGTAATGCGCGGAGAAAGAGAGTTGAGACAATTTGTTCTGGCAGATAGTGCAATGAAGTCAGTTAACCAGGCCAATTACACAGATTCGCCGCTGGCGCGGCTTTCTGATCTTAGCTGGCGTTAGTGTTCAAAAATGAGGCCCTGAAGAAGATTATGAAACTAGGTTGCTTCTCAATAAGTTTGGCTGTGAAAGATTTGAAAAAATCAAAAGACTTTTATGAAAATATTGGATTTGAAGTGTTTGCAGGTGAAGAGTCTCATGGTTTTCTGATAATGAAACAGGGAGAGACAAACATTGGCTTATTCGAAGGGATGTTTGAAAAAAACATACTGACATTCAACCCTGGATGGAATCAAACTGCTGAAAATGTTGAGTCGTTTGATGATGTACGCGAATTGCTTGAGCAGTTTAAGTCTAAAGGTATAGAAATAGCTGAGTGTTCCATTACAGGAGAAAAAGGTTCATCGAGCTTCTCTGTTATTGACCCAGATGGCAATCCTATTCTCATAGATCAGCATGTATAAGAATATTAATAAAGTAATCAGCCGGAATGCGCAAAGCGTGGTTCGTTTCACTCACAAAATTTAAGGAATTATGGGGGGGTGGGTCAAAAATTATATGGGGGACAAGAATAATAATAACGAATTATAAAAGGCAATCAAAAATCGCACTTATGCCCTGCCGATTTGGACATAGAAACATAGGATTGACAGTGATACCAGGCCGTCGAGGGTAGTATAAAATATAAAGCATGAATATGATATTTGACCCCTTGTCCTCCTTTGCTTCAATTCTCGATCACCGGCTATGTGCCAAATCTGGCAACCCGGCCTATTTGTCTCGGCTGCTAGACGTTCGCCAACAGGCCACTACTGGCAATACCATCGATCATGAATTGCACCGCCAAGGCGGTTAGCAATACACCAAAAATACGGGTAATCACTTGCATGCCCGTTATCCCCAATATTTTCTGCAACGGCGAGGCCAGTAACATCATTACGTAACAAAGGAAAACAATCAGCAGCAGGCACCCGATGACCGTCGTCTGCTCGGCCAGGTTACCTTGCGCATTCGCCATTAGTAAAATGGTGGCCCCCATTGCGCCTGGCCCGGCAATCATTGGAGTGCTTAGTGGAAAAATAGATATGTCCTGTTTTTGCTCTGCTTCGCGGGTTTCTTCCCGGGTCGTTGAAGTCCCCCCGGAACTACGGGCAAAGGCCATCTCGATTCCGATCAACAGCAGCAAAATTCCACCACCTATTCGCAGAGCCGACAATGAAATGCCGAAACTTTTCAGTAGTGTCTCTCCGCCAAAAGCGAACAACAAGAGTAGTGACGCGCCGATTAATACTCCTTTTAACGCCATTTTTCGTGCGCTTCGACTATCCTGACTGGCGGTCAAAGCAGCGAATCCAATCGCGATATTCAATGGCCCGATCGTCGCGAAAAATGTAGCGAAGGCGACAAAGAATGTTTCAGTCAAAACATTTTCCGAAATTAATAGACGCGACTATTATACCCGATACTCAGGTGATAATAGTAATAACTCAACTATCTGTAAGGCGATTTTTCAGGGAGTAACAAATTATCAATCGGGCCCAAGATTTCAATCGGAAATCTTCCGTATAGATATCGAAATACAAATAGATTGCAAAGATCGTTTAACGAAAATACCAGTCTCCGGAAAATACTCATTCCGACCGGGGCGACGAAAAGCCCAACAGTAGTTCGATTGCCGAGTTGCATCATGTACCGAAAGACCATTTTAGACATCTAGACTTCATAACCTCGCTGATCAAGTCTCCCCGAAGAGGGATGATTGCTTCGCTCTTACCTCCCATTGTTCATTTGTCCAATCAGGTCAGGATTAATTAGCGACAAGGTAACCGTTCTTCTGACTTTTACAATAGTATTAGCTATTTCGATTTTAATTATACTGAAGCCTTTGCCCTGAGAAACCATGGAAGCCCGGTAACCCAGCAACTTCTTCTGCGTAAACTGCCGAGTCGTAATACTTTACATATAAATCATGGCGCTCCCGATGGTGATCCTTCACCCAGCCAAAAAATCCCGGGAACAAAGCACGCGCAGCAATATATCAATGCATTTTATCGGAATTCGAACTATAGTCAGGAGGAATAGTTTTTTTCCGGGATAAAAATACCTATTAGTTTGATCGGTTATACCCAATTCAATTATTTATGGAAAATCTACCCGCTTCGCTGAAGGTATATTTCCAGGTTAATATGAAAATTATAAAGGTGGCAAAATGAAATTCTTTACAAACACAGTTTTAAAACGAATATTCGTGATTGTTGTTCCTATTTTAGTCTCAACTGCTTACGCGGAAACACTTACTTTGGGATCAATTTCCAGCCGGCCTGCAAGCGAAATCAGAAAATTTCAACCTCTGGTCAAATACTTGTCAGAGGCACTAAAACCTGCCGGCATCGATAAGGTGAATTTAAAAATTGCTTCCAGCATTGATGAAATGACGAGACTTATTCTTTCAGGAAAGGTGGGAATATACATGGATAGCCCTTTTCCAAGCATAAAACTAGCCAGTTCGGGCGCCAGCGAAATAGTTTTACGGCGCTGGAAAAAGGGGGTCAAGGAGTACCATAGCGTAATATTTGTGCGCAAGGATAGTGGTATTAACGATTTGGAAGAATTGCAGGGGAAAATGATAGGGTTCGAGGAAGAGTTTTCGACCTCATCCTATTTCATTCCAAAAGCATCGATGCAGCAGCTGGGAATGGTTTTGCACGAAAAATCAAATCGCCAGGCTAATGTCTCTGATAATGAGGTGGGTTATATTTTTACCGATGATGACCGAAATACAGTCACATGGGTAAGAAAGGGTGTTATCGCAGCGGGAGCAGTCAACAATATCAAGTTTGACAATCTGAAAGAAAAATTTAAACAGCAATTGAAAATTTTATATCGCTCGGTGAGCGTGCCCAGGCAGGTAGTCAACTTTTCAATCAAGCTGTCACCTGTACTTGCAAATGCGGTTAAAAAGGCATTAATCGATATGAATAAAACAGAGAAAGGAAAAGCGTTGCTGAAGGAGTTTGAAAAAACCAGAAAATTTGATGAGTTTCCAACCAATGTTGACGTAGCCATGATTCCCCTCAAAAACTTAGCCAATGCCTACAAATAGACTTATCGATAATTAATAACTGATTCGGATAGTTGTATTGTTTGCTTCGGTAAGAACAAAACTAGCGGCTTTCACACTGGGCATCAGTTTTATGATTAGCGTGGCAATTGTAGCTGCGGCTTTTATAAAGCAACGCGAATTAGTACTTGAAGAAATTATAGTCAAAGCCCGAATTACGGCCCATTTACTTTCGAAGGTACTGATTGATCCGATTTATGATTTAAAAATCAATCAGGTAACTGAACTTCTATTCCTGGCTAGAGAAGATGTTGATGTGGTGCAAGCTTGGGCACTGGATGTCGACGGGCTGGTAATAGGTGACGGTACCGAAGAAAACGAAATGCAGGACGAAGAACTCGATGGACTGACGCCTGTATTAAATAGAATTAAAAAAACTCTTGATACTGAAATATCATATAGTGGGGATAATATACTCATTACATCCCCCGTTTTTCCTCCTAATCAGGAAATTATTGGCTTTATACGCATCGAGTTATCGAATGTCAGGGCCATAAAACAACTACACGAGAGTCTAGAAACGCTAGTGGCTCTTTCCGCCCTGCTATTTGCTATAGGCATTCTTATAGCCAATACCAGTGCCAAAAAAATGGTAGCTCCAATTCAATCTATGCGGGATGCGACCAAACAAATCGCAAATGGTGATTTCAATATAACATTGCCCGTTCGGGGTCGAGATGAATTGGCACAACTGGCCGCAGCGATCAACTGGATGTGTAAGAATTTGGGTAGTACGACAGTCTCAAAGGATTATGTCAAAAACATTATGGACTCTATGAGTGACGGCCTGTTCGTGATTGATGAATTCAAAAACGTGGTGACCGTTAACCAGACGCTTTGCGAAATATTTGGATACGATACCAGTGAACTTATTGGTAAACCCATAAGCAAATTATATAAAGACAAGCTAACTGGCTATGAGAATGTCGCGCTGAAAACACAATGGGTTCCATTCATAACCAGCCAGGGTGATGATGTTCCAGTTCAATTGTCACTGGCCCCATTAGTATCTGCCGAACAAGGTAAAAACTGGAAGGTAGGGGTAGTACAGGACTATCGGGAAAAGTTAAGGGCAGAGCAGGAACTGAAACAGGCTGTTGTTGCGGCAGAGCAAGCCTCTACTGCGAAGAGCCGTTTTCTCGCTACTATGAGTCATGAAATTAGGACACCCATGAATGGCATTATGGGTATGGCCCAACTACTCAAGGATACCAGTTTAACCGATGAGCAAAAAGATTATCTCGGTACCATAAGTCAATCCAGTAACAATTTATTGTCAATAATAAATGACATTCTTGATTTTTCGAAACTTGATGCGGAAATGACAGAATTAGAAAATATAACATTCGATATGGAGCGTGTTGGCCAGGAAAGTTTAGAATTAATTGCCGGCGCCAATTTGGATAAAGAGATTGAATTCATTTTTGACTACCATCCGGATTGCCCGCGCTATTTCATGGGTGATCCATCCCGTTTTCGCCAGGTACTCATTAATTTGCTCGGCAATTCGGTTAAATTTACCCACGAAGGATATGTTCGCCTGGGCATATCTTGCAATAATAATGAAGCCGGGGATGAGGAACTACGATTGGAAGTTCAGGACACGGGAATCGGTTTAAAACCTGAATCCCTGGGAACATTGTTCGACGATTTTACGCAGGCGGATAACTCCACTACGCGAAAATATGGTGGCACTGGATTGGGGCTTGCGATCACAAAGAAACTGGTCACATTGATGGGCGGTGAAATTGGTGTGGATTCGGTTTTTAATGAAGGGTCAACATTCCGGATAAAATGTGTGCTAGCTAGAGCCCAGGCACCAGTTCCTCTTATTGCTCACTCACTCGATGGAATAGAATTATTGTTAGTCGACAATAGCCTTGAATATCTGAGAATTTTCAAGCGTTTGTTGGAACATATGGGTCTGAACGTCACAACTTTATCTGATCCGACACTCGTTATAAATAGTCTTCATCTAGCCAGGCAAAACGGCGAGCCATATAAAATTGTGGTTCTTGAGCACAATATGTCAGGTCCTGGTAGTGTGGAGTTGGGTGTCGCAATTCGAAATGTACCAGAGAACAGTGATATTAAGTTGCTGGCTTTATCATCAGCCGGTAAAAAGGGTGATGCGTCCCTGTTTAAAAAAGCCGGATTTGATGCTTATCTGGACAAGTTCAGTCGTTATGAAACTATGCGCGCAGTACTATCAGCCATGTTGGAGCATGATTCCAAGGAAGCCCTGGTCACGCAGCATAGCATTGAAGATGCTAAGAAGGCCAAGGACAGTGATGAAATACGTTTTAATGCTTCGATACTGTTAGTAGAAGATGTTATACCCAATCAGATAATAGCAAAGAAATTCATAACAAAAATGGGACCGTCTGTTGAAGTCGCCAATAATGGAAAAGAAGCGGTTACTGCATTTGTGGCCGGAGCATATGACCTGATATTCATGGATTGTCGTATGCCAGAAATGGATGGCTATGAGGCGACTACAGCTATTCGGCAGTTAGAAAAAGACAGTGATGACCCCCCGATCACGATCATCGCATTAACTGCCAACGCTTCTATCGATGATCGAAACTTGTGTGAACAAGCAGGTATGAACGACGTGGTCACTAAACCGTTCAGGCGTACTGATATATCGGAGTGCTTACAACAGTGGCTTCCACAAGAAAAAACGCCTGGGTGATTATCACATCGTTATGGGGTTTTGCTCTGGCTATCTGATGCAGATAATAGGATTTATCCCAGAAAGAAAAACGCACGGATTGACCGGCCTATTTAGGAGTCAAAGCGCATTAAATTGATGTTGATGGGTTTTGGTGAAACTCGATTACGTTGCTATCTTGATCCCTGATAAATAACATTTTCCCACCATCCGGTAAAGTTATTGGCCCCTCTGTGATCTCGATACCTAAATTTTTTATTGAAGCTTCTATCGCTGCCATATCAGTCACATTTAGTGCCATGTGGGTATAGCCGGGATGTCTTTCAGGTACGTCCATCAATATGTTTTTGCTGATGCCTGAATCTGCATTAAGTATTAGGTTTATGTTCACTCCTGAATCGTGCTCCATTATGGCCACCGGTTCCGGACCAATTGGCCCTGCAATAAATTCAAAACCCAGTTGCTTATAAAAACGTCTCGCTCTTTCTAGATCCGTTACCCGGATTCCAACGTGATTGATTCCAATAATTTCTTTCATCTTGTACCCTCGTGTTTATTTGACATTTTATGAACAAAACTGATCGCTAATTTCCACATTAACCAGCCTAAAACGCGTGGTTTTTGAACAATTCGATTCAAATTGGTACGCCCGTAAGTCTTGATACTAATTTTCTTGCGATGGGCACAATAATAGAAGCTACCGGAAAACCCACGACGAATCCAGTTAGCCAGCCCTTCATCCAGATAACCGGAAAAGCATCTATAAATCCAATGTGGATAGCCAGCATTGCAAATGACATGAAAAAGCTCATAGCGATCGCGATAAATAGGCTCATTAAAATACCGGTATGTTTTGGATTCACTTTCATAGTTCTCTTTTACCCTTAATTTGGATTTTTTGTGATTTTAATATCCCTTAGGCATTAACATTGTACTTAAAAGAAATAAAAATCCTCTGTACTTTTCTATTATTTAGGGATCAAAATTTCTGCTAACCTGATATTCAAATATGACGCAGTCAAAATCCTGTAAAAAGAGCCATTACCAACAATAACTCGACGCAAACTGGCTATAGGTATAATCTCGAAAGCAATTATCCAGGATTACCCGACCTGATGTTTTGTAAATTACCTTGAAATATAGTCTAACCACTGGTTTACTCGATAGCATGACTTACCGGCACCCGCGGCTATAGTTACGAGCCGACAAGTGTTCACGCAGGTTCCATTACCGCGCTAGACGGTCGTATTTTATTAACCGATGATTGGGTTGTTTCCTGAGTATGCGACTGGAAAAGGGCTTTGACCACAATAACGGGTAGAGATTAAGAATGAAATGGAAAAGCATCTGTTTGAATTCATCCGGGCATGTCTGCGAATGGTGAAAACGTTCGAGGCACATCGTCCGAAAATTCGTTCCGAGGTTACATGGGCTAAACGCGCACCGACCGAATTATTAACCACTAAAAATACACCAGCCGGAGAGCCTGACAATGAGCGATAACGATTATATACCCCCGAAAGTCTGGACATGGGACAGTGAAAACGGCGGAAAATGGGCTGGCATCAACCGGCCGGTCTCCGGCCCGACTCACGAAAAAGTTCTATCGCCCGGCGATAAACCATTACAACTTTACTCACTGGGTACGCCCAATGGCATCAAGATCACGGTTATGCTGGAAGAGCTGTTGGCGCTTGGTAGAAACGATGCAGCCTACGACCTGCACATCGTCGATATTGGTAAAGGAGAGCAATTCGGCTCCGATTTTGTCAAGCTCAATCCGAACTCCAAAATTCCGGTACTACTTGATCAATCAAAATCGCCCGCGCAATCTGTATTTGAGTCTTGTGCGATTCTAATTTACCTGGCTGAGAAACACGGTGCTTTGCTTCCAGAAGATGTAGCGGACCGCACGGAGTGTCTTTCCTGGTTGTTTTGGCAGGAGAGCAGCGCCTCATTCCTCGGCGGTGGCTTCGGGCATTTCTACAGCTATGCACCTTATCCGATGGAATATCCGATTAACCGCTATGCGATGGAAAGCAAGCGTCAACTGGATGTACTGGATCGCCATTTGGCTGAGCGTGAATACATCTGTGCTGGTGGTTACTCAATCGCGGATATTGCAATTTGGCCCTGGTACGGTCGGTTGGCGATAGGTGAAATTTATAATGCAGCGGAGTTTCTGGATACGGCTTCGTATAAGCATGTGCTGAGCTGGGCAAAGGTAATTCAGGAGAGAGAAGCTGTTCAGCGAGGCCTGGCCACTGCACTTTAGTTCGATCAATTAAAGACATTGCCGGCAGGCTGGATCAAACAAACGTTTAACATCAAAGAAATTTAATGAGTGAATGCAGCGCATGGCCTGCAGCGGCGAAAAATTGTACCTGCTTTGTAAATATAGAGGTAACTGGAATTTCCACCGTTGCGGTATTTTGGCCTGGCTGTTTTTAGTGCTGAAACGGTGCTGTACATATCGATAAACCTAGTTATTATTGCCGCTGCTAATAACTGTGAGTGTTTTGTTGATGGGTTTGTTTGAACGATACTTATCGCTGTGGGTAGCCTTGTGCATTGTAGTGGGTGTCCTGCTAGGCAATGTGGCACCCGACACTTTTGCGATGATTGCGAACCTGGAGATTGCCCGTGTAAATCTGGTGGTCGCGGTGTTAATCTGGGTGATGATCTACCCGATGATGGTTCAGGTTGATTTTTCTTCCATCAAAAGTGTCGGCCAAAAACCCAGAGGGTTAATCCTGACGCTGGGGGTGAACTGGCTAATTAAACCCTTTACCATGGCGGCGCTGGGCTGGTTATTTTTCAAAGGTGTTTTTGCTGATTGGGTCGACCCTCAGTCAGCCAACGAATATATTGCCGGCATGATCCTGCTCGGTGTGGCACCCTGTACGGCGATGGTGTTTGTCTGGAGCCAGTTAACTAAAGGTGATCCAAATTATACACTGGTGCAGGTATCAGTGAATGACATCATCATGGTGTTTGCTTTTGCACCGATTACGGCCTTTTTGCTAGGCGTTAGCGATATACAGGTTCCCTGGGAGACCTTGCTTATTTCGGTAGTTTTGTACGTCGTGCTGCCGTTGGTTGCCGGTGCGTTTACCCGACACATTTTCGAAGCAGGAGGCAGTGAGCAACGTCTGTCGGATTTTGTTCATCGACTAAAACCATGGTCAATAACGGGTTTACTGGCAACGGTCGCTTTGCTGTTTGGATTTCAAGCTGAAACTATAATCAGGCAACCACAAACCATTGTGTTAATCGCTATACCGTTACTGATACAAACCTACGGAATCTTCGTGATTGCCTATGCTGCGGCCAAAGCATTAAAATTACCCCACAACATCGCAGCACCGGCCTGTATGATTGGCACATCAAACTTTTTTGAACTGGCTGTAGCGGTTGCGATTTCATTATTTGGTTTACACTCAGGTGCGGCTTTGGCAACGGTGGTTGGTGTATTGGTCGAAGTTCCGGTGATGTTGTCGCTGGTCGCCTTTGCAAATCGGACGCGTCACTGGTTCGCTACTGCTTGAAACAGAGGAAAGTCATCTCATGCCTGAGCATATTGATTACATCATCGTCGGCGCCGGTTCAGCGGGCTGTGTATTGGCGAATCGTCTCAGTGAGGATGCCAATACATCGGTCTTACTACTCGAATACGGTGGTAGCGATAAAAGCATATTTATTCAGATGCCGACTGCATTGTCGATTCCCATGAATATGCCCAAATTCAATTGGGGTTATGAGTCGCAGCCCGAACCCTACCTGGATAACCGGCGTATGGACTGTCCACGTGGCAAGGTACTCGGTGGATCTTCGTCGATCAACGGCATGGTTTACGTACGCGGTCATGCGATGGATTACAACGAGTGGGAAAAACAGGGTGCCAAGGACTGGGACTATCGCCATTGCCTGCCCTATTTCAAGAAGGCGGATGACTGGGCGTTTGGTTCTGATGACTATCGTTCGCAGCGGGGACCACTGTCGGTAAACAATGGTAATAACATGCAAAACCCCCTGTACCGGGCCTTTATCGAGGCAGGAATTCAGGCGGGTTATATGAAGACCGAAGACTATAACGGTCGCCAGCAGGAAGGTTTCGGTGCGATGCATATGACCGTGAAAAACGGCGTGCGCTGGTCGACCGCGAATGCTTATCTGAAACCGGCACTGAATCGTCCCAATCTGACGGTGGTCACCGCTGCCATGACCCGAAAATTATTGCTCGAAGGTAACAAGGCAGTAGGTGTTGAATTTGAACGCGGTGGTGAATTGCAGATGGCTTACGCCAGTCGCGAAGTCATCCTCAGTGCGGGCCCTATCGCTTCACCGCATCTATTGCAGGTGTCGGGTATCGGTCCTGGCGAGGTATTAAGACAGGCTAGCATCGAAGTGCAGCATGATCTACCGGGTGTCGGTGAAAATTTGCAGGATCACCTCGAGTTTTATTTTCAATTCCGTTGCAAACAGCCCATTACGCTGAATGGCAAATTGAATCTGTGGGACAAATTCTGCATTGGTTCTCGGTGGTTCTTCACCAAAAAGGGACTGGGTGCTACCAATCATTTTGAATCCTGTGCATTTATCCGATCCAAAGCGAGCGTTGAATGGCCGGATATTCAGTATCACTTTTTACCAGCAGCAATGCGCTATGATGGTCGTGCTGCATTCGAAGGTCATGGCTTTCAGGTTCACGTCGGCCATAATAAACCGAAAAGTCGAGGTACGATTCGGGCTATGACCGCGAATATAAAAGATAAACCTCAAATTCTGTTTAACTACCTGCAGCATCAGGACGATGTTGAAGGCTTTCGCGCCTGCGTCCGCTTAACCCGCGAAATCATTGCCCAAAAAGCTATGGATCCTTATCGCGAATCGGAAATACAGCCCGGTGAAGCGGTGCAGAGCGATGAAGAAATCGATGCCTTCGTACGCAGTGCGGTAGAGAGCGCCTACCATCCCTCTTGCGCCTGTCGTATGGGTGAAGACGATATGGCCGTGGTCGATTCCGAAACGCGCGTACATGGTATCGAGTCTTTACGAATCGTGGATTCCTCTATTTTTCCGACCATACCTAATGGTAATTTGAATTCGCCGACGATTATGATGGCCGAGCGAGCCGCCGATATCATCAAGGGTAAAGGTGTGCTGGCACCTGACGATGCAGCTGTTGGTTTGGGGGAAAACTGGCAGCAGGTGCAGCGGTCTATAAGCGCAAGCTAGTCATATACAGTTACAATCTTTGAGTTTAGATTTCTCAAATTAAATGTCCCATCATTGCTGTAATAATTTTAAAGGGCTTTGACCCCTTATACTGCTCTTATGTGTCATGTGGCTTGACAGAATTGATCGATACGATTATCGTATTACGGCTATTCGATCGATCGAGAGCGAGTCATGACAGCAGTAACAGTTTCCCCTAAATACCAGGTCGTTATTCCGAAGGAAGTTAGAGAATCTATGGGAATATTTTGTGGCCAGAAAATTCAAGTGCTTACCTATCAGAACCGCATCGAGTTAATTCCAATTAAACCAATGAAGAAGTTGAAAGGTTTGCTCAAAGGTATAGATACCGAGGTGAGCAGAGATAAAGATCGGATATGAATGTCGTAGATTCATCGGCTTGGTTGTCTTATTTTGCCGGGGATAGGAATGCCCGTTTATTTGCAAAACCAATTGAAACTCTGGATAAACTACTGGTGCCTAGCGTTACTATAACCGAAGTATTTAAAAGCGTGTTGCGTCAGCGAAATGTAGAATCTGCGCTTGAAGTGGTTGCCCATATGGAGCAGGGAACAGTTATTGCATTGGATGGCGAACTAGCAGTAAATGCTGCCGTTTTTGGTGTTGAACGTAAATTGCCACTTGCTGATAGCATCATTTACGCCACCGCCCACAAATATGAGGCTGTGGTATGGACTCAAGATGCAGATTTTAAAGGCTTAGAAAATGTCAAGTTTTACCCGAAAGCAAAAGCCACATAATGAATAAGAATATACGTAACTATTCAGCCCTCTCACTGAATAGGCTGGGCAGTTTTCTGTCATAGATCGCTTTTAGCGCCCCACTGGCGCTGATCTGATGCTTGCGGCATGTCGATAAATAGCTTCGTATCAGACAAAATGTTTCAGCACCTCCCCTGGAACGAAAGCAGCCGGATATTTTCTGTTGAACCTTGGTCATGCGAATATCATTCTCCCCCAGATTATTGGTAAAGGGAACCTCGGGCACCACCATAAAGCGGAGCACATCATCCTCAAATTGACGCAACCGTTCCAGCAAGCCTCGGGACTTGGTTCGTTTCAGACGGCCTCGTTTGCCGGGGGGTCTTTGTTGTTCATCGGGGGCCGGAGATTCGATATCTCCCTGTGCCAGAATACGTCGGTATTGCTTGCGAAAGCGTCTATCCTGTTCAGGCGAAAACGCCCCACCCGCCGCATCGACTGCTTGATTGATGGCGATGAGTAACGCAAAAGGTTCACCGAATTGTTGAACGCTATTGGCGGAAAATGCTCAATAGTCGC